>DASQOO010000087.1:0-79292 GCA_035644435.1 Steroidobacteraceae bacterium | reverse complement strand
TTGCAGTTTGCACGCATGGCCGGCGCGCGCGTGTACCTCACTTCATCGAGCGACGAGAAGCTCGAGCGTGGCCAGGCCCTTGGCGCCACCGGGCTCGTCAACTACAAGCGCACGCCGGATTGGGACAAGGAGATCCTGAAGCTCACCGACGGCCGCGGCGTCAATCACGTGATCGAGGTGGGCGGCCCGGGCACGCTCGGCAAATCGATGCAGTGCGTCGCCTATGCCGGCAAGATCGCCATGATCGGCGTGCTCGCCGGCTTCCAGGGCGATACCAACCCGCATCCGGTGATGCGCAAAGGCGCGAGCATGCACGGCATCTTCGTCGGCAACCGCGCGATGTTCGAGCGCATGAATGCAGCGCTCGAGGTCAACGGCATCAAGCCAGTGGTCGACAAAGTGTTCCCGTTCGAACAGGCGAAAGACGCCTATGTCTATCAGCAAAGTGGCGCGCACTTCGGCAAGGTCGTGATCCGCATCTAGGGCTTCTGCCCGAAGTCGTGCCGGTTTGCCTGGAGATAGTCCCGCTCCGGCGGCGTGTTCTCGCGCCCCAGGATCGCATTGCGGTGCGGGAAGCGCCCGAAGCGGCGGATGATGTCGCGGTGCTGCTCGGCTGAACGAGTGCACACGTCGAAGAAAGAGCGCATGAACTGCGGCGCATCCAGAGCCAGCGTGGAGCATGCCGCGACGGCGCGTTCCTGCGCGTCACGATTCTCCGCGTGCTGCAGCGGCATGTAAAAGAACAAGCGCTCGAGTGGAATCAGCTCCGCATCAGCGTGCAGGCGCATTCCCTCCAACGCCAGATCCAATGCCATTGCATCAGTCGCAAATGCACGCGGCGTGCCGCGAAACACATTGCGCGGAAACTGGTCGAGCAGCAGGATCAGGGCCAGTCGCGCGCGGGGCGCCGCCTCCCAACTCTCCAGCTTTCTGGCAGCGGCCCGCTCGATCTCGGCGCGAAACTCCCGCTCGATCTGCCGGTCGACATCCGCGAGTGCACCCTCACCGAACCAGAACTCGCTGCGATTCTCGAGCGCCTTCGCGCTGTTCGGCACGTCCGCGAACCAGAAGCGCAGGATACGTTCGCTTGCTGTGAGATTGGATTTTTCAGTCACGGCTCGGCGACACTGGGACCCGTGGAAAGAGTCTTCACCCCAAAGGATCCGGATTTTAGCGCACGTGTGCGGGCGAGCTTCAACCGCCAGCAAGTGATGGCCGCGCTCGGCGTGACACTGGTGCAGATCGATGCCGGACGCGTGGAACTGCAGCTCGCCTTCGATCCGAAGCTGACGCAGCAGCACGGGTTCATGCACGCCGGCATCATCGCGACGGCCCTCGACAGCGCCTGCGGTTACGCCGCGTTCTCACTCATGCCGGCGGACGCCGGTGTGCTGAGCGTCGAATACAAGATCAATTTCATCGCACCTGCAGCGGCGGAGCGGTTCCAGTTGATCGGCACCGTCGTGAAGGCGGGACGCACGCTCACGGTGTGCCAGGGCGAGGCTATCGGGCTGCGTGGCGCAGAGCGCTTGCTGATTGCAACGATGACGAGCACGGTAATTGCCGTGCAGGGGCGTAGCGACGTTCAGCAGTAGTCGCACAGCCCCGCAGACACATAGAATAGGACCGCATCATCACCAGGAGGCCGCTCCATGAGCAAGGGCATGGACCAGAAGCGCGAAGGCAAGAAAAAGCCACAGAAGTCACTGAAGGAAAGGCGCGCGGAGAAGCGGGCCAAGAAGGAGGGCAGCTGGACGCCGCCCGGCGGCATCAGATAAGGCCGCCATCCGTCACTTCGCGGGCGCGTACAACCCGTCGAAAGCCTGGGCCCAGGTCTTACCTCCGTCGGTAGAGGTCTCCCATAGCTGGCGCACGTTGCCGCCGGTGAGGGGCGTCCAGGTGATGCGATGCAAGTCTACTTGGCCCGCACTTGCACCTGGGCGCTGACCTTCAAGGCGCATGGCGCCATTCTCGAAGCGTCCCTCGAGCACCAGCGCATTGCCCGACTGGTCTATCCACGTCTGGTGCCACACTTTTCGCGGCGCGTCGTAGTAGTTGAGGCTGTTACCCACCAGCCCGCTGACACCGTGCCAGTTTTCGTGCAGCGCGCAGCCACCCAGGATGCTCTCGATGTGATTGGTGCCCGCGACCTTCCCGTTCTCGGTCACGTTCCACAAGCCGAGCCAGAAGTCGAACTGGCGGTATTCATCTCGCGAACAAGGCTTCTCCTGGCTGCGTTCCTCAGCGGCGTGGGTTGACGTCGAAGTACTCATGGAAGCTGCGCCCAGCGCGAGAATCAACACCGTTATCGAATGCCGGTCCACGAGTCCCAGCCTACGCAACACTACTGCGCCGTCAAGGGGCCAGCGTGGCATGGATTGCGGACTTGGCTATCGAGAGACGCAACAACCCTAGGCGCGGTGTGCGCCCATTCGCTCGACGCTGCGGGCGTAAGGCTTCAGTCCCAGCCAGAAGCAGATGATCGAGATTGGCCCCATCACGACTGCCGTCGCTGCCAGCGAATAGCGCAGCATGTTCTCATCGCCGAACACGAAATTGGTAAAGCTCGCGACGATCGTCGCACCCAGCCCGAAGCCGACGATGTTGAACACGAACAGGAACAGCGCCGTCACCTGCCCGCGCATCCGGTTGGGCGTGACGATCTGGAGCGCCGCGTTGTAGGGGCCGGGGCTCAGCATCGCGCCCAGGAAGCCCACGATGATGAGCGAGATCGCGAGTTCCGGGGTTGGCATGAAGGGATAGAGCAGCGCCGGAAGCAGACTCAGAACCGACGCCAGCAGCGTCACGCGCAGGTTGGCATCGAGCCTGCCCCGCTTCGCCCACCATTCGGCAAGCATGCTGCCAGCGATCAGGCTGAATGGCCCGAGAATCACGATCGCGATGCCGAATACCGTGGCGAACTGCGGTGCACTCCAGCCATAGGTGCGCTGGAAGAATGCCGCGTACCAGGCCTGGTGACCGAAAGCGAGCACGGTGTTCGATGCCACACCGATGAACATCGGCCCATAGGTCGTCCAGTGCCTGAGCAGGTAGGTGACGACTTCGCGGATCGGAATCGACGCTGCACTACCCGCAGGAGCGACGGCCGCGATGCCCCGACGAATGGGCTCCTTCACAGTCATCATCAGCGCCGCGACGATGAATCCCGGCAGCCCCACCACGATGAACACCATCTGCCAGTCGTACAGCTCACCGATCACGGGCAGCGAGATCGACGGCCATGAGCTGATCCATGCGATCGCCGCGCCACCCGCCAGCAGCGACATGCCGGTCCCGGCGATGAACCCGAAGTTGAGCACCGCGATGGCGCGCGGCAGTTTTCGCGGCGGAAACAGGTCCGCCATCATCGAGAAAGTCGCGGGCCCGCTGCACGATTCGCCGGCGCCGACGCCGATGCGCGCCAGGAACAGCTGCCAGAAATTCTGTGCCAGACCGCACAGCGTGGTCGCGATGCTCCAGGCCGTGATGCCGCAGGTGAGAATCAGGCGCCGGCTGCGCGAATCGACCATGCGTGCGATCGGCAGGCCCAGGATCACGTACATGCACACGAACGCGAAGCCGATGATCAGGCTGATGCGAAAATCGCTGAGCTGCAGGTCGCGCTTGATGGGCTGCACCAGGAGCCCGACGATGCCGCGATCGAGAAAATTGACCATGAGCGCGAGCGCGAAGATCGCCACGGCGTACCAGGCTTGTCGCGGGCCCGGCCACGGGCGGTTATCGGCCGCGGGGGCCGTTGACGCCGCAGGAGTCAGATCATTCACGCCGCACCTCACAACCCGTCATTGTCTGACCCGCGGCATTTCCTTCTTGCGCGCGCGCCGTCCGTCTTCCATTGCCATGCGCTTCGGGTCGGGCGCGGCGACCGGCAAGGCCGCGAGAATACCGTCGAACAGCTCGCGCAATTCCTCCTTGAATTCCGCGTGCGGAAACAGGTAGAGCTCGTTGCGCCGGATTCCCTCGAGCACGCGTTGCGCCACGTCGATGGGCGCCATGCCGACCGAGAGTACCTGATCGAGCCGCGCAATATCCTCCTTGCTGACGCGATAGCCGCTGCGCGTCAGGTGGTTTGGACGGCTCAGCACCGCTTCGTGAATGTTGCTGCGGACGAAGCCGGGGCAGAGGACGGAGACGCCGATGTTGTGTGGCGCGAGGTCGTAACGGAGCGACGCCGTCAGCCCGAAGACCGCGAATTTCGACGCCGAGTAGATACCGAACCCGGGCCCGACGATCAGCCCGGCCATCGACGCGGTGTTGACGATGTGGCCGCCCTCGCCGTGCGCCTTGATGCGCGGCACGAACGTCTGAATGCCGTTGATCACGCCGTCGACGTTGACGCCCATGATCCAGTCCCAGTCCTCGTAGGTCGCCTGGTCCATCGGTCCGAAGATGCTGACACCGGCGTTGTTGCAGACCAGGTGCACTTTGCCGAACACCCGCAAGGTTTCATCGGCTGCCCGCTCCATGGCCTTGCGGTCCGTGACATCGAGCTCGATGCCGTGCACGTTGTGGCCCGCACCCTTCAACTCAGCGAGCGCGCGCTCCAGGTGATCGGGGCGGATGTCGGCGATCGCCACTTTCATGCCGGCCTCGCTCAGGACCTTCGCCAGTCCCAGGCCGATGCCGCTGCCGCCACCGGTCACGAACGCAATCTTGCCCTTGATCTCTTTCATCGATTGCCCTCCCGATCCGCTCACCTGGATTTGCGCGCGGGTTTGCGCGCCGGCTGGCGCTTGCGACCCTTCCTGGCCTTTGGCTTGCGACGTTCCGCCAGCCGCCGGTCGCGCTCCGCCGCGAACATCGGGTTCCTGAGCACGGCGACCGAGGCGGCGACCCGTCGCGCGGGCGGTTTCTCGACTGGAAATGAAGCAAGGATCGCAGCGAAGCGCTCGCGCAGGCCCGCCTCGTACTCCGGATGCGTCAGGATGTAGAGGTCATTGCGACTGATCCCGCGCAGCACACGCTTGCCGACCTCCATCGGATCCATACCCGTCGGCAGAACCTGCTCACGCATGACCGCGTCATCCAAGGCACGGAAGCGCGTGTTGCGATAGCGCGCCGGCCGGGAATTCTCGCCCGCGAAGATCGCCGTGTTCACGAGTCCCGGGCACAGCACGGACACGCCGATACCGTGCGGCATGAGCTCCGCGCGCAGCGTTTCCATATAGCCGACGAGAGCGTACTTGGTCGCGGCATAGATACCGCCGATGCGCGCGAGCAGGCCCGACATCGATGAAGTCGTGACGATGTGACCGCCCGCGCCGTGCGCGCGCATGCGCGGCAGGAAAGTCTGCACGCCGTTGACGACGCCACCCACGTTGACGCCGAGCGCCCAGTCCCAGTCGTCGTAGGTCGCTTCGAGGAGCGAGCCGAACACTCCAACGCCGGCGTTGTTGCACAGGACATGAATCGCGCCGAATACGCGCTCCGCTTCATCGGCAGCACGCACCATCGCTTCGCGATCGGTGACATCGAGCCGGATGGCGTGGACACCCTGCGGACGTGCGTGAAACAGCTTCAACGCCGCATCCAGATGCTCCTGGCTGAGATCCGTGATCACGACCTGCATCCCGGCACCGTGAAAAACCCGCGCCATGCCCAGCCCGATGCCACTGCCGGCGCCGGTGATGAAAGCCACTTTGCCCGCTATATCCTTCATGTGACTCCCCTCAGGCCCAGGCGCGGGCGCGCACGACGCTGCGTCCGTACGGTTTCAACCCGTACCACGTCACGAACACCGCCAGCGGACCCATGATGGCGGCGGCGGCAGAGAGCGAGTAGCGCAACGACGCGTCGCTGCCGAAAACGTAATCCGTGAACAGGGCGACGAATACGGGCCCGGAGGCGTAGCCCACGACGTTGAAGACGAACTGGTACGCCGCACGCACCTGTCCGCGCATTTCGTTGGGGGTAATGATCTGCAACGCGGCGTTACCCGGAGCGATGCCGAGCGAGGCCACGAAAAGATTCAGGCCCGCGAGCGCCAGGGCCCAGTTCGGATCGGGCATCAGCGGGTAAAGGATCGATGTGGGCAGCACCGCGATGGTGGCGATTTGCAGCACGCGAAGGTTGGCGTCGTCAAAGCCTTGCTTCGCAAACCTTTCTGCAAGCCAGCTCCCCGACAGCAGGCCGAGCGGCGACAGGATCAGCGAAATCACGCCGACCTTGTACGCGGTCTGGGGTGTGGCCCAGCCGTAGGTACGCGAAAAGAATTCGAACATCCAGCCGGTGGTGCCGAAGCTGAGCATCGTCTTGATGCCCATCGCGATGAAGATCGGCGCGTATGTCTTCCACTCGGCGCCGACGAAGTGCAGCACTTGCGGGATCGGGACCGCTCGCGGTTTGCCGTCGACGAGCGATGCTCCACCGGAAAGCAAGCCGCGACGGCGCGGCTCGTGCACGGTCCCCATCAACAGGGCCAGTACCAATCCAGGCAGGCTGACCGCGATGAACACCAGCTGCCAGGGACGAATCTCACCCAGGACCGGGAGCACGACCGGCGGCATGCCCTCGATCGCCTGGATGACCGCGCCCCCGACAATCGTTGCGAGTGCGGTGCCGTAAGCGAAGCCGATCGCATTGATCGCGAGTGCACGTGGAAGCTGCCGCGGCGGAAATGAGTCCGTGAGGATCGAGTAGGTGGCCGGTGCGAATGAAGATTCTCCTGCTCCCACACCCGCGCGCGCCCAGAACAGCTGGCCATACGTGCGGGCCACGCCACAGCACGCCGTCATCAGGCTCCAGAAGGCGATGCCGATGCCGATGATCAGGCGCCGGCTGTGGCGATCGGCGAGACGCGAGATGGGCAGTCCCAGGACTGCGTAAACGATGACGAACGCGGGACCGATCAGGAAACTCACCTGCGTGTCGCTGAGCTGCAGGTCGCGCTTGATGGGACCGATGAGCAGCTGGATGACACTGCGATCGATGGTGGCCACCAGCAGGCCGACCGTCAGAACCCCGAGCGCGTACCAGGCGCGCCGGGGATGCGGCCAGGCGTCGCCGGGGCTAGCGGCGCTCGGGCTCGTGCTCAATTCGAACCCGTGCGCGGCCGCTGCGTCGGCCTGAACCCCAGAAGCCGCGGATCAATTTCGCGGAACAGCTTCTGAAAATCGTAGCTGCACGAGCGGCCTGCCTGGTAGGGAATGCCGTTCGCCGACATCTGGTTGAATTCCTTCGGCACGTCGCGAAAATCGTCGGCGTCCAGCCACAGCCGCAAAAGGTGACGTCGGCGCTCGGGGTCGGGGAATTCCTCGAACGCACGGCGCGCGTGCAACACCGTGTAGTTGTTGATGACCAGCATGTCGCCGTAGTCGAGCGAGAAGCTCACGGCGGTTTGCGACTCGCGCGCGATCGCATCGAACAGGTCGATCGCCTCGAGCTCGGTGTCAGTGATCGGGATGCCGAGCTCATGATGGCCGGCGATGTAACCGGCGCGCGCGTTGCGACAGCTCACCTGGCCGCTGCGCACCGCGAAGACCGGGATGCGATACGGCGTCACGGGTTCCTCGTCAGGACCTTCCTCACCCAGGCGGTGGTAATGGAAGCCGCGATACAGCGGCTCCAGCAGGTGCGGCGCGCGCCGCGCGATCTCATCGTGGATACGCACGGCGCTCCCGAGCCGGCTCTCGCCACCGGACTTGGCCGGCTGCCAGCAGGCGAGCGACAGCATCGCCGTGACGTCGTTGTGCAGGCCGAGCTCGAGCGCGCTGCGGTACATGCGCGGTGTCGATTCGAACGCAGTGGCATCGATCACGTGGGCGAGCAGTTCACCCTTGGCGTTCTGCGACAGCGCATGGCCGAAGTGCGTGCCCACGCCCCAGACGACGGCTGCGAACTCATCGAAGCTGAGGCCGTGGCGTGGCAGGGCGCGCAGCAGTATGAAGCCGCGACCGCTGCGCACCTGTTCATAGGCTTGCCGGAGCTTGTGCGCGAGCGCACTGCAGCGAAAATCCTGCGGCTCGAGCGCGTGCGGGGGAGTGAGTCGGCCGGCCGCAGCGACTTTCCGGACCGCTGCCAGCAGCTCCTGGCGATCAGCCTCGGTCAGTGCGACGCTGTACTCGACCTCGCTCGCGAAACTGCCCGCATCCCAGGCAGCCGGGTCCGGCATCACCCGTCCTGCGTGACTGCTGTCAATACGTTGCACGGTCCACCTCTCACTCTTCGCTTCCGTCGAAGCAAAAAGGCGCGCCTGATCAGCCGGGCGCGCCTCGAGTTCTGCGGAGTCGGGCGCGCCCTGCGCGCCCTATCCGATCCGCATTACTGGAAGTTGCGGGTGAACTGCACGTACCAGGTGCGCGGCATACCGGGCTGACCTTCGATCGTCGGCTGGCCGAAAGCGGTCAGGTCGAACTTGTTGAGGAAGTACTCCTCGTCGGTCGCGTTGTTGAGTCCTACGGACGCGTTCCAGGTGCTCTCCGGGCTGTTCCATTCGAGGCGCACGTTCAGCAACTCGTAGCTATCTGAGCAGAAGTCCTTGGCGCTGATGTTGTTCGTGGTGCCGGTCAGGTTGGTCTGCAGCCCCGGGCAGATTTCACTCTGTCCGTAGTAGTCGAGGCGCGGCGTCAGCTTGCTGCCATTGCCCAGGCCAAAGTCATAACTCATGCTGAAGCTCCAGTTGTACTTCGGCACGTAGATGGGCTCATCGCTCGTGATCTTGGTCAGGTTCGGGTTGTTGAGCAGGCCAGGGTTGTCGAACTCGTCGCCATTGAAGTCCGTGTAGCCGTACTGAGCCGAGATGTTGAGCGCTTCGGTCGGCCGGAACGCGATCTCGAGCTCGGCGCCCTGAACCGTCGCCGGAATGTTCTGATAGAACGTGCGCGAGGTGACCGCATCGCAAGTCTGGCCAAGCGAGTCGGTGAACGCGCCATTCGGGTTGAGGTTGTACTGCGGCGGATTCGATCCGGGAATCAGCAGGCACTCTGTGCCGCCGACCGGCAGGATGCGCTGGTTGTAGTCGATGTAGAACACCGCCAGGTTGGTACGCAGGCGCCGATCCGCCCAGTCGGCCTTCATGCCGACCTCGTACGAAGTCGCCTCCTCGCCGTCCACTTTCACGAACTGCGTGACCTGGAAGGGGCGCGGATTGAAGGCCTGTGGCCGGTAGCCGGTGGCCGCCGATGCATAGGCCATGAACGTGTCGGTGAACTTGTAGTCGATGCCCGCCTTCCAGTCGGTGTGGTTCTCCGAGGTGCTGAGAGTCGTGCGCACGATCGTATTGTCGAAATTCTCGTCCTTGTCGTCCTTGGAGTAGCGCAGCCCGGCCGTGAGGCTCAGCTTGTCGGTGACGTCGAATACAACGTGCGCATAGGCCGACTCGTCCTTGGACTTGGTCTCGTTGAGGCCGTTGACCAGGAACGCGCCCGGGACGAATGCCGGGATCGAAACCTGCTGGCCGCTCGACATGTTGCCGTCGTAGTAGAAGCCACCCACAACCCAGTCGAATCGATTCATGGCGCGTCCGCTGAAGCGCAACTCCCCGGTCGCGCCATGGAAGGACTGGCGCCCATCGACCGTCTGCTCGCCCAGCGGCGAACCGTCGGCATCGGTGGCGAACTGACTGTCGAAATCGCTGTAGGAACCGATCACTTCGACCCGGAACGCCTCGCTGCCATGCCAATCCGCCTTGGCCGAGTAGGTGTGCTGCTGGAGCGCGGTTACCGGCTTGAACTCGATGCCACTCGAAGGATCGGAATAGGTCGCGAAACTCGCCAATGGGCTGTTGGTCTTGAAACGCTCGTCGTACGGGACTCCGTACGCCGTGACCATCGCGTTGCTCCAGAAGTTGAACGGCGGCGGCAGCTGGCCGGTGAACGGGCCCGTCGTGTTGCGCGCAATCGCCACCAGCGTGTCGGCGCGCGCCTCGGAGTTGTCGTCTTCGATCTCGGCACTCAGCGTGAGATCGAACGCATCGCTCGGTGCGAACCGCAGTTGCCCGCGCGCCCCGGAGACATCCGTGCCGCCCTGGGTGCCGATCTGGCAGCCGGCCTTGCGGTTGAAGATCTTTTGCGGAAGGTTGCCGCCCGCGCTCGGGTACAGGCACTTGAAGTCGTACACCTTCTGGTAGCCGTCGGCCTGCTTGGAAACGCCGGTCACGCGTGCAAACACGGTGTCGGAGAGCGCGAAGTCGTAGGAACCACGCAGGTCGAGGCGATTGAACTGCCCGTAGGTCACCTGGATGTTGCCGGTGTTGTCACCCTGCGGCTTCTTGCTGATATAGCGGATGGCGCCGCCGAGTGCGCTACGGCCGAACAGCGTGCCCTGCGGCCCGCGCAGCACTTCCACGCGCTCGATGTCCATCAGGTCGATCATCGAGCCCATGGTCACCGGGTGCAGCACGTCGTCGAAGTAGATCGAGACGCCAGGCTCGAACTCCGCGAGGAAGTCGTACTGGCCGATACCGCGGATGAAGGCGGACATCGTGTTGCCGAACGCGGCCTGCGTCGGGCGCAACGACAGGTTGGGCACGGTGTACGCAACCTGGTAGGCCTCGGTAAAGTTGCGGTCCTTGATGTCCTGCGCGGTGATCGCGGTGATCGCGATCGGTGTCTCCTGCAGCTTCTCCTCGCGGTACTGCGCGGTGACGATGATCTCTTCCAGGGCACCCGCAGCCTCTGCAGAAACCTGGACCTGCTTCTGTTGCGCCAACACGCTCGGCGCGGCGAGCAGCAGCAGCGGAGTGGTAATTGTCAGGATCGCCGATGGAACAAGGCGGATGAGTTTCTTCATAGTCGATCGCCCTCGCAGACGGGTGCCCCCCCGATCGTTGTGGTCTAAATGGTACGGATGGTGACTCGCGTATCCAGAACCAGACTCAATTGATCAACCCCATGCATCCGCCCGATTACAACGCGACTGCGGCCGCAATAGTCGATCTACAGAGAACGGCGAGTCAACCGACAGCGCACGGTTAGCCATAGTTTTCAATGCAATGTCGTGTTTGAACCACGTGTGCCAGTGGAGCATTCAGCTCAACCAGAGCAGGGCCAGTGGTATGTAAAGCAGCCCGAGAAGGACGGACAGCGACGTGGCGCTCGCTGCCAGCTCGACGTCGAGTGATTCGCGCTGCGCCAGCACGACAACGGTGAAGCCGATCGGCGCCGTGCAACCGACGATCGCCACCGTGCGAGTCAGGCCATGGAGCCCGAGGAGCAGGGTGCACACCAGTGCCATCGTGATTCCAACGGCCAGATGGATTCCGACAGCCGCCAGGGCGGGTCTGGAGAGCGCGCGTCGGCCATCGAAAAGCACACCGAGTGCGACCGGCACCAGGAGTACCACCCAGCCACCGATCGATTGCAGCGTATCGAGCGCGACGCTGGACACCGGCAAGGCGAAGAGATTGATGATCAGGGCCAGGGTGAGTGCCCAGAGCGGCGGGAATGAACCGAGCCGCTGTACAGCTTGCCACCAGCTGTTGGCCCGACGCCCGAGACGCGCCGCGAGCAGGTAGCCGAACGTGCACAGCATGGTCGCGTTGCCGAGATCGAAGAGCGCGACCTCCGCAAAACCGTCCGACCCTCGCGCGGCGAGAATGAAGGGGTACACGAGGCTGATATTGAGCGCCGTGAAACAGCAGACGAAGGCGCCATAGGCCTGCGGCTCGAGCGCCAGTCGACGCCCCACGACCGCAGCCAAGGTACAACCGACCAGGATCGTCACCGCCGCGGACACCGGTAACCAGACCAGTTGCGCGTGCAGCGGCAGACGACTCACGCCGGCGAGAATCAGCGTCGGCAGCCCGATCCACACGACGATCGTGAGCAAGCGCTTGCCGTGGCCAGCATCCAGCACTTTCCAATGCCGCAACGACAGGCCGACGAAGAACAGGACGACGATCGCCGCTAACCGCAACGTCTGCATCAGGTCGGCATCCTACCTGCTTCTTGATCTTCTTCTGCTGGCCGGTTCGTCACCCGAGCCCATCCTCCGGCCCACTACGCAAAAGGTGCGCTGAGGTGTCCCGCGAAAGCTGACCTCAGTTCTTCTGTGTGGTCACGTCGTGTTCTGGGCTGGGGGGACGAACCGGCCAGCAGAAGAAGATCTAGGTGGCACGGATGCGGAACACGCGCTCGGCGTTGCGGTGGAAGATCTTCGCCTTGTCTTCGTCGGAGATCGGCGCGTCATTCATGAAGCGCACCGCTTCGTGCGTTTCCTGGTACGGGTAGTCGACTGCCCACATGATGTTGTCGGCGCCCAGCACTTCGATACAGAACTCGAGCGCCGGATGCCAGTTCACGCCGCTGGTCGTGATGAGGAAATTGCGCTTGAAATACTCGCTGGGTGTGAGTTGCAGCTTCGGCCGGTCCATGGCCACCGGCGCGCGCGCGTGCATCCAGTCCATGCGGTAGAGCGCGTACGGGATGTTCTCACCCATGTGACCGATCACGATCTTGAGCGTCGGATATTTGTCGAATACGCCACTCATGATGAGACGCACGGCGTGCAGCCCGGTCTCGACCGCATAGCCCCAGATCGCGTGTTCGAGGTGGTACTTGCGGTACGGCTGCGCCATCGCGGGCGACGGGGAACGCGGGTGGATATAGATCGGCACGCCGAGCGCGGCGGCGGCCTCGAGAATCGGCCAGAACTTCGGCTCGTCCAGGTATTCGCCGTTGGTGTGCGAATTGATCATCACGCCGTTGAGCTTGAGCGTGCGGATCGCGCGCTCCAATTCCCTGACTGCGCGCTTCGGGTCCTGCGGCGCAATTGTCGCCAGTCCGGCGTAGCGGCCGGGATGGCGTGCGATGGCTTCGGCGAGCCGATCGTTGCCGAGTGCCGCGACTGAAACAGCGAGTTCCGTTTCGAGCGCCTGCACCCCGGTCGAGGTCAGTGCCAGCAGGTGCACGTCGATCTCGGCCTCGTCCATGATGCGCAGCCGCTCCGCGTCGACATCGAGCAGACGCTGCGACAGCAGCCCGCCGTCGGTCTGCGCCCGCGCCAGGAACAGGTCCGGATCGTAGCCGCTGCTCTTCTTGAGCAACTCGCGCCAGGCGTCGAACTGCTCGGGAATCGCGAACGCCTCCTCGGTGGCAATCTTGCGATAGCGCATGCCTGACCTCTAGCCCCAGCGAGACGGTTCGCAACCCGGCACGAACGCCTGTTGCGGCTTGCCGGTCCTGCTGAGCGCCAGTGCCTCGCGCACTGCGCGCCGCTCACGCATCCGGTTGAGGAAGTCGCTGATGCGCGGGGTCCCCTTCTCGCTCACGAGCTCAGGAACCAGATCGGGAAGCGAGTTGAGCAGGGAGAATGCCTCGATATCCGCAATCGAGTAGCTCGAGCCGTTGAGCCAGGGTCCCTGGCTCAAGGCGGTTTCGAGGCGACCGATCGGGAATGCCAGTCGCTGTTTCAGCGTTGCCAGGCGCGCCTCATCGTGCGTTCCGTCGAGCACCGCGCTCCACGCGGTTCGGCGCTCGAGAGGCTCGATGGCGGCCAGCTGCGACTCGAGCTGCTTCGGGTCGCGTTGTTTGAGAGCCGGAGCCAGGTACTTCTCACAACCGAGCGCACATACGCCAGGGCTGAGCTGCAGGGTCAGGAATTGTCCCCAGGCGCGCGCGCGATAGTGCTGGTAGGCATTGCCGGGATACAGATCCGTGCCCGGCAGGGCGTCCGCGATGTACTCGAGCATGAAGAAGGAGCTGCTCACGATCGTACCGTCATGAACCAGCACCGGACCTTCGCGCTCGAGATGCAGGTTCGACTCCACGTTGCGCGGAAATCCCGGCGCGAACTGCTCGAACTGCGCCGCATCGAAGTAGCGGCTGCTGAACGGCGCCTGCTTCTCCTTGAGTGCGATGAGCGGCTTGAGGAAGAACGTGTTCGGTTCCCAGTGGTAGAGCTCAAGCATGGGGGGTGCGCTCCAGGAACTTCACGCGCGCAGCCATTTCGGTGCGTCCCTTGGCCCAGGTGGCCTTGGTCGCCGGACGCTCATAGATCTTGCGCAGCCATTCCATGATGTGCGGCGTCTTCGCGTCGTTGCAGTGGTCGGGTTGGGAGAGCGGCAGCGCATAGCCCAGGTTGAAGCAGTTGGCATCGCCGAGTGAGTAACTTTCGCCGGCTACGAAGGGCTGGCGGCCGAGATGTTGCTCGAGCACTCCGATGCAGAACAACACGCGACGCTTGGATTCCGCGAGCTCCGCTTCGCTGAACTCGTTGAACATCGCCTTGCGCCAGGCGATGCGGCGCGATTCGAGCGGAATGCGCTGGATCGCGGCCTGCAGTTCCTTCGGATCGCGCTTGCGCACTGCGGGCCCTATGAAAATGCTCCAACCGATCATGCTGAGCGAGGGCGCGAAGTAGGAATCGAAGAAGCGCATCCACCAGCGCATGCGCCAGCGCTCCTTCGGATCCGAGGGACGCAGCTGCGGACCCGGGAACGCCTCGTCGACGTACTCCATCATCGGCGTCGACTCGGTCAGCACCAGGTCGCCGTGCACCATGGTCGGTATGGTTCCGTCGGGGTTGATCTTCAGGTATTCGGGCTGGTGCTGGTCGAACTTGAGCAGGTCGACGTAATGGCTTTCGTATTCCACGCCCTTTTCCGCGAGCGCCAGCATCGGCTTGCCGGAGTTGGCGTTCGGTTCCCAGTGATACAGCTTCAGCATGTCGGGCTCTCAGGTCTCAAACGAGGAAGTTGCGGGCGGCGTCCACGGTCTGTTGCGTGCGATCGCCGAGATCTTCGACGGGCGGGATCGCCTTGCCGCGCTGTACGGCGGGACGCGCAGCAATCAGTGCGAGCCAGCGCTCGAGGTGGTCAAGGCCCTCGATGCTGATCCCGCCCCATTCGTGGCCGCGGGCCCAGGCCCAGGTCGCGATGTCGGCGATGGAATAATCGCCCGCCAGGTATTCGTGATCGGCGAGCCGCGTGTCGAGCACTTCGAGCAGGCGACGCGATTCACGCTGGTAGCGATCGATCGCGTACGGGATCTTCTCCGGCGCATAGCGGAAGAACACATTGGCCTGGCCCATCATCGGGCCGATGCCCGCCATCTGGAACATGAGCCACTGCACCACGAGCGAGCGACCCTTGACGTCCTTCGGCATCAGCAGCCCGGTCTTTTCCGCCAGGTAGATCAGGATCGCGCCGGATTCGAACACCACGAAATCGTCGTTGTCGTGATCGATGATCGTGGGTATGCGGCCATTCGGATTGAGCTTGAGGTACCAGTCTTCCTTCTGCTCGCGCTTCGACAGCTTGATGTGCCGGTACGCGTACGGCAGCCCCATCTCCTCCAGGGCGATGGAGATTTTCCAGCCGTTAGGCGTCTCGGAAGTGAACAGCTCGATCACTTGTCAGTTCGCCGCCGTGTTTGGCATCGCATCGTGCGCCCGCCGGATGAGATACGCACGAATCTTGTCGATGTCCTGCGCGCTCAATTCCGGGCTGAACGCGATCATGCCGTTGTCCTTCAAGGCACCGTCGTGAACGATGCTCTGCCACAGCTTCGCATCGCCGAGAGCCGCCGAGTAGCGCAGGTCCGGCAGGATCCCCGCGCTCACGGCGGCATCGCCGTGACAGGTGCCACAGTAGGTGTTGTAAAGCGCTTTGCCGGCCGTGACGGTCGCCGTTGCAGCCTTGTCAGGTGGCGGGTTGAGTGCCTTCACCGGCGGCGCCGCGACGTCCGGCAGTGCATCCGAGCCGTTGAGCTTGAACGCGAGGATGCGTGGCGGATTGCTCCGCGTGTGCTTGTCGCGCGTGAGTTCCCCAGGGGCGAGACCGAAAACGCCGCCCCACCCCGCTTCCACCGCGACGTACTGTTCGCCGCCAACTTGGTAGGTGATGGGCGCGGCGATGATGCCCGCCTGCGTCGACGCGGACCAGAGTCGCGAGCCGTTGTCCGCCTGGTAGGCCACGAGGTCGCCCATCGCGGTGCCCTGAAAGACGAGATTGCCAGCGGTTGAGAGCAAGCCACCGTTCCACGGCTCGTCGTACTGCACCGTCCAGACCTCTTTCTGCGCGACCGGGTCCCACGCGGCCAGGTGACCGCGCAGGTGTTCCTTGGTGTCCTTGATGATCTTTGGATCCTGCGGAAGGCTCCCGGCGTCAAGATCGATGCCCACGTTCCAGGCGAGGGACTTCGGCTTGAACTTCGCATCCGGAATGTAGGGGAACGCCATCTCCGTGACTGGCAGATACACGAGGCCGGTCAGCGGGCTGAATGACATCGGCTGCCAGTTGTGCGCGCCGCCCGGCCCGGGAATCGCGAGCCACGGCTTGCCCGTTTCCCCGTAACGCGCCTGCGGATTCTCGATCGGCCGGCCGGTTGCCGGATCGACACCGGTCGCCCAGTTCACGGCGACATAGGGCTGCGCCGAGATCAGCTTGCCGTCCTTGCGATCAACGACGTAAAAGAAGCCGTTCTTCGGCGCCTGCATGATGACGTCGCGATCCTGACCGTCGATCTTGAGCGTGGCGAGAATCAGGTGCTGGGTCGCGGTGAAATCCCAGGTCTCGCCCGGCGTCGTCTGGTAGTGCCAGACGTATTCGCCCGTGTCCGGACGCAGCGCCACGATGGATGACAGGAACAGGTTGTCGCCGCCACCGGGGCTGCGGAGCTTGCGATTCCACGGCGAACCGTTGCCGACGCCGATGTAGAGAAGATCGAGCTTCGGATCGTAGGCCATCGAGTCCCAGACCGTGCCGCCACCGCCGAGCTTCCACCACTGCCCGGTCCAGGTCTGTGCAGCCTTTTCGAGAATGGGAACCTCGAACGGCTTTACGGGATCGCCCGGCACGGTATAGAAGCGCCAGGCCATTTCGCCGCTCTCGGCGTCATAAGCCGAGATGTAGCCGCGCACGCCGAGTTCCGCGCCGCCGTTGCCGATGAGCACTTTGCCCTTCACGACGCGCGGCGCGCCGGTGATCGTGTAGCGCAGCTTCGGATCGACGGTCAGCTTCTCCCACGCGAGTTGGCCGGTTGCCGCATCGAGCGCCACCAGGCGTCCATCGAGCGTGCCGAAGTACACCCTGCCCTTCCACGCAGCCACGCCGCGATTCACCACATCGCAGCACGCGTTGATCCCCGTTTCGCGTGGCACGGCGGGATCGTATTGCCACAGGAGCGCACCGCTGCGCGCATCGAGCGCGAACACTTTGCTCCAGGCGCTGGTGACGTACATGACGCCGTCGATGACCAGCGGAGTCGCTTCCTGGCCGCGCGCATCGGTGGGGATGTCGTAGTGCCATGCGAGCTTGAGATCACGCACGTTGCGGGTGTCGACCTGCTTCAGGGGACTGAAGCGCTGCTCATCGTAGGTGCGCCCGTGCGTCATCCAGTTGCCGGCGTCGCTGTCGGCAGCTTCGATGCGTGCGGCATCGACCGCGGCAGGCGTGTTGGCAGCCGCCCTCTCCGCGCCCTGCGACTGATCGGACTTCCTGCCGCATCCGCCCAGTGCGATCGCGGCCGCCAGCGAAACCAGGATCAGCCGTGAGGCAGCCACCGTCAGACCGCCATGCAGACGGACTTGATCTCGGTGTACAACTCGATGCCGTGTCGTCCGTGCTCGCGCCCGAAGCCGGACTGCTTGTAGCCGCCGAACGGCATGTTGGGGTCGAGGAAATTGTGGCAGTTGACCCAGACCGTGCCGGCTTTGATCTTCGGCACGATGCGCTGCACGATGCTGAGGTCCTTCGACCAGACGCTCGCCGCCAGGCCAAACTCGGTGTCGTTGGCGAGCGCCGCGATTTCGTCGACATCATCGAAGCGCTGCGCAACGAGCACGGGCCCGAAGATTTCTTCGCGCACCACGCGCATGTCCGGCTTCACATTCACCAGCACCGTCGGCTCGACGTAGTAACCGTCGTGCGCTGGCGCACCGCCGCCGACCACCACCGAAGCGCCCTGCGACTTGCCGGATTCGATGTAGCTCAGTACGCGGTCCTGCTGTTCCTTCGAGATCAGCGGTCCCATCTGGGTCTTGGGATCAAGGCCCGGACCGAGCTTGATCGACTTCGCCGCGCCGCTGATGCCCTCCACCATCTGGTCGAACACCTTGCGATGCGCATACAGGCGCGAGCCGGCGCAGCACACCTGGCCGTGGTTGAAGAAGATCGCGTTCGAGGCGCCACCGATGGCAGCGTTCACATCCGCATCCGGGAACACCACGACCGGCGACTTGCCGCCGAGCTCGAGTGACACGCGCTTGAGCGTGTCGGTGGCGGACTTGTTGATGATCTTGCCGACCGAGGTTGAGCCGGTGAAGGCAATCTTGTCGACGTCCGGATGGGCAACCAATGCCGCGCCCGCTGTCTCGCCCAGTCCGGTAATGATGTTCACGACGCCCGGTGGGAAACCGGCTTCCATAACCAGCTCGCCCAGGCGTAATGCGGACAGTGGCGTCTGCTCGGCGGGCTTGAGCACGCAGGTGCAGCCCGCGGCCAGAGCCGGTGCGAGTTTCCATGCGGCCATCGCCAGCGGGAAATTCCACGGCACGATCTGCGCACACACGCCGACCGGCTCGCGCGAGGTATAGGTCACGAATTTCGCGCCCGGAATTCCGCCGATCGAATTGCGGATGGTCTCGCCGCTGATCTTGGTCGCCCAGCCGGCCATGTAGCGGAAATAGTTACTCGCGCCTGGCACATCAATAATACTGGCCATGAACTTCGTCTTGCCGTTGTCGACGCTCTCGAGCTCGGCGAGTTCCTCCGCGTTCTTGTCGATCAGCTCCGCAAGCCGCCACATCAGCGCCTCACGCTTCGCAGGCGTCATGTCCGGCCAGGGTCCCTTGTCGAAGGCCTCGCGCGCCGCGGCCACCGCACGCTTGACATCCTCCGCGTTGGCGTCGGCGATGCGGGCAATTTCCCGCCCGGTCGCCGGATCGATCACGGGGATGGATTCCTTCGACTTCGATTCGACCCACTCCCCGCCGATCAGCAGGCGCGGGCCACGCTTCAGGAAGCGCGCTACGGCCGCGGACGGCTCGGGTTGTTTGGCAATCTGATGCTGCGAGGCAGGTGAAGCGTTCACGGGAGATCCTCCGAGGGGTTCAACAGCAGCACCCGGGCGCGCCGGGCGTGCTTGCTCAACATAGGGACGTAATGGGGCAGCAAAACCTGCATGGCAGGCTCAACCATCAACGATCAAGGAGTCAACCTACAGCGAAATCGCGGCGCGCCACAATCACGCCTGCGCGCTCGCCGGCGAATTGGCCCTGGCGATCACCTTTCTGGCTCGGTGGCGGGGCTTTACAAGACTTCCGCCGCATGTTTGCCTGACACCTGCCGTGAAAATGCGCCTCAGCACCGACCGGATCCTGACAACTCACGTGGGGAGCCTCCCGCGCGATGCGAAGGTGGTCGAGTTGCTGTTGCAACGGGACCAGGGCGAGCCCTTCGAGGCTGCTGAATTCGACGCCACCATGGCGGCCGCGGTTTCTTCGACGGTGCAGAAACAGGTGGCGACCGGCATCGATGCCGTCAGCGATGGCGAAACCGCAAAAGTCGGCTACGCCACCTACATCAAGGAGCGCCTGTCTGGCTTTGGTGGTCACACCGACCGCGAAATCGCGCTCGACCTCAAGGACTATCCGCAGTTTCGCGACAAGATGGCCCTGGTCGCGGGCAGGCAGTCTTTCCAGCGCCAGTCCTGCATCGGACCGATCGCCGTCATGGAAAGCGATTCACTGCGCAAGGATCTCTCCAACTTGCGCGCCGCGGTGACGGCTCATGGCGCTCGCGAAGCGTTCATGGACTCGGCGTCGCCGGGCGTCGTCAGTGTGTTCCAGACCAATCGCTACTACTCGAGCCACGGGGCCTATGTTGAAGCCATCGCCAACGCCATGCAGCCCGAGTACGAGGCGATCGTAGCCGCGGGATTCGTGTTGCAGGTCGATTGCCCGGACCTCGCGATGGCGCGACACACCGGGTTCCAGGACCTGAGCGAACCTGAGTTTCTGAAGCGGGCCGAGTTGCACGTGGAGGTGCTCAATCACGCGCTGCGCAATATTCCCGCCGAGGCGCTGCGCATGCATGTGTGCTGGGGCAACTACGAGGGACCGCACGATCACGACATTGCGCTCGAGAAGATAATTGCGACCGTGCTCAAGGCGAAGCCCGCGGCGATCCTGTTCGAGGCTGCCAATCCACGGCACGCGCACGAATGGACGGTGTGGCGCGATGCCCGCATCCCCGATCACAAGATCCTGGTGCCGGGTCTGCTCACTTCGACTTCGAACTACGTCGAGCACCCGCAGCTCATCGCGCAGCGTATCGACCAGTTCGCGGACATCGTCGGGCGCGAGCGCGTGATCGCGGGCACCGACTGCGGATTCGGAAGTTTTGCCGGCGTCGGCCGGGTCGATCCGGCGATCGTGTATCGCAAGCTGGCAGCGCTGGTGGAGGGCGCGACGCTCGCGAGCCGGCGCCTGTGGAATTAGCCGCATCAACTTCAACCCACGAGAGATCAACCGAACCATGGACCCAGTAGCAGGCAAAGTTGCATTCGTCACCGGCGGTGCCAGCGGCATCGGCCTCGGGCTCAGCAAGGTGCTGGTGAAGGCCGGCATGCAAGTCGTGATGGCGGACGTGCGCGAGGATCATCTCGCGGCGGCCGCGGCGTTCTTCGGCAACGCCGGCCAGGAGGCGAACGTGCTGACGCTGCGGCTCGACGTGACGGATCGCGCCGCTTTCGCCAAGGCGGCGCAGGACACGCTCGGCGCCTTCGGCAAGATTCACCTGCTGGTCAACAACGCCGGCATGGGGCTGCTCGGGCCGATCAGGCTGGCGAAGTTCGATGACTGGGACTGGGGCCTGGGCGTGATGATCGGCGGCGTCATCAACGGCATCCAGACCTTCCTGCCGCACATGCTCGCCCACGGCGAGGGCGGGCACATCGTCAGCACTTCCTCGATGGCCGCAGTGATCCCGATCCCGAACTGTTCGATCTACATCACGGCGAAGGCGGCGCTGCTGGGGCTGTCGGAGTCCTTGCGTGGCGAGCTGGCCGCCGACAACATCGGTGTGTCCGCGTTCTGTCCCGGCCCGGTGCAGACCAACATCCGCGAGAGCGGCAAGACGCGACCCGACAAGTTTCGCAACAGCGGCTTCGCGGAGCTCGAGAAGCGCCTCGCCGACCGTCCGAATTCGCCGCTGTGGATGGATCCCGAGGAATGTGGCGAGCGGATCCTGCGCGGCATCCGCCGCAACGATCTCTATATTTTCACGCACCGGGAGTTCCGCGAGGGCGCGGAGGAACATTATCGCGCGCTGCTCGCAGCGTTCCCCGACGAGCCGCTCGACAGCGAGCGCGCGGATGCGATCCGCTACCTGCTGTCGAACCCGATCTTCAAGCAGGAGCTGGACAAGGCGCCCCCTTGAGCGGGCGCCCGGTCGCCAGCGACCTCAGAACATCGTGTTGTCGTTGGCTGATTTCTCGGGAATCGGCTGCACCACGTCCCAGTGCTCGACGACCTTGCCCTTCTCGATGCGGAAGATGTCGACCACCGCCGAGCCGCGATCGCCCGCTTCACGCGTCACGTGTGAATGCACGACGACGATGTTGCCGTCGACGTAGACATGCTTGCAGTCGTAGTGATAGCCCGCGTGGCTCGCCAGGTACGGGGCGAGGAAGTCGATCGCCGGCTGCGCGCCGTCGGCCGCAAAGGGATTGTGCTGGCGGTAGGTGGGGCCGGTGTACTTGTCGAAGCCCTCCTTCACCTTCTTCTGGTTGAACACCATGTCGAGAAACTCGACCACCATCTTGCCTTTCGGATTACTGGTGACCGAGGTATCCGCAACGGTCGCACACGACAGTGCCATCGCTGCACCGAGCAATGTCACGGCCATTCGGCTGGAAACTCTCATGTGTCCTCCCTTTCCCTCAGTTGCAACGGACGATACGAAATCCAATGCCTCAGGTGCGCTGCGCAACCGCGGGCGCGGGCTGGCGCGCCATCGCCAGCGCCGCCTTCACGGCCGGGCGCTGGTTCATTCTCGCCACCCAGTCCAGCGTCCGCGGTGACATCCTGTCGTTCATGAATTCCGGGAAAAACCGCGGCACGGGAACGACCATCGAAAAGCTGTTGACGTCCGCGAGCGAGTACTCCTCACCCGCGAGCCATTTCGATTTCGACAGGATCTTCTCCATCCTTTCGATGGACACTCCGACCTTGCGCTTGGAGTCGGCCAGCTGCTCCGTTGTGAAGGAGTGAGTGGCTGCCGTCTTCCACTTGTCGCGCTGCTCCTTGAGTGGAATGCGCTCCAGCAGCTGGTCGAATTCCCCGCTCTGCAGCCGCGCCACGATGCCGGGCACGAGCACGTTCCAGCCGTGCATGCTGAGCGCCGGACAGAAATACTCATCGACGAACTTGCTCCAGATGCGCATCTGCGCGCGCGCTGCCGGGGCGCGGGGTCGCAGCGGCACCTGCGGAAACACGTCGTCGAGGTATTCGTTGATCACCGTCGATTCGGTGATGATCGTCCCGTCGTGGAGCAGCGCGGGCACCTGGCCGTTGGGATTGACCTTGACGAATTCCGGCGCATGCTGCTCGAAGCGGTGCAGGTCGACGTAGCGACTGACGAATTCGAGCCCTTTTTCCTTCAGGCACAGCATCGGCTTCATCGAGTTCGCGGACGGCTCGTAGTGATAAAGCTCCAGCATGGGTCTACTCCTGCGGCGACTAATCGCCGAACGCGCGCAGCACTTCCGGCACCTTGTTGGGCATCGCGAGCGCGGCCTTGACGGCGGGACGCTCGCTCATCTCCTCGAGCCACTCGCTGCTGCGCGGTTTCATGAATTCCGGGAAGAATCTTGGCACGCCGGCCACCATCGTGTAACTGTTCACATCGGCGAGCGAATAGGTCGAGCCCGCCAGCCAGTGCGATTTCTGCAGGATCTTCTCCATACGCTCGATCGACACTCCGATGCGGCGGCGTGAATCATTGAGCTGCTCCTCGGTGAACGACGTGCCGGCCACCGTCGCCCACTTGTCGCGCTGCTCCTTGAGCGGGATGTGCGACAGGATCTCCTGGAGCTGGGGACCCTTGAGGCGCTGCGCCACCTTTCGCACCATCGTATGCCAGCCGATCATGCTCAGTGCCGGGCAGAAATACTCATCGATGAACTTGTTCCAGACGCGCATCTGGGCCCGTTCCACCGGGTCCTCGGGCCGCAAGCGCACTTCCGGGAAGACTTCCTCCAGGTACTCATTGATGACCGTCGATTCGGTGATGATATTGCCATCATGGACCAGGACTGGCACTTGCCCGTTGGGGTTGATGGCCACGAACTCGGGCCGGTGCTGTTCGAAGCGCAGCAGGTCGACATAATGGCTCACGAACTCGATCTGCTTCTCCTTCAGGCACAGCAGCACCTTCATCGAGTTGGCGACCGGCTCCGCGTGATAAAGCTCGAGCATTGGAACTTTGACCTCGGAAAAAACTGGTGACGCATTTGGCCGAACCGCGGCCACGGGCAACTCGACTCAGCGCGAAGCTGCGATCCACTGGGAAGGAAATGATCGACCACGAGCGAGCGCGGCGTCCACTCGCTGACCGGACTACAATTCCGCTCGTGATGTCGAACGGTCCCTACATCAGCGGCTTCGGAGCCATCGGGCTCGGCGACCGGCCCGCCGTAGGCGGCAAGGGCGCGAGCCTGGGCGAGTTGTCGCGCGCCGGACTGCCGGTTCCGGCCGGCTTCGTGATCACGACGCGCGCGTTCGCCGAATTCATCGCCGCCGCCGATCCGGGGGGCGAGATTGCGCAGCTCATCGAAGCGGCCGACGCCAACGACCTGGATTCGGTGTCACGGGCTGCCGGTGCAGTGAGGCAACGCATCTTGTCGGCCCAAATGGCGCCCATGCTGCAGGAACTCGTTGGATCGGCCTATGCCGAGCTGCGCGGCAACGACTCCAGCATCACGGTCGCAATCCGGTCGAGTGCGATCGGCGAAGACAGCGCCGAGGCGAGCTTCGCGGGTCTACAGGAAACCTTCCTCTGGGTGCGCGATGAAGCAGGCGTAATGCGTTCGGTGCTCGACTGCTGGGCGAGTCTCTACAGTCTGGAGTCGGTGAGCTATCGGCGCAGGTTGTCTTTGCCGGAGCGCGGTATCGGCATGGCGGTGGTCGTGCAGCGCATGGTGCATTCCCGTTGTTCCGGCGTCATGTTCACGCGCAGCCCCGTGACCGGCGATCGCTCGGTGATCGCCCTCGAAGGGAGCTGGGGACTCGGCTCCTGCATCGTGAGCGGCGAAGTTACTCCGGACAAGTTCGTCATCAGCAAGGTCACCGGCCACATCGTATCGCGCACGGTGAGCTCGAAGAGCATGCAGCACGTGCCTGACCTGCAGGCCGGTGGCGTGCGTGCCGAACCGGTACCCGACGAGCGCAAGTCCCGGCCGTGTCTCACGGACGAGGAAATCGGCCGGCTGGCACAGCTCGCGACCTCCATCGAGCAGCATTATGGTTCGCCCCAGGACATCGAGTGGGCGATCGACTCCCACGGCGGCCAACTCTACGTGCTGCAGAGCCGACCCGAGACCGCGTGGTCCAAGCGCGACGCCACGCCCGTCGCCACTCCCAAGCAGCACGCCTTCGACCACGTGGTCGGCGCGCTGACAGGTCGTCGCTCGTGAGATTCATGTTGGCGAAGTCTCATACCTACGCATGAATCTCACCCACGACGACGTGCAGGAGATCTTGCGGCTGCTCGATGCGTCGCCGTTCGACGAGCTGATCCTGCATACCGATCGCTTCAAGCTCACGTTGCGCAAGAGCCGCTCAGGTGGCTGGACGCAGGAGCGACAGACGCTCGCGGCCAGGCAGGCTGCGACCGACTCACGCGTGACATCAGCCTCAGGAGCAGCGAAAGAACTAGTTGCTGCGGTGGCACCCAGTGTCGCCCGCGACGGCGTGACCGAGATCCGTCCGCCGATCATGGGAACCTTCTATCGCGCGCCCAAGCCGGGCGCCGCGGCCTTCGTGGACGTGGGCTCAGAGGTCGAGCCCGAGACCGTCGTCGGCATCGTCGAGACCATGAAGCTGATGAACTCCGTGTACGCGGGCGCGCACGGCACGGTGATCGAGATCTGCGCCGCAAACGGCGAGCTGGTCGATGCGCAGCGCGTCCTGATGCGGCTGGCCGCCAAATGAGGCTGCGACGCCTCCTGATCGCCAACCGCGGCGAGATCGCGGTGCGCATCATCCGCACCTGCAGCGAGCTCGGCATCGAGACGGTCCTCGCGGCATCGGAGGCGGACCTCGACTCCGTTCCCGCGCGCCTCGCCGATCGGACCATCTGCATCGGGCCACCACAGCCGGCTCGCAGTTACCTCGATATCGAGGCGATCGTGGCGGCGGCGCTCACGACGCGGGCGG
This sequence comes from Steroidobacteraceae bacterium, assembly GCA_035644435.1. Taxonomy (GTDB): domain Bacteria; phylum Pseudomonadota; class Gammaproteobacteria; order Steroidobacterales; family Steroidobacteraceae; genus DATBVX01. Next base: position 53,957 of record DASQOO010000087.1, on the reverse strand, counting down.
ATGCACTGCATCCAGGCTATGGATTCCTCGCCGAGAATTCCCGGCTGGCGCGCCGCTGTGGTGAAGCCGGGGTCACATTCATCGGCCCGACGCCCGAGCAGCTCGAAGCCCTCGGCGACAAGTTGCAGGCGCGCCAACATGCACTCGCGGCTGGCCTGCCGGTACTCCCTGGCCAAGCGGTCGACAACCTTGCGGAAGCGCAGCAGCTGGCAGCAAGAATCGGCTGGCCGCTTCTCATCAAGTCAGTGGGCGGCGGTGGCGGCCGCGGTCTCAAGCCCGTGCGCAACGGTGCGGAGCTCGACGCACTTCTCGACCTGGCGATGGCGGAAGCGCATGCGGCCTTTGGCGATGCTCGCGTCTATCTCGAGCGGCTGGTCGAGGCGGGCCGGCATGTCGAAGTGCAGATCCTCGGAGATGGCTTCGAGGTGATCCATCTTGGCGACCGGGACTGCTCGGTGCAACGCCGCTATCAGAAACTCATCGAGGAGGCCCCCGCCCCGGATCTGCCGCAGGAAGTGCGTGACGCGATGCGGGCTGCCGCAGTCACTCTGGGCCGACGGTTGCGCTATCGCGGGCTCGGCACTGTGGAATTCCTCTTCGATCGAGTGCGAGAGGAGTTCCATTTCCTCGAAATGAATGCGCGCATCCAGGTCGAGCATCCGGTGACCGAAGCGGTCACGGGCCTCGACCTGGTGGCGCAGCAGATCGCAGTGGCGCAGGGGCAGCGTCTCGCGATCGCCCAGCACGAAGTCGAGCTGCGGGGCCACGCGCTCGAGTGTCGCATTACGGCGGAGGACTGGCGACGGGACTTTGCTCCCAGTCCCGGGGTCATCAGCTCGGCGCTCTTTCCCGCTGGAGAGCACATCCGCGTCGATACGCACATCGAAGCCGCATCGAAAGTGCCGCCGTTCTACGACTCGCTGCTCGCAAAGATCGTCGTCCACGGCCGCGATCGGGCGCAAAGCGTGCAACGGATGAAGCAGGCGCTTGCGAACTGCCACATCGATGGAGTCGCGACCAATGTTGCATTGCATGCGCAGCTGCTGGATGACCCCGAGTTTGTGAGCAGCGTCCCCGATACCTCGACATTGGGTCGATGGCTCGCGCGCCAACGCGCCTGACGGCAGCGTTACGCTCGATGTCGAGTTTTCGTTCTGCGATGGTTGAGTCTGTAATAGGCAAACCACGGCTAGATGTGGCCGGAAACAGCGGCAATCGAGTGTTCATCGACGCGTCTCGCACCTGCCACACAGGTCCGCGACTGCGCGGTGATCCGAGCGGCGCAGCCGCACCGGTGCGCAGCTGTTCCGAGTCCGCTTCGCACACCGAGGGGGGGATCCATTCGTGAAGCCATGGCAGAAGTCGAACTGATCGCGTCCTACTGGACGCTGGCGGGCGGTGCGCTCCCGCACACCGACAAGGAATACAGCACCTTCGATTTCAAGGATCGGGTCGCGGCGGCCGCGCGGGCCGGTTTCAAGGGCCTGGGGATCTGGCACGCCGACCTCGCCCACATTCTGGAGCGGCGCAGCCTCGCCGAGATGCGTCGCATCATCGACGACCACGGCATCAAGTACGTCGAGCTCGAGTTCCTGTACGACTGGTTCCTCGATGACGAGCGGCGCAAGCAGTCCGACAGTCAGCGCCGCATGCTCCTCACCGCGGCCGAGGCACTCGGCGCCCGGCACATCAAGGTCGGCGACTTCTTCCGCGAGGAATGCCCGACGCCGCGCCTGATCGAGGAGTTCGCGCAATTGTGCCGTGAAGCCGATGAGCACGGCACCAGCATCGTTTATGAAATGATGCCGTTCTCGAGGATCGATTCCCTGCCAGCGGTGCGCGAGCTCGTGGAAGGCGCGAGTGCGCGCAACGGTGGCGTGATCTTCGACCTGTGGCACATCGTGAAGCTCGGCATCCCGTTCGAAAGCGTGGCACGTTTCCCGAAACAGTATTTCTGCGGTGTCGAGATCAACGATGGCTTCCTGAAGACGCCAGCCGGCATGGACTTCAGGGAGGAGACGACCGGGCATCGCAAGCTCTGTGGCCAGGGGGAGTTCGACGTGAAGGGCTTCGTCAAGGCGCTGCAGAACTCACCGTACCGCGGCCCCATCGGCATCGAGGTGCTGTCGAAGGAATTGCGCAGCTGGCCGCTCGACAAGACCGTCACCGCCGCCTACAGCACGACGCGCGCGCAGTTCAGCTAGCGGTTCGCGTCAGTCCGGGAAGTTGAAGAGCACGCCGATTTTCGGCGACCAGTCCATGCCGTGCGAGGTCAGACCGACGCCGCTGTTGAGCTTGAGAACGACGTTCGGGCTCAAGTGCCATTGCAGCTCGCCGACCAGGCTGTACTCGTCGCCCTCGAGCACTGCCACCGCGCCGTAAACGGTCATTATGGGTGACAGGCGCTTGAGATACTCGACCGCGACTTCGCCCCAGTCGATTTCCGAGGCGGAACCGAAGTCATATTCCACACCCATGCGAAACGTCATCGTGCCCCAGTCGTAGCCGCGAACCACGCCGGCACCGGCGATGCCCAGCCAGTCGCCCGTGCCGATCAGCTGCTTGGACTTATCGTGCGGAATGAGCGCGCCGACATAGGTGAACACCTCGGGCCGGTGTTCGGTCTCCTCCAGCACCCGCCAGTCGAGACGGGTGCGGACGTCACCCAATCCCGACTCCTTCAGCTCGTTCGGCATGCCGGACAAATCTTCGTCCGCCTTCTTGAGCGAGGCGCGCGTGGCCGCCGCTTCCAGCTCCAGCACCAGGTCGTTGCTCAGTCCAAAAGCAACCAGCACGTCCGCGCTGCTGTCCCAGTAGTTCCCCTTGAATTCTCCGGGGGACGTGAAACCGAATTCATTCGGGTCGTACTCGAATTCATTGTCGCGGTTGTAGAGGAATTGGAGCGACAGGAGCAGTTCCCCCTCGCGCACGTAGGTGCTGGCGAGTGATGTGGGGACACCGCCACGGCGGTCCTGGAGGTAGTGTGGAAGGCTCTCCAGCGGGACGGCTTCATCCGCGTCCTCGTCGTCCTTGTCCTTGTCGTCCGACGCGAAAGTCGCTGCCATGCTGAGAGTCATGGCCAAACCAAATGCGATATTCCTGAAGAAAGTCGAGGGTCGCATGCAATCCCTCCGCCGCTTGGAGGACTGGTCGCGCCAGGGAGGGCCCATCGCAGGCCTCCACTGGTTGATTAGACGTCGGCGGCTGGAAAATCTGTCGCGGGCCGGCCGTGCACTACACCCTTTCCTGAATGACGCAGTCGATTGAACTGGCCGTAGGTGTCATTGAGTTCGAGCCGGATCGCGGCAGTAGCAATGCTGCTCGCACTGCCGATCTCGGCGATCTCGAACTCGATGCCGTTCGGAATGTCGATGCGTACGCGGTGCTCCTGGCCGGTGGCCGGGCTCTTGATAGGTCGGCCTTGCGCCTCGAGCACTCCCGGGATCAGCACGCTGGCGGTGCGTGCCTCGATGTTCACTTCATACTGGATGCTCTTGAAGAGTGGTTCGTGCACGGTGTCCGACATGGAGCGAAACACCCACCAGTGCGTGGCCCCCGCCTCGGTTTCCTCGCCGTAAAGAACCCTGAGCAGCGCCGCGCGCTGCTGCGCGTCTGCGCGCTCATCGATGACCGCCTGCAGCTCGCCCTTGCCCTCGAAGACCGCACCGGGCCACGCATACAGCATTGCGAACTTCAGCCCCGCGAGCGGCACGGCGCCGAAATGCCCGTGGTCGATGCGGACTACCTCGAAACCGTGGCAGTGCCCGTCATTCGGCCGCGCCTCGAACTGGCAGGGACAGGCGTAGATGCAATTGCAGCTCGAGAACTGATCGCCCTCGACGTACCAGTCGATGCTCACAGCTCCTTCGCGACCTGAACTCTCATTCGGCGATCACCCGATCGGCCTGCACTTCGTGCCCGGCTTCCGCGAGCGCGTGCCCATGCAGTTTCTGCTTGCCACAAGACCTCAGTCAATGCGCCGCTAGCGGCCGCCATGGTCCCCATGCTCAGGCGCGCCACCATAGCCGCGCAGTTGCGCATAGTGCGCATTCTGCTCCGGAGTGAGGATGCTGGCCTGGGCCAGGTGCGCTTCCAGGTGCGTGCCGCGCAGTCGCGCTTGAAGAGAGGCGATCCTCGCCAGGGAATTCTCCAGCAACTGTGGCGTGACGGTCCCGTTCGCGAACAGGCCATCAAGTGTGCGTTCCTCATCCACGAGCTCCCGACCAAGCGCTCTGGCTCTCTCCTGCATGGAGTCGAATAGCGCCTGGCTGTCGACGCGTTGCGTCGGCGTGAGAGTCAGCTGTGACGCGAGCTCGAGCACGTGGGCGGGGCCGGCATAGCCGTTGAGTTCCGCTGCCCTTGCCAGGCCCATGCCTTTCCCCGACAGGTAGGCGTCGATATCTGCGGCGGACAGCGATTTGATATCACGTGTTTGCTGAGCGACGTACGGAGAGGTCGATGGATTCTGCGCACACGTGACGCCTGAGGTCGCGAGCACAGCGAGTGCAGCGAGGACGCCAGCCCCTGAGGTGAGGACATGCATGGATTTTTCCTCGTTGGAGTGTCTACAGGAGTGGCCCGATCTGTTCCACCGCTTGCGCTGACGTGATGACAGGATACACCTCGAAGTCGACGAGATCGCTCCAACTCGCCATCCATTGATCGAGCAGTGCGGGGTCTTCGGTCTCCATCACCTGAAAGCAGCGCTCGAGCTTGTGATCGACCCAGCTCCCAACGTAGGCCAGCCCTTCCGGTGCCATGCGCCCGCGGTCGCGAAAGCGTCGATACACCGGCACGGCATCGCCGTTCTTGAAATGCTCGATTACCAGGTACGCACTCTTCGACATCGACGACCTCCTTGCGTACGCCGCGCGCGGACGACGCACCGTACCGATGCGCAGCCCCTCTGTTTTCCTCTCGGGCTGCCGAGCCTGACGATGCTGACGGGCATGGGTCGCTCGACTATTTCATGGCCGCGATCCTGGCCAGAAACGCTTCCCTGCGTTGCAGGCTCTGCGCAGGCCAATACTTCTTGCGGTCGTAGTACTCGGCAACTGCTGGCGTTGCAGCCGGCAGAACGACCCAGGGCTGTTTGGACGCCGTAAAAATATGAATGTCTGGCGGCAGCCGATCCGGTTCATCAAGTGTGCCGACCCGGACGAAGGCAACGACGGCCCCGGCGCCGGCGTAGTTGCTCCATACCGCTATCTGGCACTTCGGGCAGCGCGCGATCTTCTGGCCCTTACCGCTTGCAGAAGGGGTATCGACGAGCACTGGCGCGGCGGCGAGCAGCCGAACACGGTCGGCCTCGATCATGGCGTTCAGCGCGAACGACGCGCCGGTCTCGCGCTGGCACCAGCGACAGTGACAGCAATGAACGAACAGCGGGCGCGATTCCAGGGAATAGCGGACATGGCGGCAGTCACAGCCGCCTGCGAGCGGGTACACACCGGTGGATGACATACAAACTCCGCGTCAACTGTGGCGGTGCCAGTCGAAATCAAGCGCCATGAATTTGCAGCGGCAGCCTGGCGGGGCCATGCCCGATGGTCGTCATCCAGGGCTCCGGGTCGCCCGCAGGCTCGAAGCGTTCGATGTGCTTGATGAGCGCGCCGAGGAGCGCATCGGCTTCGAGCAGCGCGAGCACGCGACCCACGCAGGCATGAATGCCATAGCCCCAACCCACATGACCGCGAAGATCGCGCCGGATGTCGAACCGATCCGGCGCGGGCCACTTGCGCGGATCCCGATTCGCCGCGGCGAACATCAGGCCACAGCGCTCGCCTTTCGGGATGAGGTAGCCGTCGAACTCGACCTCGCGCATCGTGATGCGCCCTGCCATGCGTGAGGGTGAGTCCCAGCGCAAGCTTTCCTCGAACGCGCTGCGTGCGAGCGACGGCTCCGCGCGCAGCGCACGATACTGGTCGGGAAACTGGCTGAACGCGCACATGGCGGTCGAGAGTGTCATGACCGTCGTGTCCGCGGCGGCTGAAAGCAGTATGCCAACCAGGAGCTTCGCTTCGTCCTGCGTAATCTGGCCACGATCCGCCGCCAGGAACATCTGCATGCCGAGGCCTTCGGGATCGAGATTCTCGCGGTTGCAACAGCGGTCGACCCATTCGATCACCGGGCCGACGTTTTCCATCGCCTCCTGGAACAGCTCGTTCTGCGGTCCGAGCGTCGCCCATACCATGTGACCGAACGCCGTCAGGTTCTCGCGCCCGGCCTGCGGGAGGCCGAGCAAGTCCGGCAGTACCTTGTAGACAAAGGGCCTGGAGATGCTCGCAACCGCATCTATCGTTTCGCCGCTGTGCTGTTTCACTTCGCGCAGCAACGTATCGGCGGCCGCATTGAATGCTGTCGCCATCTGCGCGAGCGCTCGCGGCGAGAGCGCGGCGGCGATCACCGGACGTACGGCCGTATGCCGTGGCGGATCGTCGACGAGCAGGATCTCCGGCCGCACCGAATTGGGGTCGTGCCAGGGACGGGATTTCGACGAGAAGGCCTGCCAGTCCTTCAGCCCCTCGGACACCTGCTGGTAGCGGGCGATGAGCGTGATGTCCTCGCGCGCCAGCTTGACGACGGGCGCCAGCTCGCGAAGCGCATCGTCGACCGCGCGCGCGTTGCGCACGGCAGCGCTGTTGAAGATGTCTTCCTGCAGTACCGGAGTCGCCGTGGTCATCGATCAGTTCGCCGCGGCAATGCCGCCGTCGACATGCAGGATCTCGCCGTTGATGAAGGACGCCTCCGGGCTGAGGAGAAACGCGACGGCTTCCGCATTGTCTTCCTCGCGCCCGAGGCGGCGTAGAGGGATCGTGCGCGCGCGCCGCTCGTATTCGGCCTTGTCGTTCAATCCCATCGCGCCCGGCGTCGGCACCGAGCCCGGAGCCACGGCATTCACACGCACTTTTCGCGGGCCCAGCTCGGCTGCCAATGTCTTGGTGAGCGTGACGATCGCGCCCTTCACGAGACTGTAGACCGCGGTGTTCGGAAAGCCACGCTCCGCGACTGGCGAGGCCATGTTGATGATCGCGCCGCCCCGTGCGGCATCCATATGGGCCAGCAACAGCTGCGCGCCCCAGATCGCGCCCTTGATGCCGATGCCCAGCATGCGATCGAGCACTTCATCCGTGACCTTCTCGATCGGCTCGTAACGCAGCAGCATCGCGTTGTTCACGACCGCATCGATGCGGCCGCATTCCGCGGCAAATTGCGCCGCGGCCCTGCCGAAGGCCTGCTGACTCGAGACATCGACGGCATACGCAAAGGCCTTGCCGCCCGCATCGCGGATGGCGTTCGCAGCGTCCTGACAGCTTGCGCCGTCGATGTCGAGGAGCCCGACCTGTGCGCCGCAGCTCGCGAGCTTCGCCGCGACCGAGCGGCCGAGCCCACGTCCCGCGCCGGTGATGATGACCGCCTGTCCGGCGAGATCGTGCTGGATGGCCATGCGGCTATTTCAGCACGAACTTCCACGCCTTGCCGTCGCGCACGATCCAGCCCGAAGACGGATCGCAGAAGTGACTGCCGATGATCAACACCTTCTGGTCCGCGTAGCGCTCGATGAAGGCGCGCCGCGTCTTCGCGCCCTGCTCCTTGTCCATGTCGAAGTTGCCGTGAGTCTCCGGCGCCGCGAGCTGGATCGGGTGGTGCATCATGTCGCCGGTGATGATGGCTTCCTCGCCGCGCGACTTGATGTGCACGCTCACGTGCCCCGGCGTATGGCCGGGTGTCGGCTCGAGCCATACTTCGTCGGTAATGCGGTGCTCGGTGCCCACCAGCGTCTCGAGCCTGGCAGCCACGATCGGGTCGATCGAGTCGACCAGGTGATCGACGTTGTGATAGCCGCCGGTGTCACGCAGCTGCCGCCAGTGCTCGTACTCCTGCTTGCCGAACAGGTACTGCGCCTGCGGAAAGGTCGGCACCCACTTGCCGTTCACCTTGCGCGTGTTCCAGCCGACATGGTCGAAATGCAGGTGCGTGCACAGCACGGTGTTGATCGTGTCGGGTGCGAAGCCCGCGACCTTCAGGTCGTCCAGAAAGCTCGTCTGCATGTTGCAGAACACCGGGTACTCGCGGGCGCGATCGTTGCCGATGCAGGTGTCGATCATCACGCGCTTGTCGCGCGACCTGAGCACGAAGCACTGGAACGAGATCAGCATCCGGCCCGCGGGCGTCGCGAAGTGCGGCAGCAGCCACGGGAATTTCTGCACGTACTCGGGCTTGCCGTCGGGCAACAGCATCGCGATGTCGTCTTCCCAGTTGTTCACCTCGACGATGCGGGCCACCTCGACATCACCGATCTTCCAGTGCCTGATGTGTTCTTTCGCCATGCCCCTCTCCTCGGTCTCTTACTGGTGCAGCTCGAACGGCGCCGGCGCCGGAATGCCCCGCATCATATCCGCCGCCTTCTCCGCCACCATCACCACCACCGCATTGGTGTTGCCGCCGACCACGCGCGGGAACACCGATGCATCCACAACCCGCAGTCCCTCCACGCAGTGCACGCGCAACTGCGCGTCCACGACCGCGTTGGGGTCCGCGCCCATGCGGCAGCTCCCGACCGGATGATGAACCGTCGCGGCAACGCGGCGCACGTATTCCGTGAAACCTGCGGCCCCCTGTACCTTCGGCCCTGGCTGCACTTCCACGGCCTGGTAACGTGCCAACGGCGGCGCCGCAATGATCCGGCGCGAAAGCTCGAGCCCCAGTAGCGTCGGCGCGAGGTCCGCGGGGTCGCCGAGCAGGTTCGGATCGACGACCGGCGGCTCGCGCGGGTCCGGGCTCGCAAGCGACACGCGCCCACGACTCCTGGGATACAGGTGCACGACGCTGAGCGCGAAGCCGTGCCCCAGGGGAAACGGAAACGTGCCGGGGTTACGCCGGGCCGGCTGAAATACGATCTGCAGGTCCGGCCGGTCGAGGCCTTCCGTGGAACGGACGAAGGCATTCGCTTCGAAGACATTGCTCGCGAGCGGTCCGCTGCGAAACAGCGCGTACTGCAGCAGGTTGAGCGCGCCGCGCGGTGTCGCGCGCAGCGAGATTCCATACGAAGCGCTGTTGCTCATCTCCATGAGAATACCGGCGGCCAGATGGTCGTGATAGTTGGCGCCAACACCGGGCAGTGAATATTTCACCTCGATGCCGGCCTTGCGCAGCGCCTCGCCATCACCGATCCCCGAAAGCATCAGGAGCTGCGGCGACTGCACGGCGCCCGCACAGAGCACCACCTCACCGCTCGCGTTCACGCGCTGCGTTTCGTTGCCACGCAGTATCTCGACGCCTGTCGCGCGCCCGTTCTCGATCAGTACCCGCCTGGCGAGTGAGTCGGTCAGCACCGTCAGGTTGTCACGCGTGCGTGCCGGTCGCAGGTACGCGACTGCCGTCGAGTCGCGACGGCCGTTGCGAATCGTCCCTTGCCGCGGTCCGTAGCCCTCGGGATTGGGGCCATTGAAATCGTCGCAGCGCCTGAAGCCCAGCGAGCGCATCGCTTCGAGAAAGGCGGCGATCATCGGGTTTGGTCGCGGGATGTGGCTGACGCGAATCGGTCCGGCGGTGCCGTGATAGGGCGAACCGATGTAAGAATCGTTGCTCTCGGAGCGGATGAAGTACGGCAGCACTTCGCGATGGCTCCAGCCGGGATTGCCCATCGCCACCCAGTCGTCGAAGTCTTTCGGCTGGCCGCGGAAGTACACCATGCCGTTGATGGAGCCCGAGCCGCCGACGACGTGCCCGCGCGGCAGCGGGATGCGCCGATTGTTGAGACTCGGCTGCGGCGCGGTCATGAATCGCCAGTTGAGCCGCGGCCGCATGATGGCGGCTCCGACCGTGGCGGGAATGTGAATGAACGGGTGACTGTCCTCGCCACCCGCCTCGACGAGGCACACCCGGCTGCTGCGGTCCTCGGACAAGCGGGCCGCGAGCACGCAGCCGGCAGTGCCGGCGCCGACGATCACGTAATCGAAGGTCTCGGCCATCTACGCCGCCGCAGCCACCGCGAGATCCGACAGGCGTTCCCAGCGCTCGAGGTTGACATCCGAGTTCATCACGCCGGTGGAGAGTCCGACGAAAGTCAGGTCGAGCTTCGGATCGACCCAGAAAATCGTGGTACCGGCGCCATGATTGCCGAAGGTCTCGGGTGAAGTCAGCGTGCCGAACAATGCATGACCCATGCGCTCGCCACGCAGCGTGAAGCCGAGGCCGATATAGGCCGGCAGCACTTCCCAGCCGCGTGATTCGAAGATCTTGCGATAGAGCTCGTTCGGCTTGTCGCCGGTCCAGCAATGGTGGGCGCGTTCGATCATCGTGGGCGACAGGATGCGCGCACCGTCGAGCTCGCCGCCGCGTCTCAGCATCTCGGCGAAACGGTACATGTCGGCCGCGGTCGAGACGATGCCGACCCACGGCATCTCGGCACGCTCTTCCTCGAACGCGCCATTCGGCCCCAGGTTGCTGTGCCCGAGATGTTGCGTCGGAGAATTGCCGCGGAACTCCGGCACCAGGTGGCGTTTGCGCAAATCCTTGCGCAGGCCGACCGAGGTATCCTGCATGCGCAGCGGCTGCAGCAAATCTTCGTCCACGATCTGCCGGTACGAGCGCTTCCTGGGATCGATGCGCCGCAGGGCATCCCCGAGCAGCGCATGGTGAACGATCGGCGCGTATCTCACGTTCAGGCCCGGTGGCTCCATCGGGAAGACGTTCTTGCAGATCTCCGCGACCACCTCATCGAGCACGTCGATGAGCATTCCCTCGCGCGCCGAGTACACGCTCGGCAGGCCGGACGAATGGGTCAGCAGGTGGAAGATCGTGATCTTCTCGCGCCCCTGGCCTGAGAATTCCGGCACCAGATCCGAGATCGGCGTCGCGAGAGAGAACGCTCCCCGCTCAATCGCACGCAGCACCAGTACTACCGTGATCGCCTTGGTGACCGAGAACAGGCTGAACACCGAGTCCTTCTTCACCGGCCGCTTGCGAGCGGGATCGGCATGCCCGATGGCCTCGTGCAACGCGAGCTTGCCGTGCCTGCCGATCGCAAGCACGGCCCCGTAGTAACGATCCTTCGCGATGTCATCGCGTACCACCTCCAGCAGACGAGCCAGCCGTCCCGGATCCATGTCTCCCAAATTCTTCTTCCTGGCTGCCCGTTTCACTTCGCGACCCCCTGGAGCTTGGCGACGTAAAAGCTGTCCATGTATTCGCGCAGGCGATAGACCTTCCCGTCCTTCACCTCGATCGCGAACGCATACAGGTTTTCGTACGGTCGACCGTCGGTGAAAGTGCCGCGGCCGTGCGCTTCGCCGATGACGAGCGCGCCCTGCGATGCCACCGAGGTAATGGTGACCTTGGGGTCGCCGGGCTTGAACATGCCGCGGACCGGCGCGAGGAAGTCATCGATGATTTCCTTCTTGCCACGGTGTGTGCCTTCGCCGGCAATACCCTTGACCATGACTTCCCAGGCCGCTTCCGGGTGAAACGCCGCCCAGATCTTTTCCAGGTTTCCACTGCTCAGGGTCTCGAAGAAATTCAGAAAGACGCGTTCGTTCTCGTTCGTAGCCTTGACCATGTTCGCTCCCCCGTTGCTTCAGCGTGCTGCATCGACTTCGGCAAACGCCTCACGCGCGATGCGCACTGAGTCGATTCCGGCAGGCACGCCACAATAGATGGCGACCTGCAAAAAGATTTCGCGGATTTCCTCGCGCGTCACGCCGTTGGCCAGCGCGCCCTTGACGTGGATCTTGAGCTCGTGCGGGCGGTTGAGTGCACTGATCATCGCCAGGTTGATCATGCTCCGCTCGCGGCGCTCCAGCCCTGGCCGGCTCCAGATGCGCCCCCAGCAGTACTCGGTGGCGAGTTCCTGCATCGGGCGACTGAAGTCGTCGGCGCCTGCGAGCGATTTCTCGACGTATTCCCTGCCGAGCACGGCCTTGCGGATCTCGAGCCCGCGTTTGAATAGATCCTCGTTCATGACTCACTACCTCGCTTGGAAGAGATTTCACAGCCCGCACGCTCCTCGAGCGTGCGCGCGACATTCGTGCAATCGGAGTCGGCGCCGAAGCGCTGCTCCGTAGCGGACAGCAACTCCTGCACTGCCTGGCCGACATTCATCGGAACACCCAGTGCCGCCGCTTCCTCGAGACACAGGCGCACATCCTTCAATGCAAGCCCGGTCGAAAAACCGAAGTCGAAGCCGCGGGTCAGCACATGCTTCGGGAACTTGTCCGACGAAGCAGTGTTCCTGCCGCTGGACGCATTGAGCACATCGAGCATCAGTTGCGGATCGAGCCCTGCCTTCGCACCCAGAGCCAGAGCCTCGGAGGTAATCGCAATGGCCGCCTGCGACATCAGGTTGTTGGCGAGCTTGAGCGTCTGGCCCAGGCCCGGCTTCTCGCCGACGAAGAACAGGCGCCCCAGGTGCTCGAGAAGCGGTTCGACTTCATCGAATACGGCGCGCGGACCAGAGACCATGAGGGCCAGTGTTCCGGCGCGAGCGCCAGCGATGCCGCCACTCACCGGTGCATCGAGCGCCTGAATGCCGCGCTGCTGCAGGGCCTGATCGATCGCGATCGCCGCCGCAGCGCCTGAAGTCGAGAGATCGACGAACGTGCGAATGGCCGTGCCGTCACGGACTCCATTCGTGCTGCGTACCACATCGAGCACGATCCGGGGCGTCGGCAGACTCGCAAGCACGATGCGCGCCGCGGATGCGACCGCTGCGGGCGAGTTCGCACCTGTCGCTCCAGCAACCACGAGCGCAGCCACAGCCGCATCGCTGGTGTCGTGCGCGATCACAGGATGCCCCGCGGCGAGCAGACGCTCGGCCATCGCGGCTCCCATGCGCCCGACGCCGATGAAACCGATCGGCTCCTGCGCTGAAATACGCACGCTCGTCACGTCGAGCCCTTCGACTGCGGCGGCAGATCGAGGCGCACGATGTCTTCGAGCCCCGGTTTCGCGCCCGGATAACGCGCACAGACCAGCGGATCGTGCCCGGGAATGAAGTGTTCGGGAGAAGTTGCGAGTCGCAGTGCCGTGCGCTGCGCCTCGACGTACGCCTTCATGTCGTCGAAGATCGGGAACGGCCGGCCCGGGTCGATGTTCGCGTAGAAGTGCGCGCTGTCCGAGCCGAGCACTACCCAGCCCCGCTGCGTCGCCACGCGTACCACCTGCATCCCGCGTGTGTGTCCGCCCACCTTGTGCAGCGTGATGCCGGGCGCGAGTTCCGTATCGCCATCGTGAAACTGCACACGTCCGGTGAATACCTTTTGGACCATCGCCGCGACGCTTCCCGCATCGAACACGCCACCCACCTCCGCTTCGGCCATGCGGCGACCGGTGCAGTAAGCCATCTCCGCGTCCTGCACGTGGTAGCGCGCGCGCGGAAACAGGTCGTGATTTCCCGCATGGTCGTAATGCATGTGCGAAATCACGATATGCTCGACCTCGTCCGGTGCGATGCCGATTGCCGTCAGGCCGTCGGCCACCGGGCGGACGAGCTGACGGTTGCGACGCCGCGCGGTGTCCTGGTCGAACCCGGTGTCGACGATCACCGTACGCTGCTCGTTGCAGATCGCCCAGACGTAGTAATCCAGCGGCATCGGGCCATCATGCTCATCGCCGCCAACAAAGTTGAAACGGGCGGTGCGCTCGAGGTGCGCATAGCGGATTGCGAAGACTTCGTAGGTGGCAACCATGAGCAAGCACGATATTGTCGTTGTCGGGTCGGGGCACAACGGTCTGGTGGCCGGCGCTTATCTTGCAGCGGCCGGCAAGCGAGTTCTGGTCCTAGAGCGAAATGGCTGGTTCGGGGGTGGGGTCGTCACCCGGGAGCTGACGTTGCCCGGCTTCCGCCACGACCAGCACTCGATGGCCCATATCTTCATCCAGGCCAACCCCCTCCTGGCCGCCGACGAGCTCAAGCTCAAGTCGAAGTACGGGCTCCGGTATGTGTTCCCGGACCCGCCGATGATTTCGGTATTCGAAGACGGCCGTACGCTTGGCCTGTATCGAGACCGGGAACGAACCTGCGCCGAGGTCGCGAAGTTCTCCAGGCGTGACGCCGAAGCGTACCGCCGGCTCTCGGCTCAGGCGGCGGCATGGTTGCCGATGGTGGCTTCGACTCTCTACACGGCGCCCGCGCCGCTGGGCGCGTCGTTCGCGATGCTCGACCAGACCCGCGAGGGCCGTGAATTCTGGCGTATCGTGCAGATGAGCACGCACGACGTCGTGTGCGAGTACTTCGAACACGACCTGGTGCGCATGCACTTTGCGCGCATCGCGGGGGAAAACCTGGTCTCGCCCGACGAGAAGGCGACCGGGCTCGGCGTCTTCGTGTTCGTCGGCTTCATGGAAGCGTATGGCATCGGCGTGCCGATCGGCGGCAGCGGCCGGCTGACGGATGCGCTCATCGCGTGCATCAAGGACCTGGGCGGTGAAGTGCTCGCGAATACCGATGTCGCACGCGTGCTCACGCGCAATGGCCGCGCAATCGGCGTCGTGACCACGAAGGGCGAGCGGCACGAGGCGGTCGATGCCGTGATCGGCGCGATTCATCCGCATCACCTGGGAGGAATGGTCGAAGGGATCGATCCCGCGCTTGCCCAGGCTGCCGAAGCAACCCAGATCTCGCCCAATGCCTGCATCGCGATTCATGCCGCTCTCAAGGCTCCGCTGCGATTCAAGGCGGGCGAAGTGCGCGCCGCGATGATCGAATTGCTGCCGACCAGCTACGAGGAGCTGCGCCGCTCGTTCGATGACCTGCGTTACGGCGGGTTTTCGCAGCATCCTCTGGTCGGGCTCGGGTCGCTGACGATATTCGATCCGTCGCGCGTGCCGGAAGGCCGTGCGACGCTGCACGCCTGGGACTACGTGCCGTACGACCGTCCGGACCAGCGCGCGTGGGACGATACCAAGCGCGACTATGCCGAGCACATGCTCAGGCACATGAGCAGGTTCATCGACAACGTCCCTGCGGACATCCTGCAGTATCACTGCGACAGCCCGCTCGACATGCAGCGCACTTCGTCGAGCTTCCAGCGCGGCGATCTGCACGGCATCGCGCCGACCACTTACCAGTCGGGTGCGCATCGGCCGATTCCCGAGCTCGGACAGTTCACGGTTCCCGGCGTCGAACGACTGTACCTCGTCGGACCGTTCCAGCACCCTGGCGGCGGAGTATTCGGAGCGGGCCGGGGCACAGCAGTGAAACTCGCCGACGACCTGAAGATCGACCTGTCAGGAATCTCACGCGATCTGGCGCGCCAGCCGATGCGTGTGAACAAGCTGCTGTCCAGCGCCGTCGGGCGATTCGTTCTGAAATCCCTGCGTCGTCACACCTACTGACGAACGCCGCGCTAGCGCCCGCGGATCGCGGCCAGCTCGGCGCGACGCATCGCTTCGACCGCGAGGCGCCCTGCATCCGCGGTTCCTTCGGGTATTGCAGCCAGGATCTCATCGAAGATCTGGCGCAACTCCTGGCGATGCTCGGGATGGGAAAAGATATAGCTGTCGTTGCGCTGCACGCCGCGCACGACTGCCTCCCCTGCTTCAACCGGATCCATGCCCGGGGAGTGCAGCTCGTTCCAGAGCTTCATCGTCGCCGCGTCAACCTTGAACCCGCTGTGGGCGAGATGCGCGGGACGATTGATCGTCGACTCGCCGATGTTGCTTTTCACCAGGCCCGGGCAGAACACCGACACGCCGATGCCGTAAGGGTTCAGGCAATCGCGCAGGCATTCCGAGAGCCCACGCAATGCGAACTTCGAAGTCGTGTAGATGCCGGCCATCGGGCCGGTAATCAGCGCCGCCATCGACGCGACATTCACGATGTGCCCGCCCGTGCCGCGCGACTTCAGGCGCGGAATGAAGGTCACGATGCAGTTGATCACGCCGCCAAGATTGACGCCGAGGATCCAATCCCAGTCCTCGTACGTCGCCTCGTCCATCGGACCGAAGACATTCACGCCCGCGTTGTTGACGAGGATGTCGACCGGCCCAAATACCCTTTCCGCATCGTCTGCGGCGAGTGCCAGCGCCTCGCGGTCAGTGACGTCGAGCTTGAGCGCATGCACGCGGCCCTTCGCTTCTCGGAATTGCGCGAGCGCAAGGTCGCGATGCGCCTCACGCATGTAAGTGATGACCACCTTCGCACCGGCTGCGGAAAAGGCGCGTGCGATGCCCAGGCCGAGTCCGCTGACGCCGCCAGTGACGAAGACAACCTTATCGACGAGATCTTGCATGCGAACCTGCCTTCGTGGTGCTTGAGAGGCAGGTGAGGCTTTTCGAGAACGCCGTAAATACATCCCTGTAGGCTCCGTGAAAAACGTCCCTGTTTTTCACGGTCTCGAAAAGCCTCACCTGCCTCTCAAGCACCACTCAGAAGGGGTAGTGCCTTGGCCCTGTCTGCACGGTGATCCAGCGCAGCTCGGTGAATTCATCGATGGCAGCCTTGCCGCCGAAGCGCCCGTAGCCGGAGCCCTTCACGCCGCCGAACGGCATCTGCGCCTCGTCGTGCACGGTTGGTCCGTTCACGTGGCAGATGCCGGAATCGATGCGGCGCGCGACATCGAGTGCGCGAGCGAGGTTCTTGCCGAACACCGCCGCAGATAGCCCGTACTCGGTGTCGTTCGCGAGCTGCACCGCTTCGTCGACTGACCTCACTCGCGTGATCGAAACCTGGGGAGCGAAAGACTCTTCGCGGAACAACTGCATCTGCGGCGTAACGCGGTCGACGACGACGCCCTGCATGACGGTACCGTTGCTTTCGCCACCGACCAGCACTTTCGCACCCTTGGCCACAGCCTCGGTGAGCAGTCGTTGCACGCGCTCGACAGTCGCCTTGCCAACCACGGAACCGATCACTACTTCGCCCTTGTTCGGATCGCCCGCCGGCAACGCGGAAACCCGCTTCGCCAGCTTGTGCGCGAACTCATCGGCCACTTTCTCATCGACGATCACGCGCTCGGTCGACATGCAGATCTGGCCCGAGTTGGCAAATGCGCCGAACACCGTCGCGTTCACTGCCGCATCGAGGTCCGCATCATCGAGCACTACGAGCGGCGCCTTGCCACCGAGCTCGAGCAGGATGGGCTTGAGATGCTTCGCCGCGACCTGCGCGAGGATTCTCCCGACGCGGGTGGAGCCGGTGAAATTCACACGTCGCACGGCAGGGTGTGAAATCAGCGCTTCGGCAATCGCCTCCGCATCCTTCGGGTCGTGCGTGATCACGTTCACGACGCCCTCGCCCATTCCGGCTTCCTTCATCACCGTGCCGATCAGGCGATGTGAGGCCGGGCAGACTTCCGATGCCTTGAGGATGACGGTATTGCCGCAGGCGAGCGGCATCGCGATCGCGCGCACACCGAGAATGATCGCGGCATTCCACGGCGCGATACCGAGCACGACACCCGCGGGCTGGCGAATGGCCATCGCGAGATTCCCGGGAACGTCTGAAGGAACGACCTCACCCGTCACCTGGGTCGTCATCGCCGCAGCTTCGCGCAGTATGTTGGCAGCGAAGTGGACGTTGAAATGTCCCCAGCCGATGGTCGCACCCATCTCGGCAAGGCCCAGCGTCGCGAACTGCTGCGCCTTCGCTTCGAGCAGGTCCGCGGCCTTTAGCAAGCGCTTGCGCCGTTCGTTCGGGCCGAGCGCGGCCCACTTTGGAAACGCGGCGGCCGCAGCATCCGCAGCAGCACGCGCATCTTCGACGGATGCGGCGCTCGCCTTGGTCGCCACTTCGCCGGTTACCGGGTTGAGCCGATTGAAAGTCGCGTTCCTCGATGCGGCGGCGTCACGATCGCCGATCAACAGCGTTACTTCTTCCATCGTCGTCTCCTGGCAGGCGTCAGCCGGTGCTCGAATTGGGCGACGCCGGATGTAATGAGTAGTCGTTCTGTGTCTTCGCGTACTGGACGAAGTAGTCCAGGGCTTGCGGGTTGGCAGCCGCATCACGGTTGGCCGCCTTCTCGAGCGGCACACCCATGAGGATGCGCCGTATGGGAACCTCCATCTTCTTGCCCGTCAAGGTCATCGGGATTAACTCCACCTGATAAATCCTGTCGGGCACGTGGCGCGGCGAATATTCGCTGCGCAGGCGGGCGCGTATCGAGTCGGCGAGGCGCTCGTCCAGCGTCAGGCCGTCCGCCAGCTTGACGAACAACGGCATGAAAAACCTGCCGCCCGGCAGGTCGAGATTGACGATCAACGCATCCTCGACGCCCGGCAGATTGGCCAGCGATCGATAGATCTCCGCGGTGCCGATGCGCACGCCGTGGCGGTTGAGCGTCGCATCCGAGCGCCCCAGCACGAAGCAGCCGCCGCGCTGATTGATCCTGAAGAAATCACCGTGCCGCCAGACGCCCGGGTACTCCTGGAAATAGGATTCGAGGTAGCGCTGGTTGCCGACGTCGTTCCAGAAACCGACCGGCATCGACGGCATCGGCTCGGTGATGACGAGCTCGCCGACCTCGTCGACCACACTCTCGCCACGGTCGTTGAAGGCGTGCGCGGCAACACCGAGACAACGAGCCTGGATCTCGCCTGCACGGATTGGCAGCGTCACGACGCCGCCGACCATTCCCGTGCAAACGTCAGTGCCCCCGCTCCCGCCCTGTACCCAGCAATCCTGCTTCACATTTTCGTAGAACCATTTCTGGCATTCGGGCGTCACCGGGGAACCTGCGAGCAGGATGGTCTTGAGTCCGGAGAAATCGAAGCGATCCTTCGGAACGATTCCGGACTTCTCCATGATCGCCTGGTAAGTCGGGCTCGCGCCAAAGAGGCTCGTACCCGAGTCCTCCACCATCTTCCACAGCAGGTCGGGCTGCGGCCACGCAGGATTGCCGTCGTACAACACGGGCACCACGTCGTTGAGGAGCGAGCTCACGACGTAGTTCCACATCATCCAGCCGGTGCTGGTGAAGAAGAACATGCGCTCGCGCGCGTGCAGGTCCATGTGGAAATGCAGCGCTTTGAGCTGCTCGATGAGCATGCCGCCGTGGCCGTGCACGATCGGCTTCGGCAGGCCAGTCGTGCCCGACGAGAAGAGGATCCAGAGCGGATATTTGAACGGTACTTGCTCGAACCTGAAATCCGCAGCGGATACGGGCGGCTGGTCGAGCAAGTCGTCCCAGAAAACGGTGTGGTCTGAGAGTGGTGTCCGGTCCTCGCGATCGAGATAGGGCAGATACACGACGTGCTCGATCGACTTGAGCTGGCGCAGGAACTCGCACACGTCGGGTCGTCTGTCGAACGGTTTGCCGGCATACTGATAGCCGTCGACGCAGAACAGCACCTTGGGTGCCAGTTGCGTAAAACGATCGAGCACGCCACGCGGACCGAAGTCCGGACCGCAACTCGACCAGATCGCGCCGATGCTGGTGGTCGCGAGCAGCGCAATCACGGCCTCAGGAATGTTCGGCAGGTAGCCCGCGACGCGGTCGCCCGGCTGCACGCCCAGCCGCCGCAATTCGGTTGCGAGAATTCGCACCTTCGCGCCCAGTTCCGTCCACGACAGTTCCCTGAGCGGCGCGCGCTCGCTCAGGTGCAGGAGCGCTTCGGCGCCAGGACGCTCGTTGCGCAGGATGTGCTGCGCGAAGTTGATGCGCGCCCCGGGAAACCAGTCCGCGCCCGGCATGCTGCGGCTTCCAAGCACGCGCTCATGAGGTTGCGATGCGTCGATCCTGAAGTAATCCCAGAGCGCGCCCCAGAAACCCTCGAGGTCCGTGACCGACCACTGCCAGAGCTCATCGTAGTTCGCGAACTTGCGTCCGCGTTCGCGCTCGAGCCAACCGGAGAATTTGCTGAGCAGCGCGTTCTCGACGCGCTCGCGACCCGGCGTCCATAGCAACTCGCTCTCGCGCAAGAGACCGGTCATGGCGTTTCGGCGACCGGGACGCGACGCAGGCCGCGGGTCGGCGGGGGAACCGCGAAAAGAACGATCGCGCCGACGAGACACCACGCCGAGAACGTCAGGAAGGAGCCACTGTAACCGTAGCCGTTGTCATAGAGCCGGCCCGCGATGTACGGCACGAACGCGCTCGCCACAGTCTGGATCGCCACCGCGAGCCCGGCGAGCGACGCGAATACCTTCACGCCGTAGTAGTTGCTGAGCACCGCCATCAGGCACACGACGCCACCGCCGAAACCGATGCCGAGACAGGTCGCAAAGCCGAGGAGCTGCGTTTCGCTGCGCGCGTCGATCACAAGGTACAACCCCGCTGCGAAGAACGCCGTGAACGCCGCCCAGAGATACTTCGGATCGATGCGATCACCGAGCAGCGCGACGATGACTTTGGCGCCGAGACCCGTGACCGCGAGGATACTGACCGCCCAGGCCCCGTCCGTGCGACTGTGCCCGAGGTCCGCCAGATGCACGACTCCGTGCGCGAGATACAGTGTGTAGCCGCAGCTCCCGCCGACCAGCGAGAGCACCATCAGCCAGTACGCCGGCGTCATCAGGGCTTCGCGGTAGGTCCATTGCTCGGTGGTGATGAACGAGGGCGCAGGCCGCGCGCGGGACTGTCCGGCATCACGAATGCCGTCGGGTACCTGGCCGAGATCGGAGGGTTGTTCCTTCACGAACAGAGCTGCAATCGCGGCGGCGCAGGTTGAAAGGATTGCGACCACCCACCACGCCATGCGCCAGTTGCCATCCGCCATGTTGATCACGCGATTGAGGAGCGGCGCCGAAACGAAGCCGCCGATCGCGCCCGCCGAGTACATGATCGAAAGGGCCAGGGCCCTGCGACGCACGAACCACTTCGCGACTCCCGCCTGGGAAGCGAGCGCGGCACCAGTCGCAACTCCAGTGCCCACCAGCAAGCCGAATGCGATCGCTGCCTGCAGGCCAGTCGTCACTACGGTCGCCATCAACACCGCGCCGGCAATCACGAGACCACTGCCGATGATCAGCGTCCAGCGCACTCCCAGCCGATTGACACTGACCGCTACCAGCGGGCCTGGCAGGCCCGACATGATCATGTAGACCGAAAACACCAGCCCCAGCGTCTGGCGGTCGAGATGCAGGGCACCGGCCATCGCCGCGTTGATGACCGCCGAGCCATACACCGGGAAGCCGAGGTTCAGAAACACCATCAACCAGAACACGCCCAGCAATTTCCAGCCGTAGAACTGCGTATGTGTATTCAAGATCCTCTCGTTGGCGGGGCGGGCCATGCCACTGTCCCAAGTCTGCCGGCTGCGGGACTCGACTCACACGGAAACGGCGATCAATCCAAAGCGAAATCGGCGCCAGGCAACTTTGGGGTTGCTCGCATGGTCCACCGTGGATATGTTCCGCGGGGACGGGGCCGTTCGGTCCCGGCCCCCACTCTATATATATACATGGATGCTGAAGGATCACCCGGATGATGCAACGTCGCAAGCTAGGCAGGCAGGGCCTCGAGGTTTCCGCGCTCGGACTCGGGTGCATGGGCATGAGCTGGGTCTATGGGACCCGGGATGACACGGAGTCGACGGCGACGTTGCACGCGGCCTTCGACGCCGGCGTGACGTTCTTCGACACCGCGGAGGTCTACGGGCCGTTCGAGAACGAGCGCCTGCTGGCTCGCGCGCTGCACGACCGGCGCGATCGTGCGGTCATCGCCACCAAGTTCGGCTTCAACATCGAGAGCGACGGCAAGGTCAACGGCGTCAACAGTCGACCCGAGCACATCAAGGCGGCAGTCGAAGGATCACTCGACCGGTTGCAGACCGATTACATCGACCTGCTCTATCAGCATCGCGTCGATCCGCAGGTGCCGATCGAGGACGTTGTGGGTGCGATGGCGCAGCTGGTCAAGGCGGGCAAGGTCCGCTATCTCGGGCTGTCCGAGGCGAGCCCGGGCACTTTGCGGCGTGCCCATGCGGTGCACCCGATTTCGGCGCTGCAGTCCGAGTACTCGCTGTGGGAACGCGGTGTCGAGGCCGAAGTCCTGCCGACCTGCCGTGAGCTCGGCATCGGTTTCGTCCCCTATTCACCGATCGGCCGCGGCTTTCTCACCGGCGCGGTCAAGCGCGCCGAAGAATACAGTGCCGAAGGTGATGGGCGCGGCACGCAGCCCCGTTTCAGCGGGGAGAACTTCGACCGCAACATGGCGCTGGTCGAGAAGCTCCGCGAGCTGGGCACGAACAAAGGTCATACGCCGGTGCAGATCGCCTTGGCCTGGCTGTTGCACCAGGGCAATGACATCGTGCCGATCCCCGGCACCAAGCGCCGCAAGTACCTGCAGGAGAATCTCGCTGCCGCCTCAGTCCAGTTGAGCCAGCAGGACCTTGATTTCCTCGAGAAGCACTTTGCACGTGGGAGCGTCAGCGGGGAGCGCTACGCCGAGTTCGGCATGCGAATGCTGGACCGGTAGCGAGTTCGCGGCCGAAAGTTCGACCGGCGCGGCCGCGCGCCTTGGCGCTGAACCGGCGACGAGCAACTGCACTCTGGTGCGCGCGCCCCATTGATGCTCCATGATGAACCCCCGCCAGGTTGTCCAGCTCCGTGGACAGCTCAGTCAGTCCCGACTACTTACACCACGCAAACCCCTTCACGATTGGAACGCGGCAGCCCGCGGCCGGACTGTAATCTTTGCAAGAATCAGGACTGCGCCTGATCGAGCGTCGCATTGAGCGCCGTGGTCAGTGCCGCCTGACCGCTGACCAGGTCCTTCCATGACAGCTCGATACCATTTCGCCGGCCCTTGACCGTCATCTTCAGCCCTTCGGGCGAGATCGCGACCATGTAATGCTGTCCCTCGATCTCGAGCTCGCGCTTCAGTGTCTTCTCGAGTTTAGTGGCCATTGATCCTCTCTTTTTGTCAGCGATTGACGTTCATTTTTCGTGCCAGCGCCAGCCGTCTCTCGATCCCGGCAGGGAGAACGTACTGGCATATGGATTGCAGCTTAGTCGGTCGCACGCGTTGAGACTAGCGGACCGCTTTCCATCGCTCTTCTTTACAAGCGGGTGACGTATTTTTTCAACGTCACCCTCTGTTGCGGCTTGCCCTGCCGTCTCGGCGTGCACTCGATATGATCGCCTGTTTCAGTGGCACGCGCGTGTGGCGCCGGGCCTCGACGAGATAGCTGTCCGCGTACCGTTGATAGCGGAAGGGACCGGCGGTGAGGCGCGGCATCCTGCGCACGTGACCGGCGGCAAACGGGATCTGGAATCCGTCGGCAGTAGTGTTCACCAGGCCCTCGACACTGTACGCCCAGAAGTTCTGGTACTTCCGTTGCTCGCCGTCGGTGATGACCGGCGACCCGGTGGCTTCGAAGTGAGGGACAGCCATCTTAGCCCGACGCCTGAACTTTTGAACTTCTTACCAGGCTCTTCCTGCCAAGTCAGGCCGCCCGCCAGTCAAGCGATGGCGAGCGCTCTTCACCTGGTCAACGCTGATCGGTAACCTGTGTGACCGGACAGGTATCCGGCGGCCGCCAACCATGCCTGAAATCTCAGCGGAACCTTTCACGAGCCTCGAGCGCCTCGGCGAAACCGATCTGCGGCGTCTGCTCGTCACCCTCAGCGACGCGATGCGCCTGCAGGTCTTGCGACGGATGCAGGGCACGGTGCATCACGATTTCGTGTCTCCGCTGCAAGCGGCCACCTTGACGTTCGACCTGGTGCGCCGGCAGTTGCAGCAGCCGCAGACGGACGAGCAGCGCGAACACACCTACCGGCTGATCGAAGCGGGCAAGGCGGAGCTGGTCCGGCTGAGAGATGGCATTACCACCGTGATGGATACGGTTGCGTTATCGGCTGGCGAGCGGCGCTTCGATTTGCGCGAAACGGTCGAAAGCCTCGGCCAATGGATGCAGAACGAGGCTGCCTTTCTCGGCTTGCAGCTCGAGCTGCGCTGCCCGGAGGAGGAACTCCTTTTCCACGGGCCATACGAGGACGTGCGTCAATTGCTGGCGCTTCTCATGCTCCTTGCAATCGACGGTTTATCGACGGGAGGCAAGCTCCTCGTCGACTTGCGCAAGGAAGAAGCGGCGGTGCGCGTCAAGCTCGTGGCGGAGGGAATCAAGATGCCGGAGCGCTGGACCCGGCAGATGTTCGAACCGAGCTGGACCGACCCACAGTCACTGAGTGGCCTCGGGCCATGTGTCGCACTCTTCACCGCCGCAGCACTCGGCGGCACGATCGATGTCGAAAGCACTGCGGCGCAGACTGCGCTGCTGCAGTTGCGGCTGCCACTCACCAGTTGAATCACTGCGATACAAGTCGCTCCAGTTTTCCGGCCAGGTCGCGGTTCACGAGGCCCTGCAGCGTGACGCGAAGCTGCGGCCTCTTGTCCATGAACGTTCGCAGGCTTTGCAGCGGCCAGCGCATGTAGCGCGCGGGTTCACTGAACGTTGCCTCCACGGGCGATGGAGAGCCGGTCAAGGCAAGTGCCGTGCCGATGATGTTGCCGGGTTTGAACGTCCCCACGTGTTTGCCGTGTTTACGCACTTCCGCGCTCCCGGCAATGGGAATGCAGAGACACGATACCGGCTCGCCCTCGGTCAGAACCTTGTCGCCGGCCGTGGCGTTCCTCCATTCCCCGAGGAGCGCCAGCGACAGGAATTCGCGTGGCCGCAGTGTTTGGAATCCTAGATCGTAGAGCTGTTGCTCATCCGCCGAGAGCACGACCGGGCGGCGCTCGAGATAGATGCGCGCGATCTGAAACAGGTTGATGGCGGTGAACACCATTGCCCACAGGATCGGGGGCCACAGCACGGTTTTTTGCAGCAGGAAATACGGCATGTTGGTGAGCGCTGCGGCGACGGCGAACCAGCGCAGCCACAGCATGTCGCGCACCGAGTACGACACGAGCAGCAGGATGTTCGAAAAGTGAACGAGATAATCGGCGGGGTTGATGCTCATGCGACACCTCCGGTCGTGCACCGGGCGTGGTCTGCTGAGCTGGCTTCGATCGTGCCGCTACGAGTGAGTTCTGCGGACCCTTCGAGACTGCGCTGTCGTGAGGTTGAGCGCCGCCGTACTCACTGCCGCCGCAGTGAGGCGCTCAAGCTTTGGCCGCCGATCAGATCCCTGTCTGCCAGGTGCTCGGAATGCCGGCATGCTCAATCGCGTCTTCGATCACCAGGCAAGCCTCGCGGGCTTCCGGCTGAGCACGAAGACTGCGCGCGATCGAATTCAGGAACGTGGTGATGACCTGCACGTTCGGGTGAGCGGAATGCAATTCCGCTTCGACGCGGTCGATGAGCTCGAACACGTCATCCTGATCGCAGCGCGGGAATGTGAGCGTGCCGACCGTTTGCTGCACGGCGGCGAGAGCCTGATGGATTTCAGTCAGCTCCGTTGAGGTCACGGAATGAATTTGAACCTCTTGCCCGAGGAGATCAAGCCGGGCGGCCGCCATTTTTTGGCGACAACCCAGATGGCACGTACCGTGCAGTCGACTGACGCCCGTGGCCTCTCCCCCACGAGCAGGGAGAGAGCCGCCGTAAGGTGGTCAGGGACTCTTTTTCTTCATCAGGCTGATGAGCCAGAGCAGGACGCAAGAGCCGACCACCGCCGTGACGAGCGCGCCGACGAGGCCATAGCCCTGCAAGTTGAGCAGCCAGAAAAGAAATCCGCCCAGCAACGCGCCGATGACGCCGACGATCAGGTTGCCGACCAGGCCCATGCCGGCGCCCTTCATCAGGTTGTTGGCGATCCAGCCGGCGAGCAATCCGATGATCAGAAAGCCAATGAGTCCAACGCCGCTCATGAGACCCTCCCTTCGTTTGGCAACGATTGCTTACTTCTTCTGTGCTTCGAAAATCACGGCCGCCCCGCGCGGCCGCCCCGTCGACTCGGCAGGTTTCCCGGCGCTGGTCGGCGCACGGAACGCGACCGGGATCAGGTAGCCGCTCTCATCCTTGGCGAAGGGTAGTCCATTTACGTCGGCGGCGCTCCCGGGACAGAGCTCCAGCTTGGGAAGCGGCGCCAGCTTCGGGTCGGGGCGTGGAATCTCGACCCGCACCTCCGTAATCCCTGCATCGATTGCGCCGCCGATGCGCAGCACGAGCGATTTCAGTTCGTCCGCCATCGCATCGTAGAGCGTCGTGTCGCGCTTCAGATAATAGGAGCTGAGATAGCGCGCAATACCCGAGGCCTTGCGCAGCTCGCCGTTGACCAGTTCCGCCTCGTTGACGAGATTGAGAATCGGCTCGGTGGACAGGTACTCGAGCGAGTCGGTGGGCAAGGCGGGCTCATCCGCTCTGATCGCCGCCGTGCGCACCGTCAGAATCGCACCGCTGCGTTCGAGCTTCACATCATCGAGCGGCAACTCGAAGGACAGTTTTCCGGGCCAGGCGACGAACATCTGCGGATTCACGCCGACGACCTCGGGACAGGCTTTGTACCAGACCGCGATCTGCCGCTCGTGCTCGATGATCGCCTGGGTCCTGAGCTGCGTGACGATGACAGTGAGCGGATCGGTGGGCTGCGGTTTTTCGTGCCACTGGGTGCCGATCCAGACACCGACACCCAGCAGCAGGATTGCGACCAACAGGTATTTCATCGCGGCTCACTGTCCCTTCTGGTAGGTGCCGATGAGCTGTGTCTCGGCGAGCACGTGACCCTTCATGGCTTCGAGAAGCTGCGCCTTCGTAGGCTGCTTGAGATCCGGCAGCACCGTGTCGAGCGCGTAAAGCTTGTGGAAGTAGCGGTGTCGCCCGATGGGCGGGCACGGACCGCCGTAGCCCGTTTTCTTCCAGTCGTTGAGTGCCGGCAGCGCGCCCTTCGGCACGCCGTGCTTCCTTTCGTTCTCCACGAGCGCCGTGACATTCGCCGGGATGTTGTAGAGAACCCAATGCACCCAGGTGAGCTTCGGTGCGCCCGGATCCGGCGCGTCCGGATCATCGACGATCAGCACTAAACTCTGGGCGCCGCTGGGGACGCCGCTCCATGCGAGCGGTGGCGAGATGTCGCGGCCCTCGCAGCTGTAGAGCTTGGGTATCGGGCCATTCGGGGAAAATGCGGGTGAAGTGAGTACGAGTGCCATGGTCATCGCTTCCAGCATGATCGAAACTCCGCAGCGACTGCGCAGCCGCTTTCGAATTGCAGGTTCATTGCGGCCGCGCGCCCGACTGCTTTTCCCAGCGCCCGAGTATCGCATCGTAGCGATCCGCCTGTTTCTCCCAACGCGCGAGCAACGCCTCACTCCTTTGCATCTGCTGCTCGGTCCGTTCGATCTGGCGCGCAGTGGTTTTGAGCTGCTCGTCGTAAAGCGCTGCCTGCTGTCGATAGGCTGCTTCGTCCTGGTCCAGCACCGCCTTGACGACGCTCACCTTAGGTTCCTTCTCGCAGCCTGCAAAGGCCAGGACAGCGAGCACAGCGGCCGCTGCGGGGATCGCGCGGCACCATGACCGTCCACTCGGTTTCATTTCCTGTCTCCTGATTCGATCATGGTTACGGTCCAACGCGTGCGGGTGTTCCCGGAGGCGTCAAACAACTCGAGCGTATTGCCGACGACCTTCCAGCGCGCCGTCGCCCCCAGTGCGAGCAACAGAGGCTCCTCCGGAGTCACGTCGATACATGCCATGCGCGTCGTCGCCATCGCGTTGAACTTGAGCGTCTCACCGTTGAGCTCGTAACCGCCCAGCATGCGGTTGCACCCCGCGAATCCCGACAGGCGCATGTCCTTCGAGCTCAGCATCAGTGTCGGCGCGCCGCGCGAGGAGGGTTCGATCGCCTTGCCATCGAGTTGCACCAGCGTCCACTGAACATTCTCGAGTGTCGTCGATTTCACAGGTTCCGTAGTTGCGCGTTGCGCGCTACAGCCCGCTGCGAGAAGAACTCCGAAGACCAGACAGACCATTCTGCCCAGGGACGTCATGACTCCTCCTCCTGACCTGTTCAGGCTTGTCAATGCGACCAAAGTGACGCAAGGCGCGCATCGTAGTTCAGGTAGACTCCCCGCAGCATAGTGCGGTCCGCGTACAGTCAAGTCCGCATTCGTCCAGCGCCGCACGGGAGCCTGACATGAATCAACTGAAACAGAGTATTGCAGTTCTGCTTGGAGTGGCCATGAGCGGCGCGCTGGTGGCCGCCGATGCGCCGATTTACTACCCGGCGAAAAACCAGACGGCAGAGCAGCAAACCAAGGACAAGACCGAATGCGAGGGGTGGGCTAAGCAGAATACGGGGATCGACCCGGTCGCAGTGGCACAAACGCCCCCTCCCACGGCGCAGGCGCCTCCTCCCCCTGCCGGCCCGACCGGCGAGAGAGTCAAGGGTGCGGCTCGCGGCGCCGCCGCCGGTGCGGTCGTGGGTGAGGTCGCCAGCAACGATGCCGACGAAGGAGCGAAGTACGGTGCAGCGGCCGGCGTGGTTGCCGGCGGTCGCAGGGCGCGACAAGAGAAGGCCGCCGCTCAGCAGCAGGCGCAGGCGTCCACTCAGCAGCAGGCGCAGGCTGCGGAAGCCGCGAAACAGGAAAAGATCGCGACGTACCAGCGCGCGGTCAGCGCGTGCATGGAAGGGCGTGGCTACGCGGTGAAGTGAGCCGGCCGTTGCGATTCGCTTGATTGGCGTCGGGCGCGCGGAGCGCCCGACGCACACACCTTCCTACTTCGACGGGTCCACGCTGATCGCAACCGCTTCGGTGTAGGTCAGCTCAACATCGTCTCCGGGTTTGAGCTGCTTGATGAACGCTTGGGCCTTCGGATCCTTGACCGCGACTGTCCGCTGTACTCCCTTGGGTCCCGTGAATTTGACCGTGTTGGTGGCTGCATCCACGGAGTCGATCTTTACGGTCGCCCTGGTCTGCTGACCCACGCCGCCGGCTGGCTTCTCGCCCTGAGTCGCCCGACCCGCGACTGCCTCCTGCTCGACGCCTTTGACGCCCGTGCCAGGCTGCTTGAATTCGGCGCCAAGGGACTGGTAATAGACGACATTCATGTTGTCGCCGACATGCACCTGCGCAAGGTTGCGAACCTCGGGGCTCACCTCGAGCTCGACCAGGTTGCCGTCCGGATCGCGCACCGTGATCAGTCGATTTGCCACGTCCACCGCCTCGATCCTGGCCGTGACTTTGATGGCGTCCTCCACCTTGACCCCCTTCGGCGGCTCGGCCGCGCCAGCTGCGAACAGCGGCAGGATTGCGAAAAGAGCTGACGCTGCGAACCGGTGGTCCCCAATCCTTTTCATGACTTACTCCCGTGCTTGCTGCTTGTGATGTCGAAGGGGGCGCATGATCCCACGAGACGCCAGGCGACTTCATTAGACCTTTGGTGCAATTCACGCCGCGGGCGGGTCAGTCACGCCCCGTTTTCGATGAGCCGGGCGTAGGTCGCAGTATCGATGTTGGAGCCGCAGATGATGAGTGCAACGCGCTGGCCTTTGACCTTGGTGCGCAATGGACCGAGGAGCGCCGTCATCGCCGCGGCGCCCGCGGGCTCGACCGCGAGTTTGCACTCTCGCTGCATGAGTCGCATTCCGGCACGCATCTCGTCATCGGTCACGAGCACGAGTTCATCCACGTTGCGCCGGCAGAGCTCGAACGTGATCGGCAGCGCGAACGGCGCTCCCAGACTGTCGGCGATCGTCGCCACTCGCTCGATCGAGCGCGGCTCACCGGCTGCGAAACTGCGATGCATGGAATCCGCACCCGTCGGCTCGACGCCGTAGACCGCACAGCCTGGCTGCAGCAGCTTCACGGCCGAGGCGACGCCGGCGCACAGCCCGCCGCCACCGATCGGGATGATGACAGCATCGAGGTGCTCGACCTGCTCACACAACTCGAGTCCAAGCGTCGCGGTGCCGGTCGCAGTGCCCAGGCCTTCGAACGGGTGAATGAGCGCGCGACCCTCGGTTTTTTCGATCTCGGCGACACGCGCGAAGCCCTTGTGGGCATCTTCGGCCAGCTCGAGCTCCGCGCCATAGCTTCGGACCAACGCCACTCGCAATGGATTGGCGGTCTTGATCATCACGATCCTGGCATGCACGCCGAGCGAGTGGGCGGCGAACGCGACCGCGATCGCATGATTGCCAGCGCTGATGGCCGTGACGCCGCGCGCGAGTTGCTCGCGCGTCAGACTGAGCATGTTGAGCAGCGCGCCGCGCGCCTTGAAACTGCCGGTCCGCTGCAGCAGCTCTAGCTTCATGAACGCGCGCGTGTCGGGCCCGAGCGCTTCAGTGAGCGTCTGGCTCTGCCACTCGTGCACGGGTGTCGTCAGCACACGTTCGCCCAGCAGCGCCCGTGCGGCTCGAATGTCATCGAGCTCGAGTGAGGGTACCAGCGAAGTCTTCATTCAATACCAGTAGTTGGGAGTAGGCTCGACCGAGGCCCAGGGTGGGATGGGACAAACTCCCCCCTTGCCAAAGGGTGCGACGGTGCAGTTTGGGTATGTCGCCTGTCAAATTCAGGTTAAGGGCACCTGACATATCGCGCCGCAATGCATCTTTTGCCTGACGCGCTGTTGCGTTGCGGTTTCGAGCAGGCATAATTCCTTCACACGCCTGCGCCAGCCAAAATAAATACTCCGAGGATCGGGCATGGAGCGACGACTACATACACGTCACCGCGCAAAGACGACTGTCTACATCACCTTCCCGGGCAAGCACGGACGCATCTGCAAGGCGAAGAACCTGAGTGCCAACGGCGTGTTCATCGAGACCGAAAACCTCGGATTGCGCAAAGGCCAGACGGTCGAGCTCGCGTTCGCAATCAACCTCGGCACGGTCACCAAGATCCACCGTCGCACCGCAGTCGTTGCGCACGTTTCGCGCGGCGGCACCGGTCTGATGATGGAGAACTACGGAGGCCGCTAAGCACGTGCGCGCAGCCGCCGCCCTCCTTCTGTCCGCACTGCTCATGGCGGTGTGTGCCCTGGCGGGAGACGACACCTTCCGCTGCGGATCGAAGCTCATCGATACGACTGTGAGCCGCGATGAAGTGCTGAAGCAGTGCGGCGCGCCGACTTCCACCAAGAGCGAAGACATTCCCCAGCAGGTGCGCCGCCCGAACGGCACGACGTTCGTGAACGGTACGGTGCACGTCGAGACCTGGACCTACGATCGCGGCTCGTCGAGTTTTCCGGCCGTGCTCCGCTTCGAGGATGGCAAGCTCGTCAAGATCGAAATCGTGCGTCCCTAGCGCTCCGGATCGTGGAAGGAGCAGCATGCGGATTCTGACCGTCGTTATCCTGGCGAGTGGTCTCGCGCTCAACGCCTGTGGCGGCGATTCCAAGCCCGCCGAGAAGGAGGCCGCAGCTCCTTCAACCGCTGCGCCGGGCGCTGCCACACCGGGCGAAGCCGAGGCGGCTGCGGATGACGCTCTGGCGTCGGCGCCGCCGCTCGAGCTGCACGAGGACTACGCGCACTTCCTCGATCCGAAATTCGACGATCTCGACGGCATGCTGAAGCGGCGCTCGATCCGCGTGCTCGTCGTGCAGAGCAAGTTGTTCTACTTCATCGACCAGGGCCAGCAACGCGGGCTGACTTACGACGCGCTGCAGATGTTCGAAGAGCAGCTCAATAAGAAATTCAAGACCGAAAAGCTGCGAGTGCACGTGGTGCCGATTCCAGTCGCGCGCGATCAGCTCTTCACCGCCTTGGCCGCCGGGCGGGGCGACATCGCCGCCGCGGGCCTGACAATCACCGCGAAGCGTGAGCAGCAAGTGGATTTCTCCGCGCCCTTTGCCGAGGGCGGCACCGAGATCGTGGTCACTGGACCCGCGGCGCCGGAGCTCAAGTCACTGAACGATCTATCCGGGAAGCAGGTGTGGGTGCGCAAGTCGAGCAGCTACTACGAGAGCCTGGAAGCGCTCAACCGCACGCTGAAAAGTGCGGGCCGCCCGCCGATCGACATCCGCCCGGCGGATGAGCACCTCGAAGACGAGGACTTGATCGAGATGGTGGGCACCGGCTTGCTGCCGATGACGGTCGCAGACAGTTACCTGGCGAATTTCTGGACCCAGGTGTTTGAGAAAGCGAAAGCACGCAGCGACCTCACCGTCCACGTCGGCTCGCGTTTCGGGTGGGCGCTGCGCAAGAACACGCCCAGGCTCAAGGCGCTGGTCGATGAGTTCGTGGCGGGCCACAAGGTCGGCACGCGCAGCGGCAACATCGTGATGGTCAAGTATCTGAAGAACGTCGACTGGGTAAAGAACGCCATGGACCAGAGCGAGCTCGCCAAGCTCGAGCCGATGATCAACGCGTTTCGCCGCTACGGGGAGCAGTTCGACTTCGACCCGCTGATGGTTGCTGCGCAGGCGTACCAGGAGTCCGGTCTCGATCAGAGCAAGCGCAGCCACGTCGGCGCGATCGGCGTCATGCAGGTGATGCCGACCACCGCCGCTGACAAGCGCGTCAACGTCAAGGGGATAGAAAACCTCGACCCCAATATTCTCGCCGGCACGAAGTACCTGCGACTTCTCGAGGATCAGTACTTCAACGATGCGGGGATTTCGCAGATCGACAAGATGCTGTTCACGTTCGCGGCCTACAACGCTGGGCCGGCGCGCATCCAGGGCTTGCGCCGTGATGCACCCAAGCAAGGCCTCGATCCCAACAAGTGGTTTCAGAACGTCGAGGTCATGGCGTCGCGTCGCATCGGGCGCGAGACCGTGCAGTACGTGAGCAACATCTACAAGTACTACCTCGCCTACCAGCTGGTCCTGCAAAGCGGACAGCTCAAGAAGGAAGCCAAGCAAAAAGCGGCCACCTGACCGCCCGGTTCGCAGGGTTTTCTGCCAGAGTTGATTCGCTGTATATAAAGACAGTATCCTGCCCGCTCTTTACTTTTCTGGCCGGAGACACGGCATGCGACTTTATTGGTGCGCGCAGACTCGGGCATTCCGGGTCGCCTGGCTGCTCGAGGAAGCCGGCGTTCCCTATGAACGCGTAAGGATCAACATCCGCGATCCGGCTGCGACCGCCGACCCTTTGTTCCGCGCAACCTCGCCCATGGGCAAGGTGCCGGCGCTCGAAGACGGTTCGGTTCGGCTCTGGGACTCCGGGGCGATCTGCGCGTACGTCGCCGACCAGTACCAGAAGAATCGCCTGGCGCCGGCGATCGGCAGTCCGGAGCGCGGCGCGTATCTGCAGTGGCTGATGTTCACCAACGCCGTCATCGAGCCGGCAATGGCCGAGAAGGTAGGCGGCCTGGCCGCCAATCCAACCCGTTATGGCTGGGGCAGCTGGACGCAGATGCTGGAGGCGCTTCGTTCCGGACTCGCGCGCGGTCCCTGGATTCTCGGCGATCGGTTCACGGCGGCGGACGCGATGGTCGGTTCGGCCTGCCACTTCCTCAGGCTGTTCAAGACCATCACCGACGAGCCGGTGTTGTTCGCTTATGCCGACCGCTGCGCGGCGCGTCCCGCGTTTCAGCGGGCGCAGAGTTTCGAGAACGAGGGATAGTCAATCGCGGCTGAAAGCCTGGGAGACGCGTGCAAACAGCGTCCTGAGAATATCCTTCGCCGCAGCTACGTCCGCCGCGCGGATCTTCTCGAT
Source organism: Steroidobacteraceae bacterium (assembly GCA_035644435.1). Classification (GTDB taxonomy): domain Bacteria; phylum Pseudomonadota; class Gammaproteobacteria; order Steroidobacterales; family Steroidobacteraceae; genus DATBVX01. The sequence goes on along the minus strand of DASQOO010000087.1, from coordinate 20,533 downwards.
CAGTTGCACATGCATCTGCACCAGCAGTGCGTGCCCGCCCCTCGCAGCCATGCGCCGTAACGCGATGCGGCCGCGAACGTCGAAGTGCAGCGAATCCCATACCGTGACGAACACGCGGTTGCCACTGGCCTCGATCAAGCGTCGATGCAGGCGCAATGCATCGTCGATATAGGCTTCCGAGTCGCTGCGTGCGACGGCCGCGGACATGCCGCGCAAGCACGCCTCCATGTACGCGATGACTGCGGGGCTGCACGGCACGGCCAGCTCGACGGCGCGAATTTCCAGCGTTGCCCGCAATTCATACGATTCGCGCATCTCGTCGAGGTCTGCGCCACGCACGCGCGTGCCGCGGTAGCGCTCCGACGTGACCAACCCGGAACCCTCGAGCTCGCGCAACGCTTCGCGAATCGGCGCCTGGCTCACGTTGAACTCACGTGCCAGTGCCAGCTCCTTGAGTTGCGTGCCGGCGGGGTACTTGCCATCGAGAATGCGGCCGACCAGCACGTCGCGAATCTGATCGCGCATGCAAGTACGCTTGAGCGCAGCATCGTTCACGACCTTCAGACCTGGTTGGCTCATGTGTCTCACTCGATCAGAGAACCGGTTTGTCGAGTTGCTCGCTGGACCAGCCGCCGCCCAGCGCGCGGACCAGCCCGATTGCCGCGCTCATGCGCAACACGCGAGTCTCGAGCGCGGCGCGTTGCGCCTGCAGAGCGGCATTCTGGGTGCTCGTGACCTCGATGTAGTCGGCGACGCCCGCCACATAGCGACGGTCGGCGTGGTACGCCGAACGCTGAGCCGATGCGGCCGCGGCTTCGTCCGCCCTGAGTGCATCCGCAAGGTGATGAAGTGCGGCCAGGTTGTCTTCCACTTCCTGATACGCGATGAGAGCGGCCTGCCGGTAGCGCGCCACCGCTTCCTCATACGCCGCGTATGCCTGCCGCGTGGTGCCCGAACGACGCCCGAAATCGAGCACCGGCACAATCGCGGCCGGGCCAGCGGACCAGTAGCGGCTCGGTGCCTCGAACCACGCCGCTGATTCCGTCGCCTCGTAGCCGATCGCCCCACCGAGTGCGAACACGGGAAACCACGCGGCGCGGGCCACGCCGATCTCAGCATTGGCAGCTGCCACAGCCCGCTCCGCGCTTGCGATGTCGGGGCGACGCTGCAAGAGCGTTGACGGCAAGTCCACATCGAGCGCAGGCGGCTCGCCGACGAATGGAGCCGGTTCCATCGTGAAGTTACCCGGCGGCTGGCCGAGCAGCACAGCGATCGCATGCTCGAGTAGCGCACGCTGCAGGCGCACCGAGGCGAGTTGCGAGCGCGCGTCCTGCCGCTGTGTCTGCGCCTGATCGACGTCAGTGGCAGCCGCGATGCCCCCGGCATAACGATTGCGGGTCAGCTCGAAGGCGCGGTCGAAATCTTTCACGCTGGCCTCGAGGAGCTGCAGCGTCGCATCCGCACCGCGCAACGAAAAATAATCCGTCGCCAGCTCGGCACGCAGCGCCAGGTCCAGCGCGGCAAGATCCGCAGCGCTCGCCTGCGCACGGTCGCGAGCTGCCGCCGCGCTGTTGCGCAGCCGGCCGAACACGTCGATCTCCCACGCGAAGTTCGCCGAAGCAATCAGGTCGTTGCTGGTACTGAGACCGTTGGCGGTTGGGCTGTTGGCCGAATTCTTCGCGCGTGTTGCCGACGCGCCCACCGCCAGAGTCGGGTAGATGTCGGACCGTGCCTGCCGGGCGATAGCGCGTGCCTGCTCGTAGCGCGCCAGGGCGGCTCGCAAATCCTGGCTCCCCTCGCGCAACTGCTCCTGCAATTGATCCAACTGCGGGTCGCCGAAAGCTTCCCACCACGCGCCGCGAGGTCTTGTGTCAGCGGGGACTGCCGGCATCCACTCGCCGGCTTCCTTGTACGAGGCCACCTCGGGTGAAGCGGGCACTTCGTATTTCGGTGCGAGCGAGCACGCGCCGAGTAGCGCGGCGCAGCCCATCGCGACGCAGGATGCGCGCATGCTCATGACTTCTCCGCCGCAGTCGGCTTCGCGACCCGAACGACGGTCGTCTCGGTCAGGGAATCCGGCGGACTCACGATCACGTCATCCTGGGGAGTAAGTCCGCCCACGACTTCGATCTCTGCACCGAAGTCACGACCGAGTGTCACGGTCTTCAGCGCGACGTGGCCTTGTGAATTGACGGTCGCGACCTGCAGCGCATCACCGCGAGTCAACAGCACGTTGGCCGGGAGTCTCAATGCGGCAGTAGCGCCGCTCGCGGGTAGCTGAAAGCGCACCTCCGCATAGGCGCCCGGCAGCAACCCTGCCTTCGAGTTGTCGACGATGAGTTGCGCGAGCAGGGTCCGCGTAGAAGCATCGATCGCATTGGAAGTGCGTTCCAGCGTTGCGTTGTAGGTCTCGCCTGGGCGGTCGGGGAAACGCACTTCGGCTGTCAGAGCCGGCTGCATCATGGCCGCGTAGGCCTGCGGGACGTGCACGTAGAGCCGCAGCTTGCCGGTATCCGCGATGCGAAACAGCTCTGGCCCCGCACCGCCCGCATTGATGAGTTGCCCGACGTCGGTGTTGCGCACCGTGACCACCCCGTCGAACGGCGCGAGAATTCTCTTGAACGCCGACAACTCACGCAGGCGCTGCCGGTTCGCCTGCGCAGCCTGCAGCTGGGCGGTGCTGGTTTCGGCGAGACTGATCTTCTCGTCCGCCTCCTGCTTCGACACCGAGTCCGTGTCGCGCAGCCCGCGCCAGCGCTCGGCGGTGATATTGGCGATGTTCCTGTTGGCCACCGCATTGGCGAGATCGGCCTCAGCCTGGCGCAGTTGCTGGTCGAGCTCCGGTGCATCAATCTCCGCGAGCAGCTGTCCGGCCTTGACGCGCGTGCCGATATCGACGAGCCAGCGCTTGAGGTAGCCGTTGGTGCGCGCGTAGATCGGCGCGTCGTAGTTCGCCTGCACGCTGCCGGGCAGCGTCAGCGCGGTGGCGTCGGTCTGCAGCTGCGGATGAACCGTGGCGACGGTGACGATGGCCTGCTCTTCGGTCTGCTCACGCAATTTCGCGCCGGCGCGCAGCGAAGCGAGAATGCCCCACAGCAGCAGGGCGAGGACCACGCCGATGACGACGGCGGCGCGCGCCGTGCCGCGCGTCACCGCGAATTTTCCATTGGATTGAAAGTGCTCCATGACCTTGATCCCGAAGATTTGAATGACTCAGTGGGCCGGTTGCGGCGCGGTTGCCGTAGCTGCTGCCTCGCCACGCCCGTGGAACCGTGCGAATACCACCGGCACGAAGAACAGTGTCGCCACAGTGGCGAACAGCAGACCACCGATGACCGCACGCCCGAGCGGTGCGTTCTGCTCGCCTCCTTCGCCGAGGCCGAGCGCCATCGGCAGCATGCCGATGATCATTGCGAGCGCCGTCATGAGCACCGGCCGGAACCGCGTGAAGCCGGCCTCGATCGCCGCCTGCAACGCACCGGCGCCGGCATTCATCCGCTCGCGCGCGAAGCTGACCAGCAGAATGCTGTTGGCAGTGGCCACTCCCATGCACATCACCGCACCCGTGAGGGCTGGCACGCTGAGAGTCGTGCCCGTGACGAGGAGCATCCACGCAATGCCCGCAATCGCGCCTGGCAGCGCCGTGATGATGATGAAGGGGTCCAGCCACGACTGGAAATTGATCACGATCAGCAGGTACACCAGCACGATCGCGCCCGTGAGACCGATGAACAGCCCCGTGTAGGACGAGGTCATGGTCTGCATCTGTCCGCGCGCGATGAGGCGTGTGCCCTTGGGGAGTTTCCCGTCCTGCGCCGCCATGATCGCCTTGATCTCCTTGGCAACGGCGCCGAGGTCACGGCCCTGCACCGCGCCGAAGATATCGATCACCGGTTGCGTGTCGTAGTGGGAGACCACGCTCGCGCCAAAGCCACGTGTGATCGTGGCCAGGCCGCCGAGAATCTGCGCCTGGTCGCGCACGCTCACCGGGGTGTTGCTCAGATCGTCGAGTGAGGCCATGCGGTACTGCGGCGCCTGCGCCACGATCGGGTATTGCACGCCGGTCTGCGGATTGAGCCAGAAGGTGGGGGAGATCTGGCCGCTACCCGACAACGTCAGCAGGAGATTATTGGCGATGTCCTTCTGATTGATGCCCAGTTGCTCGGCGCGACTGCGGTCGGTGGCAACGCGCAGCTCGGGCTGATTGAAAGTCTGCTGGATGCGCACGTCGACAAGTCCCGGGACGTGACGCATGCGTTCGAGCAGCCGGGTCGCGACTTCCCGATTCTTGGCATCGGGGCCGGAAATCTGCACGTCAATCGGCGAGGGCAAGCCGAAGTTCAGAATCTGGCTGACGATGTCGGCCGGCAGGAACGCGAAGCTGATGCCCGGGAACTGCTCAGGCAGCACGTCGCGCAGCGTCGCGATGTAGCCGGCGGTCGGCCCGTGATCCCTGGTAAGGCCGATCAGTATGTCGGCATCGCCGCTGCCGATGGTGCCGGAGTTGCCGTAGGTGATGTTGATGCCAGAGACCGGCAGGCCGACGTTGTCCACGATGCTCGCCAGCTCGCGCGCGGGAATCACTTCGCGCAGCGCACTCTCGATGTGATCGACCAGTGCGGTGGTCTGCTCAACGCGAATGCCGGTCGGCGCCCGGATGTGCAGCTTGATCTGCCCGGAATCGACGTCGGGAAAGAAGTTCTGGCCGAGGAACGGCATTACCAGGAGGGAAACGAGCACCGCGCCGAGAAAGGCTGGAATGAACCTGCGCTGCTGCTGCAACGCGTGGCCCAGTAACTCGCGATAGCGCGTGCGCACCTTGTCGAACCACGCTTCGAAGCGATGCTGGTAGCGTTGCAGCGCGGTGGGATTTTTGGCGGCAGCCTTCTCCTCCGCGGCGGTCCGCAGCCAGTATTTCGCGAGCGTCGGTATGAGCGTGCGCGAGAGCACATAGGAGGTGAGCATCGCGAAGACGACGGCCTCCGCCATCGGCACGAACAGGTAGCGCGCCACACCGGTGAGCAGGAACATCGGCACGAACACGATGCAGATCGAAAGCGTCGACACCAAAGCCGGCAGCAGGATCTGGCGCGAACCCTCGAGAATCGCGCTTTCGACGCTCTCGCCCTGCTCCAGATGCCGATTGATGTTCTCGATGGTGACGGTCGCATCGTCGACTAGGATGCCAACCGCGAGCGCGAGTCCCCCGAGCGTCATCAGGTTGATCGTCTCGCCGAGCGCGTTGAGCAGAATGATCGACGACAGGATCGACAGCGGAATCGAGATCGTGATGATCAGCGTGCTGCGCCAGCTGCCAAGGAACAGCAGGATCATGAGTGCGGTGAGCGCCGCCGCGATGACGCCCTCCAGTGCCACGCCGCGTATCGCCGCCTTGACGAACACCGATTGGTCGCCCGTCACGGCCACTGACATGCTGTCGGGGATCAATTCCCGAACCTGCGCCAGGCGCGATTTGATCGTATTGATGATTTCGAGGGTCGAGGCCGAGCCGGTTTTCTGGATCGTCATCAGCACCGCACGGCGGCCGTCGACACGCACGATATTGGTCTGCGGCGGGTGTCCGTCGTGCACGTACGCCACGTCGCGCACGTAGGTGATCGCGCCGTTCTCGCTCTTGACCGGCAGATCATTGAGCTCATCGAGCTTCAGCGGGCTGGCGTTGAGCTTCACGTTGTATTCGGTGTCGCCGATCTTCTGTGTGCCCGCCGGCAGGATCAGGTTCTGGTTGCCGATAGCGGTGTTCACATCTGTCGCGGACAGACCATGCGCGCGCAGCGCATCCGGACGCAGGTCGACCTGCACCTGGCGAGTAGCGCCTCCGTAGGGATACGGCACCGATGCGCCGTACACCGTCGCGATCTGCGAACGGATCACCTGGTTGCCGACGTCGAAGAGCTGCGCTTCCGGCAGCTTGTCGCTCGACAACGCGAGCTGAACGATCGGAACGCTCGACGCGCTGTACTTCAGGATCAGTGGCGGCGTCGTGCCGGGTGGCATCTGGCGCAGCGCGGTCTGCGCGAAGGCAGTGACCTGTGCCATGGCGAGATTGATGTCCACGCCCGGCTGGAAGAACACCTTGATCACGGCCACGCCGGGATAGGTCTGCGATTCGACGTGCTCGATGTCGTTGACGATGGTGGTCGCGTAGCGCTCGATCGGGGTCGTGATGCGCCCGGCCATCTCTTCCGGCGAAATCCCCGTGTACGAGAAGGTGATGCCGATGACCGGGATGCGGATGTCCGGAAAGATGTCGGTCGCCATGCCCGCACGGATGGGTGTGCCGAATATGACCACCGCTCCAAGCAGGGGTAGCAGCAGTGCCAGGACGATGAAGGTGTACGGGCGCCGCAGCGCCAGGCTCACAATCCACATGGAAGAGGCCCCGAGGGGGTAAATCGATTATCGATAACTTATCACGGACCGCCGCACCGTTGGGTTACCTTTTCTTGAATTAAGGCGCCGCGAGTGCGGCCGGAATGGATCGGGGACTGGTGCCGGCTGCACGACTGAGCACAGCAAAGCAGTTCAGACTCCCGCAAAACTCCCGACCACCTGATGTGGTTTCTCTGGATCGGATTCTCAGATGAAAGGTCGGATAGGGTCACTGCCGTCCCAATTCAAGGAGCCTTTGTAGAAGCGCGTGAAAATCTGCTCCATCGCCGGCCCGTTCTCGATCACTTCGATGAAGCCCGGAACAGCTCCTCTCATATCGACATAGCCCACTCGCCCACCCGTGGGAACACGAGCCTGAAAAGCCAAGTTGTATCCGCGCTGCTGGTACTTGCGGATGTCAGCGTCATAGTCATTGCTACCCAAGCCGAAATGGTGGAAGCCATAGCCCGTTCGCTGGATGAGCTCGCGGTACACCGACGGCTTTTCATCGAGAGGCTGAATCAGTTCGATCAAGGTGTGGCCGGAAAATGCCATCGCAGCGGCGATTTCGGTCTCGGACGGCGCGCCGCGATACACCGCTTCATCCCCGCCCCAGCGCTCAAGATAAAACCATGGACCCACGTTCATACAGCTGACCCATTGCTTCATGCTGGCCTGTATGTCCTGAACAACATAGGCCATCTGGATAATTGAAGTCAGCGGTTGTCCAAAATCAAAATTCATAGACCCTCCTTGTTGGGTCAAACTAACTACGCAAGGCCAAGTGACGCGCCGCCGTCGATGGGAATCTCGGCACCGGTAATGAAGCTCGATGCGTCCGAAGCGAGCAACAGCGCCAGCCCTTGAATCTCATCGGTTGTCGCGCAACGCCCCAGTGGCGAAAGTTTTGCGAAGGCCGCTTGCACTTCCGGCTTTGCCATGGCTCCCGCGCCGATGTTCGTGATGAAGCTCGCGGGCGCAATGCAGTTCACATTGATGCCGTAAGGCGCCAATTCCCTGGCTGCCTGCCTCGCCATATGACGAGCGCCAGCCTTTGCTGCGTTGTAAGCCATTCCGACAAAACCGATACAGATCGTTGCCGACACCGATGTGGTCACAATGATTCTGCCGCCGGTGCCTTGCGTCTTCAGCAGCTTTGCGACGATGGCCAACGTATTGAAGGCCCCAGATAGATTGATCTCAACGACTCTGCGCCATGCTTGATCTTCAAGACCATCAATCGTCCCGCTTGGATTCGCGGAGCCGTCCGGAAGCACAAACCCCAAATCTCCACCGATGCCCGCGTTTGCGAATGCGACGTCGAGGCCCCCCATCTTCTCTGCCGCAGCCGAGATTGACTCGTGGAGCTCCTCTCGTTGCGCCACGTCAGCAACTGCTGACCATACGTTGCCGCCGGCTTTACGCAGATCGGTGACCACTCCCTCAAGCTTCTCAGCATTCCGATCCACGAGGGTGACGAGGGCGCCGTTGTCTGCTAGAGCTGTCGCGAAAGCCCGACCTAATCCGTTGGCGGCACCAGTAACCACCGCCCGACGACCCGCGACATCAAAAATCTGTTGGCTCTTCATTCCTGTCCTTCGTGTGTAGACAACGAGACGCGCTGACGCGTGAGCTGGTGCCGACGAAGTCGACAGACCTCACTTCACAGATCCGCAATCGGTCGAAGAGATAGAGGCTCAATTATTCTGCGTTTCTAGCTATGAGATTTGCTTGCCGGAGAACACTTCATTGAAGCACAAGGCCCACACCTCACGGAGTCGAGTCAGAAGTACGTCAGTCCTCCGTCAGCCACTATGGTTTGCCCTGTAATGAACTCTGCGCCATGACTGGCCAGAAACAGAACCAGAGCCGTGATGTCCTGCGGAAGCGCGATACGCTTGATCGCCTGAACCTGTGCAATCCCTTCGAGCATGTTACTGATCGCTGGGTTCTCCAGTACACCGGGCGTGCGTGTCAATGAAGGACTGACTGCATTGACGGTGATGCCATATGGGCCCAAGTCCGCCGCCATACCGCGTGTAAGTCCGATCACACCCATTTTCGACGCCTTGTATGCGGAGAGGCTACTGTTCGGAACCTGCACCGAACTAGAAGTCATGTTGATGATGCGTCCCCACCGGCGCTCGATCATTGAATGCGCGAAAGCGCGACTGCACAGAAACTGCGAATCCAGATTGACAGCCAATACACGTCGCCAGAGTTCAAAGGTTGCTTGCTCGAATCGCTGTAGCGGATAAATGCCGGCGTTATTGACCAGGACATCGCAATGTCCAAAGTGACCGAGGATCCGGTCCGCCACCGCCGCCACCTGAGACGGCTCCGCAACATCCGCAAGCGCCTCCATCCAGTCGCCACCATCGGAACGGACCAGGGCCCCGGTTTCCTGCAGGCTCTCGAGATCTACGCCCACGACGCGCGCCCCACTCTGAGCGAACGCTCGACACAGCGACTGGCCGATGCCGCGAGCGGCACCAGTCACGACAACTACCCGTCCTTGATGGGCCTTCAGTCGGTCGTCCAATCGACTGTCCGCGCGCCCTCTAGGAGGGAGAGTGGCCAAGGGCCGCGCGCTTCAACAGACGCACCGATTCGGAATATGGTGCAGGGGCAACCGTCGCGCGAATCTGAACTTGCTCGTGTCGCTCTACGTGCGGCTTTCGGGAGCCACCGCCCCGCTCTCCCCACATGAGTACGACCTGAGTCCCAGGTGTCGCATGTTCAGTCTTCAGCATCGCGAGCGATAACATTGCGGACTCATTGCCGCTATACCCGCAATGCGATGACAGCCCGACCAACTGGCCATCTTCACTGCGAACTTCATCGAATTGTGGGAAGCCGTAGTAGGACACCGGCAACTCGATTGCCTTGTACCGAGGTCCCGGCTCGAACTGTGAGCCGAGGACTTTTGACACATCCTCTTTATGCCACTTCAAGGTCACCTTCGTGCGGTGGGGCTGCTGCGCCATTTTTTCCAGTGCAGCTCTTCCAATGAAATCATGGTCGAATTTCATGATGCGTTCGTAACCCAGATCCCACGGCGTTACGTAGTAGTCCTCTATATTCTTCGAGTAGAAGCTACCACCCAGTTGAGCGTTGGCTTCCCATCCCGAGGCGGGAAGCCATTCGCGAAAGCCGCGCAACTCATGCCCCGTGTAGATGCCGGGCAACGGATAGGCCAGCCAGCCACTCTCAAACAAGGTGCTGAAGTACGACCTCGTACCGCCCAGGACCAGGCCGTGCTTTTCGCCGGCCTCCAATATCGCCGCTCTGACTGCCGGTCCCTCCTCGTACGGACCTGAAAGCTCAACGCCCCGGTGACCGGCCATGCCATGTCTCAGCGCTAGCACGCCGAGACCGCGTATGCTCAATTGAGCGGTGTGAAAGAAGCGGATTTCCGGCGCATCTCCGTCGACGACATCGTTGAAGATTTTCTCCGCATTGGGGCCATCCAGCTGAAAGCGATACTTGATGCGGCGGCCGGTAGGATTGAACGGCGTGGGATCGTCTCGGTTGACCGTAACGTCGAAGCTCCCCGTCTGTGCATGAAACTGAATCCAATTGAGGATCGCCATGCCGCTCACGAGCTCGAAGCTATCTGGCCCGAGCCAGTAGAGGACGCAATCCCCTATAACGTGCCCACGCGGAGTACAGGCGACAAACTGCTTTGCCCTCTCAGGGCCAAAGTTCGCCAAGCTGTTGATGCCGAGATGATTGAGCAGGCGAAACGCGTCGGGCCCCCGCAAGAAGAGCTCCGGCATGTGGTGAGACTGATCAAAGAGGATCGCGGTGTCTCGCCAGGCGCGCTGTTCATCGCGCCAGTTTGTGAACTCAGGCGGTATGAAGGCAGCCGTCAAGCTGGTTCTCGCCCGAAAATGTGGTGCGAGTGTTTCGTTATAGAGATAGTCCACCAGATCCGGAACCGAATCGATGAGATCCTGGAGCGACTTGGTCTTGACTTCTGTGGCCATGATCAACGGAAAAACTGCCTGACGTAGTCAGCACCTAAGCCGACCTTTTCGTAGTGTGCTTCGGCCATTTCGATGAACGTGAAGACATCGAAGAACCCGCACGGCTCGCCTTTTTCATCCAGCCAGATGAGCGGGCCGGTCACGTCGGAATAGATCACGGTCGGTTCAGGGGTCTCGTAGGCAACAAGGGTGTGTGATTCACCCGGGGGCTCGTAGACGAAATCGCCCGCCGTCGCCGTCCAGTCGTGTTCCAGGTAGCCCCACTTGCCCGAGACGGTAAACGTGAGGACTTGTTGAGGGTGGTAATGTCGATTGATGAGCCCTGCACGTTTGGCCACCAACGGAGCGCACCATCGATTCTGCGAGCGTGAGAGCATCAATGGCCGCGTGAAGGTCGTCTCGTTGAGCGGGAAATAAAGACGTTCGTCGTCGGTTCCCGGGACATAGAGTTCACTTGCCGCGTGCCGCCTTAGGACGCTTGCTATCGGCTTTAGACCTCGCCAGAACTCATTGGAAGATGTGGCTGGATTCAAATCCTGGCCGGCTTGCATGATTCGCTCCGTCTTCAATTGCTTCGTTTCGCCGTGCGAGTTCAAACGACCGGCGCCACCGGCATTCGAGTCGCCGCGCCGTCGCGCAGCAGTTCCTGCAATGGCTTGCCCGCCGGGCGCGAAGGCGCCCACGTGTCTTGTGCATCCATCAGCTTCTTTAGCATTCCACGCGCGCGCGTAGCTGCTCCGTCGCCTGCAATGATCACCGGTTTCAATTCGTCCAATCTGCGATCGCCCATCATCTGTTGCTGTGCCTCGATCATTGGCTTGTCTTGCTCCTCGAAGGCAACTCGTATGGACGCACGCCAGAAGTCGTCTACCGTTGGATCTGTTGTTCGGTAGTTTCGGCAGAAAGCCCAGAAGTAGCGGGTCGTTGTCCTATGAACTGGCGTGAGAATGTCCGTGCCGTACATCCAGATGCCCTCAGAACGGTTGTGACCGACGCGTGTGAATCCCACATCGAAGAGCATGGTGGCCGGTGGATCCCAGCGCATGTATAGCCACTGGTCGACCGGAGCGTCCCAGCCGCCGTATGCGGCTGCCCACGCCGGAGTAATTGCACCGTTGGGACACCATCGGTTTGCCCAGAGGGTAGAACCCGCTTGAGCTATCTCGAGCTTGCTCGCCGTAATCGCGTCACTCGACAACACGCCTTCGTGCAAGAACTCGGCATGACTCAGGTCGAGCAGATTGTCCGTGACAAGCTCGTAGTGTGCCTTCAGCTCGAACACACCGTGTATGCGACGAAATCCCGGGTCGTCATGGCAGGCAAAGTTGGGAATGAGGCTCGCATCCGCGAGTTCAGGCTTGCCAATCCACACCCACACAAGGCCATAGCGCTCAGCAAGTGGATAGCAGGGAACGCGCATGGTTTGTGGCTTGACAGGCGGAATATGCGGATTGAGTACGCAGCGGCCATCGGGCCCAAAGCGGATGCCGTGGTATCCGCACTGCACGTGATCACCGATGAGCTTGCCACGATCGAGGGGCGCAAAGCGGTGCGGGCACATGTTCCCGATCGCAATTGGATCTCCGTTTTCAGTTCGATACATGAGCACGGGCTCCTCACATATCGTTCGGCTCAAGAGCGATCGACCGATTTCGTCGCTCCATGCCGCGGCATGCCAGGCATTCTTCAAGTACATCGGACTACCCCGCCCCTACTCCACCTCCAATCCGATTGCGGATCGGAGTCAACGAGCGTTGTCGGTAAGAGAGCGTGCATCGATTCGCTCTAGTCGCTAGCCGAACACACCGAGCTTGCCGTCGCCGAGAGAAACCACCACGGCTTTGGTGATTGTGTAATCACGCAGAATGTCGTGGGCAAACTCGCGACCGAACCCACTCTGCTTGTAACCACCCAGGGGTATGCCGACGTGATAGTTGTAGTAGCGATTGATCCAGATCGTTCCGGTTTGCATCTCTCGGGCGATGCGGTGCGCCTGCCCAACGTCACGACTCCAAATACCGCCAGCCAAGCCGTAGGGCGAGTCGTTGACTAGCCGGACTACCTCCGCCTCACTCGACCAACTCAGAATGCTTGTCACGGGTCCAAAGATCTCTTCGCGGGCAACGCGCATCGAGTTTGAAACGTTGCCCAGGATCGTGGGCTGTATGAAGTACCCGCGCTCGAAACCGGCGATCTTCGCCACTCCCCCGCCCGTCACGACGCTTGCTCCCTCGCGCGGTGCGAGTTCGAGATAGCTGCGGATCTTTTCGTATTGCGCTTTCGAGGCCTGAGCGCCCAGCTGGGTGGCAGCATTCAGGGGATCGCCGATCCGTATCGACTCGATGACTCCCTTCAACTTCGCGGTAAATTCGTCGAGTACCGATTCATGAACGAACACTCGCGAACCGGCGAGGCACACTTCTCCCTTGTTGAACACCGTCGACATGGCTGCACCCTCCACAGCCGCATCAATATTGGCACTGGGACACACCACTTGCGCTGACTTCCCGCCGAGCTCAAGCGTTTGTGGAATGATGTTTGTCGCCGCATATTGAAGGATCCGTCTGGCAGTCGGCACCGAACCGGTGAAAGCAACCTTGCGAACTGCGGGATGCGTGACTAGTGCCTCCCCCACATCAGCGCCGTAGCCTGTCACGATGTTTACGACACCCTTCGGAATCAGGTCGGCAACTTCACAAATGAACTCAAGTACGGAAAGACAGACCGTCTCGGCGGGTTTGAGCACTAGCGGGCAACCCGCCACGATCGCTGGTGCGATCTTGCCCGCCATCATTAGGAGGGGGACATTCCACGGGATGATCTGTGCAACTACACCAATCGGCTCGCGGTGCACGAGACTTACTGTGTCCGCGTAGTCGTGCGTCTCGCCATGCAGGCCATAGGCTGCGCCCGCAAAGTACTCAAATATCTCTGCTGACTTTGGAATATCCCAGTAGCTTGCTTCCGTGATCGTCTTGCCGTTATTCAGGCACTCCATGCGCGCATAGTCCGCGGCGCGGGCGCGTAGTCGTCGGGCAAATTCAAGCAGCAAGTCCTGCCGCTCCTTGGCGCTTGATCGTGCCCACATGGGCAGTGCCGCTGCAGCGCTATCGACCGCACGCTTGGCGTCCTCGGGCGAGCCGGCTTGGATCCGCGCCAGTACCTCTCCCGTGGCGGGGTTGAACTGCTCGATCGTCTTTCCTGAGCTTCCCGTACACCATTCCCCGCCGATGAAATGCCCGTATTCGGCACGGAAGGGTGACGCCGCACTGGTCGAAATGCGGCTGCTACTTTGTTGCATCTAGCCCCTCCGGACCGAAAACAGCGCGTCGACTCGTCGTTTAGAAAGTGAACCGGAACGACGCATACCACTCACGCGGTCGGCTGTACGTCCCGTAGTAGAGTCCTCCCGCGACCTGCGCCTGGCCCGCAGTCAAGTAGCGTTCATCCAGCAGATTGGTGCCGCCGACCGTGAATTCCCAGTGCTCGGCCGCCAAAAACGATACTGACGCCCCCAAATCGTCGACATCGGGCCGATCTATAAGCGTCGTGTTCTCGGTGTCATTGAATACAGAGTCGGTATGTGTGTAGTTCACGACGAACCGCATCCCTGTCCCATTCGAGAAGCGCAGTTCGTATTCAGGGGCAAGCGAGAACATCCACTCAGGCGTCTTGGGTAGCTTGCTATCAAGCGTGATCCCCAGTGCACCTGGATCGAGGTGCGTATATTCGGCGTGCTGATAGCCTGCGGCGCTGCGTAGGGTGAACCCATCAGTCAGCAGAGCAGTGAGTTCTACCTCGGCTCCGTAGATCTCTGCATCACCGGCATTCTTGATGACGGGCGACACGCCTTCCTGGAAGTTGAGCTGAATATCGCTGTAGTCCGTAAAGAACGCGGCCGCATTGACCCTGACTCGATTACTTCCGGACTTGATACCAACCTCGTACGTGGTGGCTTCCTCGGGTCGGAAGGAAGAGAGCTCGGTGACCGGGTTCGAAAGGCGTGTGGTCCAACTCCCGGTCTTGTAGCCCTCGGAATACGAAGCGTAGAGCATCGTCGCCTCTGCCACATGGAACTCGACGCCTACACGGGGTGAGAAGTTCGTGAACGTGCGCTTCGGGCGAGTGGGTGGCGCGTACGACAAAGCATTGCCCGGATCGGGGAACCCGAGGGCGATCCGGCAGGCGTCGGTCACAGGAAAGCATCCCGCTGCCTTATAGGCGAGCGCGTTGAGGTCCTGTTGTTCGACCAGAATGTCCTTGCGCTCTTCCGTATACCGCCCACCGACTGTAAGGCCGATGAGATCAGTCAACTTGAAGTTGATGTTCGTGAAGAGAGCCCAGGCGGTCGTGTTCAGATCGTCAGGAGAGTAGATCTGCAAGAGGTTGCCACCGATCGGAACATAGTCGTTGGTCTTGGCGTATTCGTCGTAATAGAACGCACCAACAACGTACTTGAGTCTGTCCGAAACCAAGTTGCCTACCAACTGAAGTTCTTCGGAAAACTGATGCTGCTTCAGCACATTGTCGACAGCCAGGATCTCGAGCGGCGAGCCATCAAGATCCGAACCAGCTTCCCAGTCTAGTTCACGGTAAGCCGTAATCGACTTTAGCGATGTACCACCCGACAGGTCCCAATTGAGGGTCAGACCGACTCCATAGTTTTCAGAGTGCTCGAAGCTGTTGTCGGTTGCGTACGACTTGTCGATATCCCCAGTGAGGAATCGACTATCAAAAAGTGCGCGATCATTATTTGGATCAGCATCGACATTTGCGCCAGCAAGCGATGTGCCGATGACACTCCGTGGACCGCACACAAATCCGAGACCGATGGCGCCGAGAACGGGCGCCGGTGTATTGATGCACAGATGATTGAGCGCCAGGAGTCCCGCCTCGACGGGCTCAATAAGGGTCTGTGGAGCATTCGATGCGCGAACTCGCGAGTAGTCTGCGGTTAACTCGGCATCGAATGAATCGGACGGAAGCCAGTGCAACTTGCCTCGTGCAGCCCACTGCCCAATGCCTCCCTCTCGATCCGGGTAGTCATAGGTATTTGCTGTAAATTTCGGATCAACAACGAACCCAGCCATCGAGAAGGGAATGCGCTTGAGGTAGCCCTCCCTGGATTGACTTGAGAATGCGAGGCTGCTGCGCACCGTATCGGAGATCGGCATATCAGCAAACGCATTTACGTCCAGGCGCTGGAAAGATCCACCGGTGACCTCGCCCGTGAAATTGAATTTGTCACTGGGCTCCCTCGTGACTACGTTGATCGCACCGCCGATCGTGTTTCGGCCGAAGAGCGTACCTTGCGGGCCCTTGGATACCTCGACCCGTTCGACGTCGAGCAAGCCTACGTTCGCGCCAACGGTTCGGCCGAGATAGACACCGTCGAGGTACACACCGACGCCGGGATCGAAGTTGAAAGCAAAATCGCTCTGCCCGATACCTCTGATGAACGCAGACAACACAGAACGGGATCCACCCGCGAAGCTGCCTGCATCAAGGGTCACATTTGGCGTGAGCTTCGCTACATCTGACAGGTCACGGATCGAATAGGTGCCCAGCTCATCTGATGTAAACGCACTGATAGCGATCGGAACCACCTGCAGGTTTTCAGAGCGCTTCTGTGCGGTGACGGTAATTTCCTCCAGCGCCGACACCGACTCCGTCTGGGGCGGCTCAACAGATTGACTCCACGCAACCGGCCCTTGGAGGCTGATCAGGATGAAGTTGCAAAGCCACAAGCGCACCGATGTGCGGAAGAAAGTGTGCATAGAGGTCCCCCTCAGAATCTCTCGTCAAATCTTGCGAAACTTTCGGTATTTCATGTATATGAAATTCCAGTTCTTGTATATGAAGCACCGAGATCTCGTTCGTGTCAAGAACCTGGCTGATCATGTTGTGCGCCGAATACATCAACGCCGGCGCAGACGGGCTATGTACCGGCCGGCGGTTGGTGGACACGGACGTCCATGGCGCCAATACCCTCGATCGAGCAGTGGAGAACGTCACCCGGCTTGACTGGCCCCACTCCTTCCGGCGTGCCGGTAAATATCAGGTCGCCTGGACAAAGCGTGTAATGCGCCGAGGCGTACTCAATCAGATGTTCGACATCGAAGATAAGATCGCTCGTGGATGCGCTCTGCCTGATCGCCCCATTCACCTGCAGGACCAAGCCAACATTGTTGGGGTGGCGAAACTCGTCAGGAGTGACGAGCCACGGCCCGACGACGCTAAAGGAATCCAGTGACTTGCGTAGGCTGCGGTCCTCCGGGCCTCGTACGGTCATGTCCAAGCCAATCGCGTAGCCGGCCACGTGGTCCAGTGCAGCATTCGCGTCGATGTCGCGTCCGCCGCGGCCGATGACGACGACAAGTTCCAGCTCGTGGTCTGTGCGACGCTCTGGAAACCTGATCTCAATTCCGGCCGAGGGACCGACGACCGACGTGGACGACTTCAGGAAAAGGCCATAGTGCGCGATGGTTTTGACGTCCTTTTCAAAGTTGATGCCACCGTCCGCAATCGCCTCGCGTTGATGGTGCAGGTAGTTCACCGGTGCACCGATGACCTTAGGCGGATTTGCCACCGGACTGCGAAGCCTTACTGCACACGGCGATAACCGCGGCGCGGTGGGCAGTAGCTTTCGAGCCGCATCTACGACCTGAGGCAAGTGCTCCACGAGCAAATCGGCACTCGGAAATGGCCAACACACTCGCGGCAACACCTCTAAAGCCGGAGTCACATCCACCACGCTTCCCTGCTCGAACAGACCAAGCCTGTTGTCGTCAAAGAGGCAGACCTTGGCCATCTAATTGGCCGCCTCGCGCGACTCGCGCCAGAGACCCAGTTTTTCCTGGACCACACGATCCGAAATCCCAAACAGAATGCTTTCTGCGTTGCCGATATGGATGCTTTCGCACCAACTCGGAACCACAAAAATGTCATGTGGCCCCCAGTCAAACCGCGTCCCGCCGATGAGTGAGTACCCTTCGCCCTCGATCACAACGAATATCGTGCCGTCGGTCGATCGGTAGGGCGTGGTGTGGAAACCCTTAGGCACTAGCTGGGCCCAGGTTGCGATCGTCGAGATCGCCCAATCTCCATTTGTCGGATTGACGTAGCGCATTTTGAAACCGAACGCTGGGTCGGGGTCGCGAAAGCGGGAGATCCCATCCAACGCCTCGCGGGTACGCGTGTAGGGGTAGTTGAAGATCGGTGAAGTGCCCCCTTTGCGATCAAAGTCGATGGGCAGCATGTTCAGCGCAGCCTCTGCCAACGACGCCCCCGTAGGACGCGTCGTCGCACTCGGCCGTTCGCCTTCATCTTCTCGAAAACTGCTATCAAGGAGATTTACGATGTGTACATCTAGTCCATCGAGCCAAATTACCGGCTCATCACCGTCATTGCCGTGTTCGTGCCAGGTCCACGAGGGCGTTATTACGAAATCGCCCGGTGACATCCCCGTGCGTTCGCCATCGACTGCTGTGTGGCCCCCAGACCCCTCAACAATAAAGCGCAGAGCTGAGGCAACATGCCGGTGCGCCCGAGCGACTTCGCCAGGCATTACGATCTGAAGTCCGGCATACAGGCTCCGCGTGATCTTTGCTTGACCGTGAAGAGCCGGGTTCTCGAGCATGAGCACACGCCGCTCGGCCTCTTCCGTCCCGATCAAGTCACACGCCTCAATCAGGAAGGGGCGCACGTCGCGGAATCGCCAACAGGCCGGCACCGCGGGGGATTCCGGCCGCCGTGTAACCAGCCCCTTCAGCACCGTCCATAAAGGCGCAAGATCTGTCTGTGCGGCTCGCTGATAAAACGCTTCGCGCCGTGCCTCGATGACGCCCATCAAGTTACGCGGTTGAACCGCGGCCTCTTACTGTCGGTGCAGGTACAGAGCGTGAACCGAATTCGAAGATCTGATATGTATGCTTCATGAATGCGAAACAGGGTTCAGACACCCAGGTCAAATCCGCAACCCGCGCGGTCGATATCCTCGAATTCGTGGCGGAGTCGCAATCGGCTCCCACGTTCAGGGACATCGCCGCGGGACTTGGCATCCCGAACAGCAGCTTGTTCTATCTGCTGTCGACTCTCAGTAACCGTGGCTACCTGACTCAAGAGAGCGAGCGTGGCGGCTACGCACTCGGGCCAGCCGTGAATTCCCTCGCCTACCGTCGCCGTGCACAGCACTCGTGGCGCGATGTCGCTATCCCCCTGCTCGACCAGGTCACGGACGCGCTGAATGAGACCTCTACCTACGCGGAACGCCGGGGTGACGAGATAGAATGCGTGGCGTCGAAACTCGCGAATCAAGCGCTGCTTCCGGTCTTGCGCGCCGGACAGCGTGCGCCTCTCTACGTTTTCTCTGGCGGTAAGGTGCTGCTCGCCAACATGTCGGACGAAGCTCTCGAGGACTACCTCCGTCGAACAACGCTTGAGAGACTCACCGTCAACACAATCGCATCGGGGCCGGCACTCAAGAGAGAGCTCGCCAAGGTCCGAGCCTGTGGTTTCGGGTATTCGCGCGGCGAGCACACACTGGGCATCATTGGTATCTCGACGGCCCTGCGTACCCCGCGGGCTGTCATTGGAACGATTGGCGTCGCTGTTGCTGCCGTGAGGTTTACAAAGCAGCTCGATGCCGCGATCTGCAAGCAACTCGCCGCAGCGACCACGCGTTTTCTTGAGGCCAGCAAGACAGTGCTGGCAAAGAGTGAGCGTTAGCATGATCCGGTAGCTCGCCCTTAGCGGTAGGCAATTCCTCCATCGAAGAGGACAGACTGACCGGTCATGTAATCCGAATCGCGCGAGGCCAGGAACGAGACAAAGCCCGCCACGTCCTCGGGTGTCTCAATTCGCCCGAGCGCGATAAGCTTCAAGAAATCCTTCTTGGTCTCTCCGGGCGCCTTCCCCGTATAGCGGCCGAGCGTTTCATCAATAGTCGTCCACATGTCCGTGTCGACAACACCGGGGCAATAGGCATTGACAGTAATTCCGTGCTGCGCGAACTCGCGAGCCGCAGCCTGCGTAAGTGCCCGCACGGCAAACTTCGTCGCAGCGTAGACGCTACCCATCGGAAACGCTTCATGGCCGGCAACGCTCGCGGCATTGATGATCTTGCCTCCGCCGCCCTGCGCAATCATTTGTGCTGCAGCAGACTGCACACAATAGAAAGCGCCGAAAACATTTACTTGGAATATGAGGTCGAGATCGGTGGGAGCGAGCTCCAGAATGGGCTTGATCTGAACAAGGCCTGCATTGCACACCATCACGCCAAGGGGCCCTAGGGCATCGACGGCATCCTTTACCAACTTCCGGCATGCGGCCTGATTGGTCACGTCAGCAACGACGGCAATGGCCTTCACATGTGTCGGATCAATCTCCCTTGCTACAGCCTTCGCACTTACGCCATCAACGTCATTTACGGCGACACGGAATCCGTCGGATGCCAGACGCAAGGCAATTGCGCGTCCAATGCCTCGCCCCGCTCCCGTGACAATCGCAGTCTTTGCGCTAGCGACCATTGCGATCTTCCCCGCTCAGTCTCAGACAGATAGGTCCGATTCCTTGTACGCGGTGCTCTCGAGAATCGGATTCGCTCGCGCAAGGATTTGGTCCACTCGCCGACGGATATCCGTGTCCCAGTCATGATCGGACAGGATGTAGAAGCGCTCCTCACGGATCGACGTCATGAGTAGCTCTGCAATTGCAGACGGATCCGTCGCCCGCATTAGCTGGGCGGTAAAGTGCTCACGAATCTGTTCGCCTTTTGCTGCCGTCTCTGCGTCAACTTCAGCACGCAATGCAGCCGGCCTATTACGATTTCCATGAAAGAGCCGCGTGTTCACCATCCCGGGACACAAAACGGAGACTCCGACCTTTGCCTTGCGCAATACCAGATCGCCGTACACCGCCTCGCTCAGAGCGACGACCGCGTGCTTCGCGATGCCGTACATGTTGACGCCGCGCACTAAGCCCATTGTGGATGCGGTGTTGACCATGTGCCCTGGTTCGTCCTGCTCGAGCATGATCGGCAGAAAAATACGGACTCCGTGCACGACGCCCCAGAAATCCACTCCCATGGTCCATTCCCAATCTTTCGGGTGCGCCTCCCAGATCGCGCCTTCCAGATAGCCCTCTACTCCCGC
>DASQOO010000086.1:0-7846 GCA_035644435.1 Steroidobacteraceae bacterium | reverse complement strand
CGCTCAACTGGGATGTCAACGCCAATCAGTATCTCTATGGCCTCGTCTCGCGAGGTCACGTGACCGGTGGCGTGAATATTTTCCCGCCGTTCCTCCAATACGATGAGATGCAGGTCATCAACTATGAGACCGGGTGGAAGGCGCGCTGGGCGAACGACCAGTTCAACACCCAGTTCACGCTTTATTATGAGGACTTCAAGGACTACCAGGCGAACTTCGCCGAAGCGGTTGGCGCGCTCAACTTCCCCACCAACCGCAACGCAGACACCAACAGTAACCTGTGGGGTGTCGAGCTGAGCGGCCAGGCGCGCTTCGGTGCATTCCAGCTCGACGTTGGAGTCGCGTACTCGGAAAGCCAGCTCGGGGATTTCAACGACGTCCAGGATCCGTTTCTTACACCACCCAACAACGTCGTGAACCTGTCCGGCGCGGAGATCCCGTTTGCGCCCAAGCTGACCGGCAACATCGGCATGCAGTACGGCATCAGGCTCGGCAATCTCACCCTTACGCCGCGCGTCGATTATTCGCATGTCGATGCCACGCAGGCGGCGCTGTGGGATACGCCGTTGGAAACCTTGCCGGAACGCGACCTGGTCAATGCGCAGCTGTCGCTGACACCCGACTCCGACAAGTGGTCGGCGGTGCTGTGGGGCACGAATCTGACGGACAAGGAATACATTGCAGGTATCCAGAACAACGCGACGCTCTACTATGCCGCGCCGCCGGGCCAGTACGGGCTGAGGTTCAAGTACAACTTCTGAGAGTGGACTTCCCACCCGCAGATGTCGCGGTTGACCTGGCCTCAACCGCTTCACGTGCGCAGCCGTCATGGTCATTCCCCCCAGGATCCTGACGGCTGCCCGTGACATCCGCGATCGCACCATCGCCTGAATTGCAGAGCAGCGACACTCAGCTTTCCGCGACCGGTGAAAAGGCCGCCGACCTGCGCGGCCAGCTTTCCTGGGCCCTGTTCGAGTTCGCGCGCTCGCCATACATCAGCCTGGTGTATGTGTTCGTGTTCCCGCCGTACTTCGCCAACGTCGTGATCGGTGACCCGGTGCGCGGCCAGGAAGCGTGGAGTCTCGCCAACACGATCGTCGGCGTGTGCGTGGCGCTACTGGCACCGCTCCTCGGCGCGATCTCCGATCGAACCGGCCCGAGAAAGCCCTGGCTCGCGGCCATCGCAGTGACCATGTCGGCATGCTGCTTCGCGCTTTGGTATGCGATGCCCGGAGCGCAGGGCGGGCTTCCCATCAGCGCGATATTGCTGCTGATCGTCATCCTGGCGAGCTGCTTCCAGTTCACGGAGGTGTTCCACAACGCGATGCTGGCCTCGATCGCGCCCGCGGCTCGCGTTGGAGTTCTGTCGGGAATCGGAATTGCGATCGGGAATCTGGGCACTCTCACCGCGATGATCGTGATGCTGTTCGGAGTTGCGCTGCCGGCATCGGGTGTGACCATCGGTGGCCTGCTGCCCGACAAGCCGCGGTTCGGCCTCGATCCCGCCGCCTATGAACACAGTCGCATCGCCGGACCGGTGGCGGGCGCGTGGTTCCTGATATTCATCGCGCCGCTGTTGCTGTGGACGCCGGATCGTCCCGCGACCGGTGTGTCAATGGGTCGCGCGGTACACGAAGGCGTGGAACAGCTCTGGCTCACCATCAAGCGCGCACGACGGCTGTCAAACGTCGCGCTCTACCTGCTGGCGCGCATGCTGTACACCGACGGAAAGGTCGCAATCCTGGCGTACGGCGGCATCTATGCCGCGGGTGTGTTCGGATGGGATCTCGTGCACGTGCTGATATTCGCCGTGCTCCTGGCGCCATTTTCCATTTCCGGCGGTTTCATCGGTGGCTGGCTTGACCAGAAGCTTGGCTCCAAGCGTGCCATCGAGATCAGCGTCGGCCTGAGCTGTGTGGGTATGGTCGCCGCGGTATCGACGACGCCGCACCAGATTCTGTTCGCGTTCCCGTACGACGCTGCCACAACAGGTCCGCTTTGGTCGTTCCCGTACTTTCAAACCTTGCCCGAAGTCGTGTATCTCATTGCTTTCATGGTGCTCGCGATTACCATCACCGCTGCATTCTGCACCAGCCGTACCATGCTGGCGCGCATTGCACCCGTTGGGACGATGAGTCAGTTCTTCGGCCTGTACGCGCTGTCGGGCACGGCGACGGCCTTCCTCGGGCACGCCCTTGTGGCGGCTTTCACGCGCGCATTCAATAGCCAGCGCGCGGGCTTTGCCTCGCTCATCATCTTGCTAGTGGCCGGGCTCGCGTTGATGTTCCGAGTGCGCCAGGAACGCGCACCCGGGATTGCGTGATCCAGCTGATTGCCTTCATTCTTGCGGCAGGGACAGCTACACGCATTCCTTCAGCATGGCCGATGTGCGATTGAAGTCGGGTGCGGCCCGGCGCTGAGGCGATGGCGTATCCCGACGTGGCATACACGCAGGCGATGCTCGACGCACGCGGTCCGCTGCGAGGCAGGATCGTAATCGGTGAAGTGATCTGGGGAACGCGGTTTCGCGTGCACCATCGAGTCGCCAGGAACTGTTGGTGTATCGACGAGTGCGCAACTAGGGCGCGATGCGCCTCGCCTTGACGCTCGCGTCGCCGATATTCCCGGAGATGGACGCGACCGCGTTGCGTTGCCCGTCATCCCACTCGATGTCGAGACGCCCGATGCGCCGGCCATTCTGGAACAGCTTGACGTTGGCGAGGACATCGTCGGTGTTCATGCTCCAGGTGATCGTGCCGGAGACCTCCAGGTCCTCAGTCCAGCGCACGTGATCCAGTACGAAGTCATAGCCGTCCGGCGTGATCTCGTAGGTGAATTCACCGCCACGCAATCCGCCGCCGACGCCGAACGTGACCAGGAAGCGTGCGAACACGTCGCCCACGGTTTCCAGTGCGGCCGCAGCGATCCTGAGCTCGCGCGGCTTCGCTTCGTTGCCCTTCAGCGCCTCGGCAGGAGCGAGCTCATCTGCATGGTCGGCGAATTGCGGAGGCGTGCGAATCGGGCGCACTTTTGGAATGCAGCTCGTGTCGCCTGGCGAGAGTTGCACCACGAACCGGCGCACGATTCTCTGCACGCAGTGAGTGAGATCGCCACCGTCCGGGAGCAGGGCGACGTCGCTGAACGTCCAGGCGGTGACATGGGTGAGGTTCGGCACGAACAAATGGACGACGTTCGGGAACTGGCTCGCCGCCTGCTTGGCGTCCTCCGGTGAAGTGACCGAATCCAGATCTCCTGACAGCACCAGCGTTGGCACGGCCGGGAATACCGGATGCGCAGGCAGTGCATCGCCCTGTGGGTAAGCCGGCAAGGGCTTGGGCCAGTCGAGGCAGGTTGCCAGGGGTGTGAAGTTGGCGTTGGACGCGAGCGCTTCGTCGATCGTGAACGGGGCGAAGAGATCGGGCCGATTCGCGCGCGCATCCGCGATTGCCTTGTCGTACTGCTTGCGCCGCTGTGCCGGCGAAGCGTTCAGGTCGTAGTGCAGTGGATACTCGCCGCAGACCACCGCCTGGTAGAGGGCGTAGCTGAAATCGGCCGGGTCGGACACGAATGGCGTGTTGTATTCCGCCGCCAGGCGCAGGAGCGGGGTTGGATCGTGCGAATCGAACCACGCGCGCGCGGCCGCATCGAGATCGCGATACGTGAGGGGCGAGGCGCCGAGGTTGGTCATGAGAAGGAACAACATCGACACGTCCACCGTGGTTTCGGTGGGTATCCCGTCGGAGTCCGGTGCGACACCGCTGATCGGCTTGCGCCTGAGCTCCTTCAACAGCGCTTCGATTCGCGGCGTCGACTTGCCTCCCAGCGCGCGGCACGAAGGTGAGCGTGCGCACACCAGGTCCAGACCGTCCCGCCCGGTCTCCCAATCAGTCGGGAACCAGACATCCGGCGCGCGCACCGGATACGCGCTATCGAGGATGATGCTGCGCAGGCGGTTGGGATAGCGGGCCGCGAATACCTGGCCGACGTAGGTTCCGTAGCTGTCCCCGTAGTAGTCGACCTCGGAAATTTGCAGCGCATCGAGCACCGCCACGATGTCACCGACAGCGAGCGTCGTGCCATAGAGCGATGCTTTGGGCCCCAGCTGTTGGGCGCAGGCCTTCAGTCCCGCGGGATCATTGGGATCACCCGTCTGAATTTCCGGGCAATCGATGGGCCCGGAAGTGCCCGTGCCGCGCTTGTCGACGATCAGGACGTCGCGACGGTCGCGCAACGGCTCGAAGATATTGATGTAGGCGTCGCGCGTACCGGTCGAGGAATAACCAGGCCCACCTTCCTGCGGCAATATCGTGCCGAGTCCCGGCCGTGTCTGATCGTGTCGCGGGTAGTACTCGAAGCCGACGTTGATCGAGTCCTTGACGCCGCCCGTCGGATCGAGCGGCTGTTTGATCGACCCGCAATAGCCCTCGTAGTCCGCGTTGCAGAACTTGAGCTTCACCGTGCCCACGAGAATGGTCTTGGGGGGCGGCGCCGCGTGGGCGAGCGTTACAGTGAGCAGCAGCGTGAGGAGCCACGCCGATCCCTGGATGCATGCAAGCCGCAAGATTGACATAACGGCGATTCCCCCCACCGTCGATCGTTATCTGCGGGCATTCACGCACAGCCCCGTCGTGGGCGTCAACTAAAAGCCAGCCGCCACCTGATGAGTTGCGCTACGCTCCCTCGTATGCGCGCTCGAGGGTCGCGATGTCGAGCTTGGTCATCTTCAGCACCGCTTCCATGACCCGCTGGGATTTCTTGGGGTCCTTGTCGCTCACCAATTCAACGAGCACGGCGGGCACGACTTGCCACGACAGGCCGAACTTGTCCTTGAGCCAGCCGCACTGCGATTTTTCGCCGCCGGCGGAAAGCGTTTCCCACATTTCATCCACTTCCGCCTGGGTCTCGCAGTTCACCATGAACGACACGGCTTCCGTGAACTTGAAGGTGGGTCCGCCGTTCAGCGCGATGAAGTCCTGCCCGCTCAGCTGGAACGCGACCGTCATGACCTGGCCTTTCGGACCAGGCATTCCGTCGCCGTAGCGCGCGATCTTGCCGACCTTCGAGTTCTTGAATATCGAGGCGTAGAACTTCACGACCTCTTCGGCCTGGTCGTCGAACCACAGGAACGGTGTGATCTTTTGCATTGCGCAGGTACTCCTAAGCCTTTGATGGTGAACCGATCGGGCCGCTTCGCTGCAAGGACGTTCGATGCGAGCGAATTCCGACAGGTATGCACAGCGTGACTTCATGCCCCGTGTAGAGTTCCATTACGTGCAGCACCGACGCAGAGAAGGGGAGTGACCTGTGAATCCCTATGAAGAGATCGAGCGAGCGCGGCCGGCACGCGCGCAGCGCCTTCGGCGTCGCGCAGATTCCGCTGGGCGCCTGCGTCGAAATCGAACTGGTGGCACAGGTCGCGTAGCGCCGGTCCCTGGAGGAAGCCAATGCCGAGTCGGCGCGCCGATGTGTTTTTTTATGGTCTCTTCATGGATCAGGATCTGTTGCGCGAGAAGGGCATGGCCCCGCAGGCTGCTGAACTCGCCTGGGTCGATGGCTTCGCTCTGCGCATTGGGAAACGCGCGGCTCTCGTGCCGAGCAGTGCGGCGCGCGCCTATGGCCTGGTGATGTCGCTGACAGTGCCCGAACTGCAGCGCCTTTACTCAGAGCCGAGTCTCGAAGCCTACGAGCCGCAGCCCGTCCTCGTGCAGCTTGCAAACGGCGGTGTGGTTGCAGCGCTTTGCTACAACCTTCCGCGGCCGCCTTCGGCCAGCGAGCACAATCCCGAGTACGCCGAGAAACTGCGAGCCGTGGGCCGCAAAGTCGGCCTGCCGGCGGACTACATCGCTACTCTTATATAGAGTCCAGGTGGGGGGCGCGGAGCAGCAGCCAGCCGATGCCTGTCAGCATACCGAGCGCGGCCACCTGGTCGATCACGGGCCAATTCCCTGACGCCAGGTGAAGGCGTTGCGGTTGCCCTAATAACTATCTGCAGCGAGCGCACATGCCATCCCAGCATCTGAAATTGCTTTGCGTGAGTGTCGTCGCACTTCTGACGCCCTGGGGTGCTCACGCGGCGGACAGCACCACGGGCGTGCAGGTCCTGCGCCCGGCCCAGGTCTGGACGGCGGGTGAACCGGCACATTCCGGCTGGGTTGTGGTCGTGAAGGAGAAGCGCATTCTCGCCGTGGGACCGGAGAAGTCGCTGCAGGTCCCCGCGAACGCGAGCGTCGTCGACCTGCCGGGCATGACTTTGTTGCCGGGCCTGATGGACCTGCACTCGCACCTGTTCCTGCACCCTTACAACGAGACCGTGTGGGACGACCAGGTTCTGAAGGAACCGGTTGGCTATCGCACGTTGCGCGCGGGTGTGCAGGCGAGACTCACACTGCTGTCGGGATTTACGACGCTTCGGGATCTCGGCACGGAAGGTGCCGACTACGCGGATGTGTCGCTCAAGCTTGCGATCGAGGACGGCCTCATTCCGGGGCCACGACTTTTGGTCGCGACACGCGCGATCGTGGCGACCGGCACCTACGGGCCCGCGCCGCGCAGCGTGCGTCCGGACATCTGCTGCACACCGCAGGGCGCCGAGGAAGTCAGCGGCGTTCCTGAAGTCATTCATGCCGTGCGCGAACAGGCAGGTCGTGGGGCGGACTGGATCAAGGTGTACGCGGATTACCGCTGGGGTCCCGGCGGCAGCGCCGAACCCACTTTCAGCGAGGACGAGCTCAAGGCCCTCGTTGAAACGGCGCATTCATCGGGGCGACCGGTAGCGGCTCATGCGGCGACTGCGGAAGGCATGCGCCGTGCCGTGCTCGCGGGCGTCGACAGCATCGAGCATGGCTACGGCGGCACCGAGGAGACGTTCAAATTGATGGCGGCGCATGGCGTCGCCTACCTGCCAACTCTTACCGCCCAGGAGGCGGTCGCCCAGTACTTTCAGCATTACGAGGCGGGCACGTCGCCGCCCACTCCCGGAATGCAGCAAGCGGCAGATGCCTTCAAGGCTGCGATGAAGATGGGAGTGACCATCGGCTGCGGGAGCGATGTCGGTGTCTTCACGCACGGCACGAACTATCGGGAACTCGAGTGGATGGTTCGTGACGGGATGTCCGCCGTGCAGGCGCTCACGGCCGCAACGGCGACCAACGCGAAGATCCTGCGTCGTGAGAAGGACGTCGGGCACATTCGCCAGGGCATGCTGGCCGATCTGGTGGCCGTGCCGGGCGATCCCACGCGCGACATCGAGGTGCTCGAGCACGTCGCGTTCGTGATGAAAGATGGCGTGATCTACAAGCGGCCCTGACTTGGGGGAGATCGCATGACCATGAACGACGTGCGGGCGCTCGTGCCCGGGCTGCTCGTGTGCGCCACCATCGCCGCGGCGGCCGGCTTTCTTTCCGAGCACTACGGAGGACCGCCGATGCTGTTCGCGGTGCTGCTCGGCCTCGCGCTCAACTTTCTGCGTGATGCGCCCCGGCTGGATGCCGGCATCGAATTCGTTTCACGCGTCGTGCTGCGCGTGGGCGTCGCCTTGCTCGGCCTGCGTATCACCTTCGGCGACATTCACGCGATGGGCGTCGGTCCGCTGCTGCTGGTCGGGTGCGGTGTGATTACGACCATCCTGTTCGGGATCATCGTTGCCCGTGCCAGCGGACAAGGGCGCGCGTTCGGCGTACTGACTGGCGGCGCGGTGGCGATCTGTGGAGTCTCGGCGGCGCTTGCCATCAGCGCGACACTGCCACGCGACGAGCGCTCGGAGCGCAATACCAGCTTCGCGGTCATCGGCGTCACCGCGCTGTCGACGCTCGCCATGATCTTTTATCCGACCATCGTGGTGCTGCTG
>DASQOO010000085.1:0-11698 GCA_035644435.1 Steroidobacteraceae bacterium | reverse complement strand
CTGCGCCAGGCCAAGTCCGAAGACCGGACGGCGCATCACGCGCAAGCGCGACGGTTGCAGCTCGAGCCCGATGACGAACAGCAACAGCACGATGCCGAACTCGGCGAGGTCCATCGCCTGCTCGACTTCACCGCTGAGCTTGAGTCCCCAGGGCCCGAGCGCGATGCCGGCAGCCAGGTAGCCGAGCACCGATCCCAGCCCCAGCCAGCGGAACAACGGCACGGCGATCACGGCCGCCAGCAGGAAAATCGCCACGTGTTGCAGCATGGAAAATCTCGGCCGTAAGGGCGAGCCAATCCTACGGCAGAGTGCGGGGCTCCAGCACGAAAACCCGGCGCGCCAGGGGCGACGCGAGCGTGGCGCGATCGTAGTAGCTCGACAGCAAACCCGACACGAACAACTCGGGGTTGCGCGCCACGAAATCGTCCCAGCGGTCCGCGGGATTCAATTCACGGTGAGTCTGCACCAGGCACATGTAGGCCACGGTGACGGTCTCGTGGTAACGGTCAGGGCTGCCCTGGCTGCGTGCGTAACGCTGCAGGGTGGAGCGCATGCGGTCGAGCGCGGTACCGAAAGGCATCCTCTCGAGATAGGCCCAGGCCGCGCGCAGGTGATCGCGATGCCGGAATGCAGCGGCGGGCAGAGTGCAGTCTTCGAGCGCAGCGAGGAATTCCTGGTCCGTCACGAGGCCCTCCCGGCGCGCTCGCGTAGCCGATGACTATCCGCAGCCCGCAGCTCCAGGCCGTAGATGCGCCGCAGGTCGCGCACCTGCGCCAGTGTGGCTGCGGAGAAGGGCGCCTTGCCCTCGAGCGCGTGCAGGGCGATGCCTTCGATGAGATCGCCCAGGCTCAGGTCCCGGTATTCGGCCAGGGCTTTCAGCACCTTCAGCAGCCGCTTTTCGATGCGGATCCCGGTCTGCACGCGCTCGACACCTGGCTTGCCCGTCGCCGTCATGTTGCACCAATGTACATATGTACCAAGATATACGGTAGCACGGTGCGGGTCCTGGCACCACCTGCCAGGCGCCGGGGCGTGGTTGGCGGGGCTGCTTTTTGCGCCCGGCACCGGCCGTGGCATGATGCGCGGCCTCGCTATGCACCGTCACGACATCGAATTCGCCCCCAAAGATGCGGCCCTGCGGGAGGACGTGCACGCCCTTGGCGCATTGGTTGGGGAGATCATTCGCGAGCAGGGCGGGCAGGAGTTGTTCCGTGTCGTGGAGGGCGATCGCGTGGCGGCGATCGCACGTCGCGAGGGTGAGCCGGGCGGCGCCGACGAGCTCATCAACCGGACCAGGGACCGCCCCACGGCACTCGCCCGCGACCTGGTGCGCGCATTCGCCACCTGGTTCCAGGTCGTCAACCTGGCGGAAAAGGTTCACCGTATCCGCCGCCGGCGGCAGTACTTCATCAGCCAGAACGCGCCACAGCCGCAGGGAGTCGGCGATTCCCTGCTGCGTCTCAAGCAGCAGGGACTGACGCTCG
The DNA here is from genome assembly GCA_035644435.1 of Steroidobacteraceae bacterium. Taxonomy (GTDB): domain Bacteria; phylum Pseudomonadota; class Gammaproteobacteria; order Steroidobacterales; family Steroidobacteraceae; genus DATBVX01. The sequence continues at coordinate 10,214 of DASQOO010000085.1, read as the reverse complement.
AGCAGGTGTTGGACCTGATTCGCAGCATGCGCATCGAGCCGGTATTCACGGCGCACCCGATCGAATCCACGCGCCGCACGATACTGCGCAAGCAGCAGCGGATCGCGCAGCTGATGATGATGCGTCTCGACCCGACGCTGACGCCGCAGGAACTCGCGAGCGTGTGGGGCCGGATCCGCACCGAGATCACGACCGCCTGGCAAACCGAGGAGCATCCGCGGCTCAGGCTCACAGTGGCCGATGAGCGCGAACACGTGCTGTTCTTCCTCACCGAGATCATCTATCGCATCGTGCCGGCGTTCTACGAAGAGATCGAGACCTCGCTCCGCAGCGTATTCGGTGCGGCTGCCGAGGCGGTCGACCTGCCGTGCATTCTCGACTTCGGCTCCTGGGTGGGCGGGGACATGGACGGCAACCCCGAGGTGCACGCCAAGACGATTCGCGAGACCCTGGCGCGCCATCAGCAGCTGATCATCTCCAACTACTTCAGCGAAGTGCAGGGCCTCGCCGCCAAGCTCAGCCAGAGCGCGAGCCGTGTCGGCGTTTCCGCGCCGCTGCAGCAGCGCATCGAGGAGTACGCGGCGCTCCTGCCCGCAGCGCAGGCGACCACACCCGCGCGGCACGATCGCATGGCCTATCGCGTGTTCCTGGCACAGGTTGCCGAACGCCTGCGCAACACCTACGAGTCAGGGCCGAATCATTACGACAACGCTGCGCAGTTCCTCGCCGACATCGATCTGGTGGCCGCGAGCCTGCTGGCGAATCGCGGGCGCCACGCGGGCTATCACGGGGTGCGCCGCTTGCAGCTGCGGATCCGCACCTTCGGTTTTCACCTGGCGACGCTCGACGTACGCCAGCACACCGACGTGCACCACGAGGTGCTGTCACAGGGCCTGGGCGACGAGCAGTGGTTCGCGCGCGGTCCCGAGGAGCGGCTTGCGCGCCTGCGCGATGCGCTCGAAAGAGATCAGGGGCCGCTGGACGCGCTCGATGCGGTCGGCAGGCGCACGTTGTGGGTGTTCGAAGCGATCATGCAATGCCGCCACAAGTACGGCCGGCTCGCGCTCGGGGACTATATCGTCAGCGGCGCGACCGGCTCGGACGATGCGCTGGCGGTGCTGTTGCTGGCTCGCTGGGCAGAGGCCATCGACCGGCGCAGCGGTGAAGTGCCGCTCGACATCGTGCCGCTGTTCGAATCCACGCAGGCACTTGAGCAATGCGGCGCAGTGATGCGCCGGTTGCTGGATGAGCCGGTGTATCGGCGACATCTGGAGGCGCGCGGCAATCAGCAGGTGGTGCTCATCGGCTATTCGGACAGCAACAAGATGGCTGGCATCGCCGCCGCGCGCTGGGCGACGCACCGCGCCCAGTCGGAACTGGTGCGTGTAATGGCGGGCACCGGCGTGACGCTCACGGTATTTCATGGTCGGGGCGGTTCGCTGAGCCGCGGCGGCGGCCGCATCGATGCCCTCGTGCGCAGTGCACCGCCCGGGGCCGTGACCGGCCGGCTGTTGGTGACCGAGCAGGGTGACGTGATCAACCAGAACTATGGCTTGCGGCCGGTTGCGATGCGCACCCTCGAGCGCGCCTTCAATGCCATGGGGCTGACTATGGCGAAGCACGAGTCGCCGGAGGATCCGCGCTACCTCGAGGTGATGCAGACGCTCGCGGATACGAGTCGCGCGGCGTATGCCAGGCTCGTGACTGACGATCCGGCCTTCTTCGAGTATTTCCGCCAGGCGACGCCGGTCGATGCGATCGAAAAAATGCAGGTCGGCAGCCGCACGGCAGGCCGCGGCGAGCGCACCGATTTCGAATCGCTGCGGGCCGTGCCGTGGGTGTTCGCGTGGACGCAGTCGCGTCACATGCTGCCGGGCTGGTTTGGCGTCGGCAGCGGGCTGCAGGCGGTGCTCGAGCGGCACGGGCGGGAAGTGCTGGAAAAAATGCGCAGCGGCTGGTTTTTCTTTGCGAGTTTCCTCGATGACGTGGAGGCCATGCTGGCGAGGACCGACCTCGGCATCGCGGCGTTCTACAACGAGCTCGCCGAAGCCCGCCTGCAGGGCTATTTCGCGCAGATTCGCAGCGAATTCGAGCTTTCCTGCCGCCTGATCCTGCAGCTCAAGGGAACCACCCAGCTGCTGGACGGCGACCGGACTCTGCAGCGTTCGATCCTGCTGCGCAATCCGTACGTCGACCCGATGCACCTCATGCAAGTGGACCTGCTGAAGCGCTGGCGCCGCTCCGAGCGACGCGACAACGAGCAGTTCCAGGCCCTGCTTGCGTCCATCAGCGGCATTTCCCAGGGCCTGCACAGCAGCGGCTGACTCCGGCCGCGTGTGCGGCCGCGCACACTTGCTGGCGTCGCATACGGGAGGTGCGTTCCACTCGTCGCGCGCTGGCACGGATACTGTGGTGCGCGGCCCACAGCATCGCTTATGTCACCTGTGATGGCCTCGTGAGTTCCACGACTTGGTCGAACGCGCCGTGTCCACATCATTCAAGATGCGTTCAGTTCGCGGCGGTTAGTCTTGGATCACCTATGAGCAAGAATGGATCGCGGGTTCGCCCACAAGGCACCGACTACCCCTTCTACGGGGGCGACCGGCGCAGCGAGCGCTGGCGCGAATGGGCGCAGGGCCACAATCAGAGCAGCGAAGTCGACGGAAATTCGACTCTGATCCGGCGCTCCTGGTTCGGACGTCTACTGGGTATCCTGCCGAAGAAATAGAGGGTCAGCCCTCGGCAATCACAGCCACGCTTTGGCCGGGTTGCAGGCGTTCTCCGCCGCGTATCACCACGCGGTCTCCCGCCGACACTTTCCCTTTCACTTCAATCAGGCCGCCGCTGCCGATCCCGGTGCTCACCGGCACGCGCTCGACCTTGCCACCGGGCGTGACGCGCAGGATGTAAGCATCGTCGTTGCGCAGTATCACTGCATCGCGGGGCACCGCGACTACAGTCAGGGGCGAACTGGTCGGCAACTCGACGCTGACCGGCGATCCGATCGGCCACATGCCGTCGGGCAGGGCGACCCTGACCTCCATCTGACGCGAACGCTCGTCGCCCACCGGGATCACCGCGCGAATCGGGCTGCGCACTTCGCGACCGGCGTGATCGACGACGCGCACTTCGCTACCGCTGCGCACGAATGAGGCCACTTGCATGGGAGCCTGCGCCCGGACCTCGACGTGGCCGGTGTCGACCAGCCGCGCCACTTCTCCTCCGGCGGCCACGAACTCGCCCAGTTGATGCAGCCGCTCCACGACCTGCCCCGCGAATGGCGCGGTGACACGCGCGCGCTCGAGATCGTGCAGCGTCTGGTCGCGCGTCACGCGGGCCAGGTTGATCTCTTCGGCAGTCATGTCGCGCTGGGCCACCGTCTCTTCGAGTTGCGCCTGAGAAGCGATCTTCTGCTCGATGAGGCGCTGGAAGCGCGCAACTTGCGAGTCCTGATACTTGCGGTTCGCTTCGAGGCGGGCGATGGTGGCGTCGTTTTCGCGCAGGCGCAGTTTCAGGTTTGCATCGTCGATGCGCGCGATGAGGCCGCCGCGCTCGATCTGGGTTCCCGGTTCCGCCACCCAGGTGAGGCGGCCAGGCGTTTCCGCCGCGATGCGTGCATCGTTGCGGCTCACCACCGTTCCCGTTGCCGTCATCGTGGTCGTGATCGATTGCTTGCTGGCCTTGCCGACCTTCACCGCCGGCGCCGGCGCATTTTCTTCCTGCGCCGTGGCAGCGAACGCGCACGACAGCATCACGACGAGACTTGCGGTCATTACGCTATTGAGTTTCATCACAGTGCTCCTCGCCGTCATGCGACACGCTCGAGCCTGGGTGGGATGGGCTTGCGGGCCGGCTGCACTTCCGTATCGGGCTCGCGCTCACCGAGCCGCAGCAGTGCCGGCAACAGCAGCAGCGTGAACACCGTGCTCACGGTCATGCCGCCGACGATGACCGCGCCCAGGCCGCGATAGAGCGTGCTGCCCGGCCCTGGCACTATCGCGAGCGGCAACATGCCAACGAGCGAAGTGGCAGTGTTGCAGAAGATCGGGCGAATGCGCAGCTGGATCGCCTGCACCACGGCCTCGCGCCGGTCGAGCCCGGCTCGCTCGCTGGCCCGGGTCTGATCGACCAGCAGGATCGCGTTGTTGATGACCAGTCCCATCATGATGACGAAGCCGATCATCGTGAGCAGGTCGAGCGGCTGGAAGCTGATGAGATTGAGTGCGCGCAGCGCCAGCACGCCGCCCACGGTCGCGAGCGGAATCGTGAGCACTACCAGCAGGCTGTCCCGCACCGAGCGGAACATCGCGGCCATGATCAGGAACAGCACCAGCACCGCGAAGGCGAAGTTCTGACCCATGTTGGTGATCGCGTTGCTGAGATTGTCGGCGCTGCCGCCGTAACGGATGCTGCCGTCCGCCGGCAACATCTTCTTGATCGCCGGTTCGATGTCGCGCTTCAGGATCTCGATCGATTCCTCGAGCGACATCGTGCGCGGCGGTGAAATACCGAGCGATACGGTGCGCTTGCCATCGACGCGCCGCAGGCCACCAGGGCCGACCTTGGTCTCGACCGACATCAGGTCACCGAGCGGCATCACGCCGCCCGTGGGCGTTGCGAGCGGCACGCTCACGAGTTCCTCCGGATTCTTCCAGCCCTCGGCGCGCAGGATCACGTCGAGGCGCTTGTTGCCGTCGAAGTAATCGCCGATCCACAGGCCATCGCCCATGGCCCGGATCACGCTGCCAGCGGTGGCCCGATTCCAGCCCGCTTCCGTGAGCCGGCGATCATCCGGGGTCACCCGCAGTTCCGGCTCGGCGGCTTCGAGGCCCTGCCACGGTTGCACCTGTGCTCCGGGCATGCGCTTCTCTATTTCCTCCATGGCGGCGCGCGCCACCGGGAACAGGGCTGCGACGTCGGCCGACTGGAGCATGAGATCGATGTTGCGCCCATCGCCGAAACCACCGAACAGGTTCCCCTCGGCGACGAACGACTCCATGTCCGGGAAGCCCACCAGGATCTCTTCCTTGAGCAGGCGCTCGAGTTCGGGGAGCTGCGACTGGTCCTTCACGCGGGCGCCGATCGTGCCGCCGCCACCCGGCCACACCAGGACGTAGTAGTTGAGCAGCGCCGGCTCCTTCGTGCCTTCCATGTACGGACGCATCCGCTGTGCGATCGGCTGCACGATTTCGCGATCGATGGTGTCGACGCTCGCGCCGGGAGGAAATTGCAGGAATCCGTCGATCGCAGCGCGCTTGACCGGCGGCAGGTAGTCCAGGCGCGGCAGCAGCAGCCAGCTGAGCAGGATCGGGGCGCTGATCAGCCCGGCGATCAGCAAGCGCCGCCGCGCGCGACCATCCGTGAGGGCGACGATGCGGCGTGCAAACCTGTCGGACTTCTCCTTGGTCTCCGCGCGCAGCGGAGGCGGCTTCACCCAGCGGGCCACGACTACGGGCACGACCGTGACCGCGACGATCATCGAAATGACGTTCGCGATCGAAATCGTCAGCGCCAGGTCGGCGAACAGCTGGCCTTCCGCATCCTTGAGCCACAGCACCGGGAGAAAGATCGCGACGGTGGTGATGGTCGAGGCGAGCAGCGCCGGCCACACTTCCTGCGTGCCGCGGCTGGCAGCGACGTTGGGGAGCTCACCGCGTTCCTGCAGGCGCAAAGTGTTCTCGAGCACGATGATGCCCGCATCCAGCACCATGCCGACGCCGAACGCGAGGCCGGCGAGGGAAATCACGTTGAGCGTGCGGCCGGTGAGCTGCAGGGTGATGAAGGTCGCCAGCAGGCAGATCGGCACCGTCAGCCCGACCAGGATCACCGCGCGCGTGTGCCTGAGAAACAGCCACAGCACCCCGAGCGCCAGCAGCACGCCGGCGAACAGGTTGCTCGAGACGAGGTTGATCGCCTGGTTGATGAAGAGCGAAGGATCGAAGGACTGCTGGATCGTGAGTCCCATCTCCTTGAGCGGTCCGTCGCGCAGTTCCGCAATCTGTTCTTTCACGGCGCCCAAGGTGTCGAGGACGTTCGCGCCGCTCTCCTTGATGATCTGCAGCCCCATCGCCGGGTTGCCGTTTTGCATCGCGAGGTTTTCGCGATCGCCGCGCCGTACTTCGACTGTGGCGATGTCCCTGAGGCGCACCGGGCTGCCGTTACGCCAGGCGATGATCTGTTCGCCGAGATCCTGCGGCGAGTAGCGCCCGGCGAAGCGCAACGCGTAGTCGCGCCGCCCGACTTCGACGTAGCCGCCCGAAGTATCGTTGGCCGATCCGGCTACGGCCGCCACCGCGGGTATCTCGACGCCGAGCTCCGCGGCGCGATACGGATCGAAGCGCACCTGCAGTTCCTCGGGCGCGCTCGCGTTGATGTTGACGACCGCGACCCCGGCCACCGACTCGATGCGCGGCTTGACCACGTCCTCGAGAAACTTCTGGTAGTTCTCGATCGGCCCGGGCGTGCCGGGGAGCAACTGCACGAAGAACCAGCTCAGCGTCTGGTTGGCACCGCCGCCGCCGTCTTCGCCCAGCGTTATGACCGGAGGATTTGCGTCACGCGGCAGCGACTGCAGCTGGTTCATGCGGCTGATCACATCGATCATCGCATCACGCATGTCGGTGCCGACGTTGAAGCGCAGACCGATGAAGCTCCCGCCCGCATTGGCGAACGCGTTGAGCTCCTTGAGTCCCGGCAATCCCTGCAGGGCAGCTTCCTGCGGTTCGATCAGTTCCGACTCGACTTCCGCCGGCGCGGCCGCGCGCCAGCCGGTGAAGATCGAGATCTGCGGCTCTTCGATGTCAGGGAACAGCTGGATCGGGAGTTTCAGCGCGCTGTAGATGCCGAACGCGATCACCAGCGCGACGCTGATGATCACGGCCGCCGGATTGCGGAGCGAACCATCGGTGAGCTGCACGTTTCACGCCCTCCCTGTGGGCTGCTACGAGCGATCTGCTGCGTTCGACTCGACGCCGATGAATTGCCGCTTGCAGACTGCGGGCACGCCGGGAAAGTTCCAGCGCGTTGCACGACTGCCTGCAGCATCGTGCTCGCCCGACTGTACGCGCGCGTCGCAGTACTGTCGTGCGGCTGGAATTTGGATGTGGGAATCGAGCGGCTGGTTTGAATTGCCGAGTCGTTCGTACCTGACTCGGCCGGGTCCTAGGTCCAGAAGCCGAACACGCAGCCGATGCGCCCGGCGGGCGTGAATTCGAAGAAGTTCGTGCCGCGCGCGGCGATCTCCTCGCCGCGGCGCCCGATCCAGTCGATCAGGACGGCTCCCTGCGTCTGACGGGGAGCGGATGCGCGCTCAAGCCGTGTTCCCAGCATGTGCATGTGAATGGCGGCGATATGCTGGTCCAGGTCGTTCACGCCGCTAATCGCCGCGAACGCATCGCGGAACTCGATGCGCCGATCCGCCACCGCTTCGAGCAGCCGGCGACGCTGGGACGCGTCCGTTTCGTTCCAGGCCGCGAAGTACTGATCGATGAGCTCCGCCGCACGCGCATGCGCTTCGTTCGCCGTGACATTGGCGAAGACCGAGAGCTGGTAGCGCCAACCGGGAACATGATGGTCGCGCACCGCGGGGTCGGCAAACTCGTGACGTAGATCGAGCCGCGTTCCGTCTTCGTCATCGAGGAGGGCGATGGTCACCCGCGAAGCACCCGGAGCAATGGCCTTCGCCGGATCGTCATACCCGTAAGTGAACACGATGCGCTCGTCGGGGATGATGCGTTCGACCGTGCCGCGTGCAACCACGGCGTTCGGATAGCGGATCAGGACCGCGCCCCCTGGGCGCGGGTCGATGCTGGAACCTGCGCCCCACCAGGCGGCGAAACGGTTCGAGTCGGCGAAATAGCGAAACACGAGTGCGCGCGGCGCACGGATCACGATGCTGCGGTCGAGCGAGTGGGGCAGGGCGTTCAGCGGCTGCGCCGTTGACGGCGCGGCGCGGGTCCCCGGCGGTGTGCCTCCGCTTCGGCCTGAATCTTCAGATCCCATAGTGCGTCCTCCCACATGTGTTCGAGCCAGGAGCGCAACGCGCCGAGAGCGGTGCGTCGTGCGCGATACAGTCGCGAGCGTCCGGCGCGCCGCGCTTCGAGAATGCCGGCGTGTTCCAGGGTCCGCAGGTGCTGCGACACTGCGCCGAACGAGATGCCCGGCAACGAACGGTGGATGTCCCCAGCGCACAGCTCGCGCTTCCAGACCAACCGCAGGATCTGGCGGCGGCGTGGCGTGGCGAGCGCGGCGATGAGTTGCTGGGTCATGGCAATACTTTAGTTAAAACTAAAATATCGCAAGGGCGGCTGCAGGTCAACGAGGGAGGCAGGGCAGTGGATTGGCTCCGGGAGGTCCAGGTGTGATGCTGTCCGACGCGAATTTCTTGCCTCGACCGGATAACTGTATATAATCACAGTACCTGTTCGCACGCAGGTTCTCTTTTGTCAGCCGATCAAACTCTTACAACAGGTTTCCTTCGCTCTGCCGACGCCTCATGGTCGCTTCGCTCGACACTTTGCTCTCTTCTACTCCCGCTCTCTGGCGCGCGAATGGCTCTGCGCGCGCCTCGGGCGCCTCGGTGCCGAGTGAATTCGCTCTTCTCGATGAGCGCTTACCGGGAGGCGGCTGGCCGCAACCGGGTCTCATCGAGGTTCTGCATGCCCGCAGCGGTATCGGTGAACTGAGTCTTTTCGTTCCGGCACTGCAGCGGCTGATCGCGAATGAGTCCGGCCCTGCAGCGCGCAGCATTGCGTGGCTCAACCCGCCGCATCTGCCGTATGCACCCGCGTTCGCCGAGCGCGGCATCGATCCGGCACGGCTCCTAGTGAGCAAGACACTGACGCCGACGCAGACCCTGTGGGCGACCGAGCAGGCCTTGCGTTCGGGTGCCTGTCTTGCGGTGCTCTCCTGGATCGGTACCGCGAGCCTGCATTCATTGCGGCGACTCAAGCTCGCCGCGCATGCGGGCGGTTGCCTGGGCGTGCTGTTCCGTCCGTTGCGGCAACGCGCGCAACCTTCACCTGCGACTTTGCGTCTCGCCTTGTGGGCCGATGAAGCGCGCCTGGCTGTGGAGCTGGTGAAAGTGCAGGGAAGCAAGCCGGGCATCGTGATGCTGAATCGATGGTCGCGGCCCTGAACCCGGTACGGACTCATGTCTGCGCTACGCACGCTACCGTTATTTCCAGAACCGGGTGAGAAGGAGCCCCGGCGCAGAAAGTCACAGCCGCGTCCCGCCCTCGCTCCAGGCGAGCCTCCTCACACCGCACCGCTGCGCCGTTCTGCGCCACGCCGCTTGTGGCTCGCAGTGCACCTGCCACAGCTTGCACTGGAAGCGCTGCAGGAACGCGGGCCAGGCGCGGTGGCGGTGATCGATCCGTTGAGTCGCCAGCAGGTCGTGCTGGCCTGTAACGAGAAAGCGCGTGTCGCCGGCGTGCGCGCGGGGCAGTCCTTGAATGCCGCGATCGCGCTGGAGCCGGATCTGAAAGCCCGTCCACGCGAAGAGAACCGTGAACGCGCGCGCCTCGTGCATCTCGCGGCATGGTGCCAGCAACAGTTCACGCCGTTAGTGAGCCTGGCGCCGCCGGATGAATTACTGCTGGAAGTGAAGGGCAGCCTGAAATCGTTCGGGGGTGCACAAACGCTGATGTCACGTGTCGCTGCAGGCTTGCGTGAACAGGGCGTGACAGCACGACTCGCCCTCGCGCCCACACCCACTGGCTCGCTATGGCTGGCCCGAGCGGGCAAGTCTCGCGCCGCGCCGGATAGCGACACCGTAATCGTCGAAAATCCCGGTGAGCTGGCACGACAACTGGCGACCGTTTCCATTGCGTGGCTGCGTTGGCCGGAGGAGGTCAGCACGCTGCTGCTCAGCATGGGATTGCGCACCGTCGGTGATCTCGTGCGCCTGCCGCGCGCGGGATTTGCGCGGCGCGTGGGAACCCGCTGGCTCGAAGAACTGGATCGCGCGCTGGAGCGTCGTGCGGAACCGCGGCGGGGATTTCGCAGCCCCACGCGTTTCGATGCCCGGCTCCTGCTCGACCACGAAATCGAAGCGGCGCAGCGGCTCGAGTCCGCTTGTGAGCCGCTCCTCGAGCGGCTGCAGCGTTTCCTGCTCGAACGACAGGCGGCCATCGCAGTCCTGGCACTCGATTTCAAGCATCGCACACACCCTGCGACTCGAATTCGCATCGGCCTCGCCCTGCCTAGCGGTGATG
>DASQOO010000084.1:0-15275 GCA_035644435.1 Steroidobacteraceae bacterium | reverse complement strand
GAAGACGCGAGCCAGCAGGACGCGGCGAAAACCGACCAGCAGCGCTGGCCGCCGGCGCTCCCCGAAAGCGGGCAGGCGCGGCATCGAGCTGCGCAAGCTGTACCCCGCGCTCGAGCCGTACGGCAGTGGCATGTTGCGGGTCTCGGACCTGCACGAGATCTACTACGAGGAATGCGGCAATCCGCGTGGCAAGCCGGCGTTGTTCGTGCACGGCGGGCCAGGAGCGGGAGCCGGCAAGGACTCGCGCCGCTTCTTCGATCCGAAGCGCTACCGCATTGTGCTCTTCGATCAGCGCGGCTGCGGTCGCAGCCGCCCGCACGCCAGCCTGGTCGATAACACCACCTGGCACCTGGTCGAAGACATCGAGCGCCTGCGCGAGCATCTCGGCATCGAACGCTGGCTGGTATTCGGCGGCTCCTGGGGCAGCACGCTGGCGCTCGCGTATGCGCAGACTCATCCGCAGCGCATCACCGAGCTCGTCCTGCGTGGAATCTTTCTGCTGCGGCGAAAAGAGATCCAGTGGTTCTACCAGGACGGCGCGAGCGCGCTGTACCCCGAGCCCTGGGAACAGTACCTCGGAGTGATTCCTCCCGCGGAGCGATCAGACCTGGTCGCGGCCTACTACCGTCGCCTGACAGGCAACGATCCCAAGGTCGCGCTGCAAGCGGCCAAGGCGTGGTCGGTCTGGGAAGCTGCCACCAGCTATCTGCATCCGAATCCGCAAAACATCGCGCGCTGGAGCGACGATGAGTTCGCGACCGCGGTGGCGCGCATCGAATGCCACTACTTCGTCAACCGTGGGTTCTTCGAACACGAGGATCAGTTGCTGCGCAACGCTGCCGCCATCCGGCGCGTTCCCGCGGTGATCGTGCAGGGACGCTACGATGTCGTCTGCCCGATGATGAGCGCCTGGGATCTGCATCGCGCGTGGCCGGAAGCGCAGTTCCTCGTGGTGCCGGACGCCGGGCATTCGGCCATGGAACCTGGAATTCTGCACCAGCTGCTCAGCGCGACCGACCGGTTCGCGCGTCGTTGAAGCCGATCATTCGCGCGTGCGTGCCGTCGGACGTTCGTTGGCGTCGATGAGGCCGTGTTCGAGCAGCCAGCGGCGGGCGTCGGCGGCATCGGTCTCGAACCAGGCTTGCGCGGAACCGAGGCGAAACGTGTAGCCCCAGGCGTCCATGTCGCGCAGCATGCGTGCGCGTCCGTAGCAAGCCACCTGGCTGGCGAGCAGGATCTGCAGATAGCAGACCGCGTTTTCTTCCGCGTATTCACCGCCCGCATCGGTATCGAGCCCGGACCGGCGCTCGGGACTCATGCAGATGTAGTGCGCAGCCTCGTGCAGCACCGAATGCAGCGGGGTGTCGAGGCGGGCGCACAGACTGCTGCCCTTGAGCCCGGCTTCGCTCTCGCCCCAGTAGGAACCGGGTATCGGCTCACCGGCCGCGATGAGCCGGAGCTCAATTCCATATCGGCAGAGCAGTGTCGCCACCTCGATGCGCGACGCTTCGCCAAGTTTCACCACCGCTGCGACGGGCAACTCCCCTCTACAGGCTTGCGAGCCGGCTCATGACGATGCCGGCGAGGTCGCGCGCCAGCGCCTCACGCAGGATGTCCTCTTCGTGCACTTTCGCCAGCAGCGTCGTCTCGTCGAAGCTGTAGTCGCGCGTCAGCTCGAGCGTCTGCGTAGCGAGGATTTCCTTCCCGCCCGCACTCACCGAGTACTTGACCTTGTAGAAAATCTCGTACTCGGTGGGCTTGTTGGCCGCCGACACCGACAGTACGCGCTGGCCGGTTTCGTCGTGCTCGATATGCAGCACCGCGGTCGCCAGGTCACGGTCCGGCGTGAGCGTGGCGCCACTTGCCTTCAATGAGCGCATCAGAGTGAGCAGGAAGCTGCTGCGTGCGTCCTCGGTATCGACGTAGGTGACTTTCATCACCGGCGACATCGAAGTCGCGCCTTGCAGGTGAAAGCCGCAGCCACTCAGCACCACGCACATCAGGAGCGGCACTGCCCGGTTCAGGCGGACAGTGCTTCCAGCTGCGGTCCGGCGCGTGGCGCCGGGGATCATTTGCTCAAACGACGACATTGACCAGCTTGCCCTTGACGATCACGCGTCGCACCGGCTTGTCGAGCACGAAGCGCTGCACGTTGGCATCGCGGAGTGCCGCCTGGGTAATCGCGGCTTCATCGGCGCTCGCGGGAACCTGGATGCGCCCGCGGAGTTTGCCGTTCACCTGCACCACTATTTCGAGCACATCCTGCGCCAGTGCGGCTGAATCCGGTTCCGGCCACCGTGCATCGATCACCGCGCCGGGCTGCCCCAGGGACTGCCAGAGGACGTGGCACACATGCGGCACGATCGGCGCCAGCGCAAGAACGATGATTTCCAGCGCCTCCTGTCGCACAGCACGGCCGCCCTCCGTGTCATCCTCGAATTTCGCCAGGGCGTTCATGAGCTCCATGACCGCGGCGATGGCGGTGTTGAAGGTGCGCCGCCGGCCGATGTCATCGGTCACCTTCGTCAGCATCTGGTGCGTCAGGTGGCGCATCTCGCGCTGGGCAGCCGAAAGCGATGCGTGATCTATCCTCGCTACCAGCGCCGAGGCGGTGACGCCTCGGGTGACGTGCTGGTACACGGCTTTCCACAGCCGCTTGAGAAAGCGCTGCGCGCCCTGCACGCCCTCATCCAACCACTCGAGCGTGTCCTCGGGCGGCGATTTGAACATCATGAAGAGGCGCACGCTGTCGGCCCCGAACTGATCCACCAGCGCGGTGGGGTCGACGCCGTTGTTCTTGGACTTCGACATGGTGCGCATGCCTTCCCACTCGACGGGCTGCCCATCGCTGCTCAGCGTCGCCGCTACCCGCCCACCTTTCGAGTCGAGCTGCACCTCAACGTCCGCCGGATTGAAGTAGCTCACGCGCCCATCGGCGCCGGTACGTGAATAGATGTCGTTGAGGACCATGCCCTGCGTGAGCAGGTTCATGAAGGGTTCCGAGAACTGCACCAGCTTCATGTCGCGCATGACGCGGGTCCAGAAGCGCGAGTAGAGAAGATGCAGGATCGCGTGCTCGATGCCGCCGATGTACTGATCCACGGGACACCAGTACTGCGTGCGCCCATCGACCGAGGCCTGCGAGTTGTCATGACTCGCGAAACGCATGTAGTACCAGGACGAGTCCACGAACGTATCCATCGTGTCGGTTTCACGCCGCGCTGCGCCACCGCAGCGCGGGCAACTGCACTCGTAGAACGCGGGCGTCTTCGCGAGTGGATTGCCGCTGCCATCCGGCACCAGCCCCTCGGGCAGCACTACGGGAAGATCCTGGTCCGGCACCGGGACATCGCCACAGGACGGGCAATGCACCAGCGGGATCGGGCAGCCCCAGTAGCGCTGCCGTGAAATACCCCAATCGCGCAAGCGCCACACCGTCTGTTCGTCACCGAGCCCGAGAGCCTTGAGATCCTGCGCGATCGCGGCGGTCGCGTCGTCGTAATCGAGCCCGTCGTACTTGCCGGAATTGATGCAGCGGCCGTGTTCCGCATACCAGCTCTGCCAGGCTTCCGTCGAATACGTCCGCCCGTCGACATCGATGACCGGCTTGATCAGCAGGCCGTACTTGCGCGCGAATTCGAAATCGCGCTCATCGTGACCAGGTACGCCCATTACCGCGCCTTCGCCGTACGCCATCAGGACATAGTTGCCAACCCAGACTTCGATGCGCTCCTGCGTGAGCGGATGCGTGACGAAGAACCCGGTCGGCACGCCCTTCTTCTCCATCAGCGCGAATTCGGCTTCGGTCACTCCACCCGTGCGACACTCCTCGATGAAGAGGGCGACCTGCGGGTTGTCACGAGCCAAACGCAGCGCGAGAGGATGTTCGGGCGCGATGGCGACGAACGTGGCGCCCATGATGGTGTCGGCACGCGTCGTGAAGACCCTGAGGAGCTGTCGCGCACCATCGATTTCGTAAGGAAATCCGAAATTGACGCCCTTGCTCCTGCCGATCCAGTTGGCCTGCATCACCTTCACGCGTTCCGGCCAGCCGTCCAGTGCGTCGAGCGCGCTCAGCAGCTCGTCCTTGTAGTCCGTGATGCGCAGGTAATACATCGGGATCTCGCGCTTCTCGATCAGCGCGCCGGTGCGCCAGCCGCGCCCGTCGATCACCTGCTCGTTGGCGAGCACGGTCTGGTCCACCGGATCCCAGTTGACGACGCCGGTTTTCTTGTACGCGATGCCTCGTTCCAGCATGCGCAGGAACAGCCACTGGTTCCAGCGGTAGTACTCGGGCTGACAAGTGGCGAACTCGCGCGGCCAGTCGATCGCGAAGCCGAGCGACTTGAGCTGCTCGCGCATGTACTTGATGTTGTCGTGGGTCCATTTCGCGGGCGGCACACGGTTGGCGATGGCGGCGTTTTCCGCCGGCAGCCCGAACGCATCCCAACCCATCGGCTGCAGGACGTTGTAGCCGCGCATCCGCATGTAGCGCGTGATCACGTCCCCGATCGTGTAATTGCGCACGTGCCCCATGTGCAGCCGACCGCTCGGGTACGGAAACATGCACAGGCAGTAGTACTTGCGGCGCTCGGAGTGCTCCTGCGCCTCGAGCAGCTTCTGCGCCTGCCAGTAGGCGTTCACCTCGGACTCGAGCTGCGCCGGGTCGTAACGTTCTTGCATCTGGATACTTTTCGTAAAATCAAGGCCTTGCGGAGAGCGCGCAAGGATACACGAGTGCGCCCGGTGCGGCCAAATCATCTCCCGGAGCAGAGCAGCACGGTCAGGGGCTCACCTTGGGGTAATACGAAATTCACGATCACGGCGCTATCCTGCACGTGCGCTCAGGATTGTTCTCACGCAACCACGGAGGATGCGCTCCATGAAACCCTCTCTTTGGCTTTCCGCTGCGTTCGGCGTCGTGATGATCGGGATCTGCGCCGGCACCGCAATCGGCGACAACCAGCACCATCGGCAGGAAGTCGTCCGTGCCGTACTCGTCAGCTACAACGAGGTACCCACACTCTCGAGCGCGGCAAGTGGCCGCTTCAAGGCTGTCATCGATGAAGACGCCGGCACGATCACCTACGAGATCAGCTATCAGGGGCTGCCGGGCGTCACGCAGTCGCACATTCATTTCGGCCGCAAGGCGATCAATGGCGGCATCGTGGTATTCCTGTGCAGCAACCTGGGCAATGGACCAGCCGGCACGCAGGCCTGCCCGCCGGGCGAGGCGACGCTGACCGGCACTATCCAGATGACGGATGTCGGTGCAGGCGCGACCGCTCAAGGTATCGCGGCGGGCGAGTTCGCCGAGCTGCTGGCTGCGATTCGCTCCGGGTCGACCTACGCCAACGTTCACTCCACCGGGTTCCCCGGCGGCGAGATCCGCGGACAGGTGCTGGAGTCCTTCAGGTAATCAGACTGGCGGCGCGTCGATCTGTGTCGGCGCGCCGTTCCTGTTTGGGCAGCCGCTACGTGCTCACGGCGGCCGGGGCGTAAAACTCAGGGCAGCGCCGCACGCTGAGCGCGGACCCACCCAGAGCCCGCCATCCGCTCGCGGCTGAAAGCGCACGCGCGCACGCGCGAGATAGCCCGCGGTGCTGGCAATGTCGTGCACCGTCACTTCGAATCCCGCGAGGCACGGCGTCTTGCGCACTCCGGCACCAGGGTAGTCGGCGACGAATCGATGCCGGGTCGTGATGCGGATGCGCTGCGCACCCCACTCGAAACGCAGATCTTCGCCCTCCCCTTGCGGATCCTCCTGCAGAAGCGTGCGATACAGCTGAGCGGAGTGTGCCGGGTCCGATGACACGATCGTCGCGCCGGTAATGGCGCTCGCCGTGTTCGGATGTCCCATCACTTCGCTCTGGAATACGAGCTCCGGCGTGTGATTGTGGACAAAACATACGAGTCCTTCCGGAGCACTACGTGCCGCGAGCGTGAACCAGTGAAACTGTGCCGCGCCTCTGCGCGCGCCGTATGCCACATCGCGCGTCGCAACTGAAACCGCCGATGGCTCCAGGCCCGCGGCACGGCAACGCTCGGCATCTGCTTCGATGTCGCTGCTCGCGAACGCGAGGATTTCGAGCCCCTGCTGGCGACGCACGTAGACGGCCACTGGATGCTCGAGACCACCGGCCTCGAGCGTGGACAACTCGACATAGCCCTGTTCGAGCACGGCGTGCGAGCACAGTTGTTGCAGGGAGTGGCGTTCGCCGGTCTTCGGGTCGGCCTGCATCAGCAGCTTCGGCGGCGTGGTGATGAAGCCGAGTCGCTCGAAGGATGTCTGCATCACTGCGACATCGCGGCCGACAAGACCCACGTGATCGATACGCACCACGGGCACGACTATACTAGGGCCGTTCGGCTCACGCCGAGGCGCCGGCCACAAGCCCGCGATGACTGGCGCCGCACCTACCGCCGCGAGCAAGTAGGAGGCGAGTCATGAGTTACCTGCAAGAACGCTCGACCTTACGCCTGACATACGGATTGACGGCGGTATTTCTCGTGCACGCGGGACTGCTGCTCGCCCTGAAGAATGGACTCCTGCCCCATATCTATCCGGAGAATCCGCCAGACACCACCGTCGTCAATGTGCCGAGGGAGCCCGACGAGCCGACGCCCATAGATCGCGAACATAGACCGGACCCAAGTACCTACACTCCGCGGTCCGAGATGCCCCGGGCGCCGGACCCGATCCCTTTCGACGATACGAATGAAAGCCCGCCACCCGATCCGTGGTCGGGATCTTACGGTGGCGAAGGCCCCACGGCTCCCACGCAACCGACTGTGACGAGCCCGCGCGTCGATCCACGCTATCCGCTTACGCGTCCCGACTATCCGGCATCGGCAATCCGAATGGGAAAGACGGGCACGGTCACGCTGCTGATCTACGTGCTGCCGAACGGACAGGTGGGCGATGTGAAAGTCAGTCGCAGCAGTGGCTTTGCACCGCTCGATGCCGCGGCAGTGCGCGAGGCGCAGCGGTCGTGGCGATTCATGCCCGCGACTTCCGGCGGGACACCGGTTGCGGGCTGGGGAAGCTTTTCAGTGACCTTCACGCTCACCGACTGAGCGGATGTGCTGGGCGCCGGGAACCGGCGCCCAGCATGTTCACTGACTAGTGGCGGAGCTCTTCACAGCAATCACGGACTTCATCCTAGCGGCGCTGTGCGCCCTATTTGCTCGTGCATTCACCAGAGATGACGAGCGGTGGATTTTCCGAGGACCACTGGTCCTGTTTGCGGGGTTCGCGCTCGCGGCGTTCGCCGGGGGAATCTGGCACGAGTTCTTCAGTGCACGGCAGGATCTCGCACAGGCGCTCGTGTGGTGGCTCTCGATGTCGTTTACCGGAGTGACTGCCGCCGGACTCGCGCTGGTCGGGCTCGAACTGCTGGGCGCATCACGCGTCAGGCTCACCACGATCCTCATCGTGGCGCTGCTTGCCGTCTACGCGGTGCTCGCCTGGAGTGATCCGCGTTTCCTGATCGCCCTGGTTGCAACCATTGTTGGCACGTTGCTGTGTATCGCCGGCCTGGTTCGCCGCATTCGTGTCCCGGGCTCATCCCTGGTGCTCGCGGGCCTCGGTATTTCGATCATCGCTGCCTTCGCTCAGCAACGCGGCGTCGCGCTCTATCCGGGTCGATTCGACCACAACGCAACCTATCACCTGCTGCTGTTGCCGGCGCTCTGGCTCATCTACACCGGCCTGCGAAGACTCGCGGCCGAGCGATCGACGCCTCAGCGCTACCAGGCGATGCCGTAGTCTTCGCCGTGATTGCTCGAGCCGCCCCACAACGAGCCGTGGGCGCGATCGAAATAGATAGCGTTGATCGGGCCTGAGGTGCGTTCCTCGAATTCGAGCTTGTATCCCATGCGCCGCAGGTCGTCGCGTATCCAGGGCGCAATGTTGTCGTTGAGAGTCAGCCGGCCGGGCATCGATTCGTGCTCGCCGAAGGAATCGCGCATCTGGTAGCTGGTGATGTTCGCGGCCTCGGTCGCCTCCTGGACCGTCATTCCAAACTCGACGATGTCCAGGAAGAACTGCAGCAGGTTCTGGTCCTGCGTGTCTCCGCCCTGCACCGCCATGGACAGGAACGGCTTGCCATCCTTGAGTGCCAGCGTCGGTGTGAGCGTCGCACGCGGATGCTTGCCCGGCTCGACCACGTTGAAGGGATTGTCGGCTGGATCGAGCACGAAGCTCTGCATGCGCTGACTCATGCCGACGCCGGTTTTGCCGGCGATCACCGCGGGCAGCCAGCCGCCGCTCGGCGTCACCGACACGACCCAGCCCTTGTCATCCGCGGCCTGCACGCTCGTCGTGCCGAGCCGGAAATGACGGTCGAATTCAGCCTGCGCCCTGAGATCAGGTTCGGGCATCTTGCTGTGCCAGCGATCGAGCAGCGACTGGTACGGATTCTTCTCACCCTGGAATGGATAGGGATCGCCAGGGCGGATGTCCGGATCGTTGCGCTCGAAGCCGATGAGCTTGGCGCGCGCGCGCGCGTAGTCCTTCGACAGCAGACCCTGTATCGGCTCCGCCGGCGGGAAATACGAATCGCCGTAGTAGAAATCGCGATCGGCATAAGCGAGGTTCATCGCCTGGTACAGCGTCTGGATGTAGCGGGTACTGTTGTAACCCATCGACTTGAGATCGAAATTCTCGAGCAGATTGAGGGCTTGCAGCATCACGGGACCCTGCACCCAGGTCGTGAGCTTGTAGACCTCGACGCCCTTGTAGTTGGTGTGCACCGGCTCTTCGATGTGCACCTTCCAGTTCGCGAGATCCTGCATGGTGATGAGGCCGCCGACCTCCTTCGAGCCGCGCACGAACTCCTGCGCGATATCGCCCCGATAGAAGCGCTCGTAGGCCGCCATGATTGCCGCCTTGCGATCCTTGCCAGCGGCGCGCGCCTTGCGCTCTGCGTCCACCAGCTTGCGCAGCGTCGCGGCCAGGTCCGGCTGGCGAAAGATCTCGCCCGCTTCCGGAGCCTCGCGTGGCTGGCCCAGGTGCACGAGGAGCGTGCGCTTGGAGTCTGGCCATTCCTTGAGACGTGCCTTGTTGCGCTCGATGGAATCGGCCGTTTCGCGCTCGATCGGGTAACCGTCCGCCAATGCAATCGCGGGCGCGAGAACCTCTTCGAGGCTCAGGGTGCCGAATTGCGCGAGCATCGTGATGATTCCGCCCGGCGTGCCGGGAGTCACCGCCGCGAGCGGCCCGTATTCGGGTGGAACCTTCATTCCCTTGGAGCGGAAGAACTCCGCGGTCGCACCGGTCGGCGCGACACCGAGCGCGTTGATGCCGATCACTTTGCCGGTGCCCGGGTTATAGATGAGTGCCTGCGTTTCCCCGCCCCAGCTCAGCACGTCCCACATCGTCGCCGTCGCAGCGATCATCGCGCAGGCCGCATCGACCGCGTTGCCGCCCTTCTGGAACGTGATCGCGCCCGCTGTCGCAGCCAGGGGCTTGCCGGTAATTGCCACCCAGTGTTGCCCGTGCAGCGGCGGCTTTTGAGTCTTGGCGGATGCATTCAGCGGCGCGAGCGCTGCACACAGCACGCACGCAAGAAATGCCGACAACCCGACGACAGGACGCGATTGCATGGAACGATTTCTCCAGGTGGTGTTGGCAAGGGGCCGGATTATGCGGCTTCTTCGAGCAGCTTCACCAGCTTGTAGAGCGTGTAGTTGATCGGAGTCGCGACCTCGAGTTTCTCGCCCAGATGCACGACATAGCCGTTCAGTGAATCGATTTCGGTGTGCTTGCCGCGCGCGATGTCCTGCGCAGTCGAGGAGAGCGCTTCCGGCATCACTTCACCGAGCTTGAGTCCCGCCGCGACCTGCTCGGCAACATCGAGTTGCACGCCGGCCGCGCGCGCCACCGCAACGGTTTCTTCCACCACGCGCGTGAGCAATGCCCTCATCTCAGGGTCGCGCACGATCCGGCCGTAGCGGGCGCGCGTGAGCGCCGAGATGGCGTTGTAAGTGCAGTTGAGCACCAGCTTCTTCCACAACGCAGCCCTGATGTCCTCGGTCACCTTGCAAGGAATGTCGGCGCGGTTGAAGAGTGCGGCCAGCGCCGTGAGCGCATCCATTGCTTGTGCGGCGGCTGTGCCTTGCAGCGTGCTGCCGATAACCAGGTCGCCGCGGCTGCTGTGTCGGACGTGTCCCGGCTCCGCCATTTCGGCTGCGACATAGACCGCTGCGGCGAACGCGTCCAAGCCGGCCGCTGCGCGCATTCGTTCCACGTTGTCGACGCCATTTTGCAAGCTGATGACCCGCGCACCCTGCAGCAACGGGACGAGTTGCCGCGCTGTCTCCTCGGTGTCGGTCGTCTTCACGCACACCAGCACCAGCTGCGACCCCTTCACCGCCGCAATGCTCGTCGACGCCGCGACGGTAATGCGTTCCTGGACGCGGATTCCGTCCAGGAACAATCCGTCGCGGACGATGGCCTCGACATGCTGGGCACGACCGATGAGCGTTACCGGCGCGCCGGCGCGTGCGAGCATTCCGCCGTAGTAGCAACCGACGGCTCCAGCGCCGACGACTGCAATCCGAGGCCAGGCTTCGCTAACCAAGTACGCCCCCGTCAGTGCGCTCGCAAAGGGGCTTCGGACTCAGCGCCCGCGGCGGTCGACAGTGCGCGGCGGCGCTCCCCCGCCAGGAGCAGCGCGAGTGCCAGGAAACAGAATGCCACCACGGGCACATTTCCTGTCCGCGCGTAGGGGGTGAGACCGGATCGCGGCTGTACGGTGGTACGCAGGATCGCGGGCTGGAATTGCGGAATCTGCTGCAGGATTTCACCGCGTGGGCCTATCACCACGGTAATGCCGTTGTTGGTGGCGCGCAGCATGTAACGGCTCGCCTCGCGCGCGCGCATGCGCGCGATTTCCAGGTGTTGATGGGGCGCGGTCGAATCACCGAACCAGGCGTCGTTGCTGACGTTGACCAGCAGCGTCGCCTCCTTGAGCACCGCGAGCTGCTGGTTGCCGTACGCGTCCTCGTAACAGATGGTCGCCCCGAGCTTCTCACCGGCGGCAATGAGTGGCGGCTGCTCGGCATCTCCCGGTGTCATGTCCACGTACGGAAGACTCATCAGGCGCATCCATTTGCGCACGAAGGGTGGCACCGGGAAGAACTCACCGAAGGGCACGAGGCGACGCTTGTCGTACCAGGTGAGACCGCCGTTCTTGACGGCGACGGAACTGGCGACGATGGAATTGCGGTACTGATCGTGAGCGAAGTCGTAGCGCAGGATCCCGATGATCAGATCGGAGCCGCGTGCCTGAGCATCTCGGTACAGCGCCGCAAGATAGTCCTTGAGCTCATGCTCCAGTGCGGGCAATGCCGCTTCCGGCCATACGATGATCTGGCTTCCAAATGCTTTCTCGGTGAGCTCGCGATACAGGCGCAGCGTCGCTTCGCGGTTCTCGGCCTGCCACTTGAGGTCCTGCGAGATCGCCCCTTGCACCAGGCTCACGCTCACCGCCGTGCGCACCGGGTGAGCCCAGTCGATGCGGACGAGCGCGGCGCCTCCCGCCCAGATCACCACCAGCACGCCGGCCGCGACAGCGCGCTCGAACTTCGCGCCTCGGAGCAGCAGCACGATGGCTCCGGACGACACCAGCACCAGCAGGCTGATGAAGTAGACGCCTCCAACCGGCGCATAGCCCGCAAGCCAGGAGTCGATCTGGCTGTAACCGAGTGCCAGCCACGGAAATCCGCTCAACACCCAGCCTCGCAGCCATTCCATGAGCAACCACATCGCCGGCACGCCGACCAGCCAGCGGAGCAAGCCATGAGCCGGCAGCCAGCGGATGGACGAGTAGCCGACGAGCGCGTGGTACAGGCCCATGATCGCGACCAGACCGAGCATCAGCAGGAACGCGACCCAGACCGGCGCCTGTCCAAAAGTGTGAACGCTGGTGTAGAGCCAATAGGTACCGGCGAGAAACGTACCGGCACCGAACCAGAAAGCGAGCCAGGCAGCACGGCGCGGCGTCGCCGACTGCCACAGGAGAAAGAGAGCCGCGGGGCAAATGACGGCGAGTGGAAAAAGCTCGAACGGCGCGAAAGCCAGCGACAATGCGCCGCCCAGCAGGAAGCTGAGCAGCGCCGCCCACCGATCAAGCGCGGGCGGCAGCCTCATTCATCCACGCGAACGGGAATATCACGCGGCATCGTCACACGGAGCGTGTCGATGCGTCGCCGGTCGGCTCGCACGATGCGAAACTCGATGCCATCGACCGTGACGCTCTCGCCCCGACGCGGCAGGCGTCCCAGGTGATGCGTGACCAGGCCGCCGATCGTGTCGAATTCCTCATCCGTCAGGCGGGTGCCGAGGTACTCGTTGAGCTCGTCGATGCGCGTCAAGGCCCGCACCAGGAACTGGCGCGGCCCCTCGCGGCGAATCGGCTGATCGTCCTCGACATCGTACTCATCGTCGATCTCACCCACGATCTGCTCGATGACATCCTCGATGGTCACCAGGCCTGACACGCCGCCGTATTCGTCCACCACTATCGCCATGTGATTGTGGCTGCCGCGAAACTCCTTGAGCAGAACGTTCAGACGCTTGCTCTCAGGCACGACGACTGCTGGGCGCAGGAACTCCTTGATGTCGAACTCCGGCCGGTCGCCGGCCTCGGCGAAATACTTGAGCAGGTCCTTGGCCAGAAGGATCCCGACCACCTGGTCACGATCCTCGCCGATGACCGGGAAGCGTGAGTGTCCCGACTCGACCACGACTGGCAGGATTGCCTCCGGCGCGTCGTCCCGTTGAATGCCCACCATCTGCGAGCGCGGCACCATGATGTCGCGCACCTGCGTGTCCGCCACTTCAAGCACGCCCTTGATCATCGACAGCGCATCCGCGTCGATGATTCCGCGTTCACTGGCCACGCGCAGATCCTCGATCAGCCGCTCGCGATCGCGCGGCTCACTGCCCTTGCCCTGCGTGAGGCGCCGCAACCATCGTCCGGTGGTACTGTGGGGATCGTCACTCATAAGGGTTGGGATAGCCCAAACTCCGGAGTACTCCGGCCTCCCAGCGTTCCATGCGCCGGGCTTCGTCGGGCTGTTCGTGATCATACCCGAGCAGGTGCAGGGTTCCGTGCACGATCATGTGCGCCCAGTGCTGCGCCAGCGTCTTGTCCTGCTCGCGCGCCTCGCGGGCGACGACAGGGGCACACACCACCAGGTCGCCGAGCGGCCGTGAGCCGTCAGCGCGCGGCACCGAGGCGGGAAACGACAACACATTGGTGGGCCGATCCTTGCGTCGATAGCGATGATTGAGCCGGCGGCTCTCCGCCGCGCCCACGATCCGCACTGCAAGGTCCCAGCGGCCGCGCTTGCGGCCGAGCGCTTCGAAAGCCCAGAACGAGATGCGCACGCTGGAAGGCACCCAGGGCTTGCGTGTCGCGTACTGCACGCTCACTTCCAGGGAAGGGCCACGCGCGTCCGCGCGCCGACCGCGAAACCTCAACTCGGTCCCGGTGAGCCGACGGCGCCGCCGCGCCGCGTGCGCTTGCGCCGTCACTCCTCGCGCTCCTCGTACGCTTGCACGATTCGTTGCACCAGCGGATGACGCACCACGTCGCGCGCCGTGAAGAATGTGAAGGCGACGCCCTCGACACCGCTCAGTACATCGATGACGTTCTTGAGCCCGGAAGCGCGACCCGCGGGCAGATCGGTTTGCGTGATATCGCCGGTCACTACCGCCTTGGAGCCGAAGCCGATCCGCGTCAGGAACATCTTCATCTGCTCGACAGTCGTGTTCTGGGCTTCGTCGAGAATCACGAACGCGTCGTTGAGGGAGCGGCCGCGCATGAAAGCGAGCGGCGCCACTTCGATCACCGCACGCTCGACCAGACGTGCCACGCGGTCGAACCCCAGCATCTCGTAGAGTGCGTCGTACATCGGCCGCAGGTAGGGATCCACCTTCTGCGCCATGTCGCCGGGCAGGAATCCGAGCCGTTCGCCCGCCTCGACCGCGGGCCTCACCAGCACGATGCGACGCACGCGGTCGGACTGCAGGGCTTCGACTGCACACGCGACGGCGAGATAGGTCTTCCCGGTGCCCGCAGGACCGATGCCGAAGGTGAGATCGAAGCGGCGAATATTCGACAGGTACTGCTGCTGGTTGGGACCGCGCGCGTGGATACCACCGCGATGAGTACGTACCAGCAGCCCATCCTCGGCCAGCGGCGCAACTGGCGCTGAATCACTCATGCCGCGTTCGCGCAGCGAGAGGTGAACGCGTTCGGGCGTGACCTCGCCATCCTGGGTCAAGGCAAAAAGTTGCCGCAGGATCTGTTCGGCATCGGCTGTCCGGGCTGTGGCGCCCGACACATGGAAATGATTGCCGCGATGACTGATGTCCACGCCCAGGGTCTGCTCGATCTGGCGCAGGTGTTCGTCGAGCGGGCCGCACAGGCCCGCGAGCCTGCCGTTGTCCGCGGGTTCGAGCTCGAAATCGCGCGTGGCGATCTGTGACGCCAATGCCCTTCCTAGCCGGAGGCGCGTAATGGTTCGCCGGCGGCGGCGTGGCGCGGGTCGAGCAGTCGGCCGCGCAGGCTGTTTTTCAAGGCCTCGGTAATGAGCACGTCCGTGAAGCGATCGATCAGCTCGATCGGTCCGTCGAAGTTGACCCAGCGATTGTTCTCGGTGCGCCCGGCGAGTTGGCGCGGATTCTTCTTCGCCGGCCGCTCGACCAGGACTCGCTGCACGCTACCGACCATCCGCTCGCTGATCTCGCGGGCGTTGTTGTTCAAGCGCTGTTGCAGCATCTCGAGCCGCCGCTGCTTTTCATCCTGCGTCACATCGTCCGGGAGAGAAGCCGCCGGTGTTCCCGGCCGGCGGCTGTAGACAAAGCTGAAAGACTGGTCGAAACCGACTTCCTCGACGAGGCGCAAGGTCGCGGCAAAGTCGTGCTCGGTCTCGCCGGGAAAGCCGATGATGAAGTCGGAGGACACGCAGATATCCGGGCGCGCCTGGCGCAGCTTGCGGATGCGCTGCTTGTATTGGAGAGCCGTATAGCGGCGCTTCATCTGCGCCAGGATGCGATCCGAGCCGCTCTGCACCGGCAGGTGCAGGTGTGCCGCCAGCTTGGGCACGCTCGCATACGCTTCGATCAGGCTGTCATCAAACTCCGCGGGGTGCGAAGTGGTGAAGCGGATGCGTTCGATGCCTTCGAGCTCGGCGACGTAGTGGATCAGGGTCGCGAGATCGGCGCTGCTGCCATCGGGCATTTCGCCCGTGTAGCCGTTGAC
>DASQOO010000083.1:0-6696 GCA_035644435.1 Steroidobacteraceae bacterium | reverse complement strand
ATGCGTCTCCGAAGCAAACCGGGCCAACTGCACCATCGGCCGGCGCGCCCATGGCGCGACGAGTCGATGCGCATCGGTCTGCGAACGCTCATTCCGAAATGTGGCTAACCACATTTATAAATAAATGTGGCGACCGCTCATATGTGACGCAGGCCCGTAGCGGGCCTATTTCCCGGAGGTTTTGCTCCAGCGAGGGTCACATAACGGGTTGCTCATACTGGGCGCGCCGCCGCTGACCATAGCGCCTTGCTCAGATTCTCCGTAAACGAAGAAAACATGATGTTGAAGCTGACGCTGATTCTCTCCTGTTCGCTCGCGCTCGCGTCGACGGAATGCTGCAAATAGGCGGGAAATACCAGCATTGTGCCGTCCTTGACTCTCACGACGACTTGGTCGGTATTCTCGGCTGTGAGCTCGACCACCGGTGGCCGGATGATCCCGGTCTGATTGCGTGGGTCATGAAAGTTGATGGTGTCCGCGCCCGGATGGGTCCGGACGTAGTACACGCCGCTCAGGAAGTTGTTGGGGTGCTGGTGTATCTTGTGCGCTGCACCTCTCGCGAGGACCGTCGCCCAGCAGGCAGTCACTTGGTACGCGTCGTAGCCGATCCTGAGGAAGCGCAGAATTCCTGGCACGACGCGGTGCACGCAAGAGACGAGATCCCGGAAGTCATCGAGCTCGTGGAGTGCCTGGACCGACTGCCACCCTTGGCCGGGCGCAAGCGGCGGCAGGTCCCGCCTCAGGCGCGCGAGCGCTGCGAGCGTCTGAGCGCAGATGGCTTCGCGCAACTGTGCCTCGAGCTCCAGCTTCCACACGAGCGTGGGGAATATCGGAATCACGTCCGATGCCTCACTCCATCGGGTGTCCTGATTGCCCATGTGCGGCTCGCGCTACGGCGTCCGCGGATTGTTGTACGCTCTTTATGCGATGCCGGCCAATCTCTCACCGGAGTACAAGAATGCCGAGCAGGCCTTCCGCACGGCGCGTGAGCCGCGCGAGCGCCTCGATTGCCTGAAGGAGATGCTGCGCACGATCCCCAAGCACAAGGGAACCGAGCGCATCCAGGCCGACATCAAGTCGCGGATTAAGCAATTCAGCGACGAGCTGATCGCCCCCCGCAAGGGGCCGGTGCAGGTCGGCTCGTCGCACTCAGTTCATCGTGAGGGCACCGCGCAGGTCGGCCTCATCGGGCCGCCGAACTCGGGAAAATCGAGCCTGCACGCGACCCTGACCGGTTCAAGAGCAGAAATCGGGTCGTTTCCGTACACGACGCGCGCGCCGCTCCCGGGCATGCTGCCATTCGAGGACATCGCGTTCCAGCTCGTGGATCTGCCGCCGATGTCATCCGCACGCACGGAACCATGGATGGCAGGAGTGCTGCAGACGGTCGATGCGGCATGGCTCGTGGTCGATCTCGCCGATCCCGGATGCGCCGAGCACTTACTCGCGATTCGCACCGAGCTGGCGCAGCGCAAGATCACGCTGACCGATCGCTGGCCCGGCCTCAGCGCCGACCCCGACTCAGCGCCTGCTTCACAAGCAGAACAAGACGAAGCGCGCAGCGCCGAGGAAGTGCCTGACCCGTTCCGGGTTCAGCTCCCCGCACTCCTCGTCGCGAACAAGAACGATCTCGACCCCGACCCCAACGAGGTGCGGGTGCTTGAAGAGCTGACGGACGTTCGCTATCCCGCCATCGCCACCTCAACCGTGACCGGTGATGGCCTCGACGAGCTCGCGCGGTTCCTCTTCCAGGCGCTGGGCATCGTACGCGTGTACACCAAGCCGCCCGGCCGGCCCGCTGAGAGAGTGCTGCCTTTCACGGTACGTCGCGGCGAGACCGTGCTCGATGTCGCGCGGCTCGTGCATCAGGACGTTGCCCGCACCCTCAAGTTCGCGCGCCTGTGGGGCAGCGGCGCCTTCGACGGCCAGCGGGTGGGGCCGGAGCACCGCGTCGCCGATCGCGACATCGTGGAGTTGCACGCGAGATAGCGCTATAAGAGCGGTCCGCGCTGGTTAAGGAGCCACAATGCCAACGACGATTCGTAAAGTCGACTACGCGTACGTCACTGTGGCGAGCAAACCCGGGGAGGCGGCCCGTATCCTCGAAGCGCTGCGTGACGCAAACCTCAATCTGCTCGCGTTCTCCGGGTTTCCGCAGGGGCGCAACAAGGCGCAGATCGACATCGTGACCGCCGATATCGACGGCCTCAAGGCGGCCGCAAAGCGGCACAAGTGGAAGTTGAGCCGGACCAAGCGCGCCTTTCTCGCGCAGGGAACGGACGAGGTCGGAGCCGCGGTACCACCACTCGCCAAAGTTGCCGGGTCGAAAATCAACGTGATTGCGGCTGATGCCGTCGCGGCCGGAGAGGGTCGGTTCGCCATGCTCTTCTGGGTCGATTCTCGCAACTACAATCGCGCCGCGAAACTGCTCGAAGCGCTTTGAGCGCGCGCCCACGATCGGTACTTCGTGCCGTCGGCCGTGAAGTGGCACAGAGTTCGGCACTGGTCGCACACGGTTGGATTCGACGATGCGCCGCTCCCGCCCAATCATCGCGGCAACGTGCTGGTCGTCGGGGCCGTCTATGCGCGCCGGCGACTCGCGCTCATTGCGCATCACCTTATCCCATCACAGCGCAGCAGCCCGATGAGTACGTTTGGGGGTAAGCTTTCGCGCGCGCTCCAAAACTCGCTTCAGAATCAAAGCCTTGAGGGAAAATCAAATTCCAACCCAGGGAGCCATTTCGTTATTTTTCATTTACATCCAGCAGAATCATAATCTCATTCACTCTATTGAAGTTAACTCCGCCTCACGCCTACGCCGACAGTCCATTGAAAAACTCACATGCCACCACGCCCGAGTCAACCTACCGGCGCGTGCCCGCCAAGCGTGAAAGCTTGCCAACTTGTGAACCACCGCGCAGGGAACGGTTGACTCCCGATCCCGGATCGCGGAACTTAGCCTGCACGGGTTGCTCAATCTATGGGCCCCAGAGGTGGCATTAGTGGTTCGTCGGCTGATCGCTTCGTTGGTGCTTGTGGCGTGCCTTCTCGGCATCGTCCAGACGGCGCTCGCCTATACCAACTGTGCCTCGCGGACCGACTGCTGCCCCGCGGGCTCGCCCGCAGGCTGCGCGGAGCAGATATGCCTGGCCTCTCCCTGCGTGCAGGCAGACGCCAGCACGCCCTCCGTCTCGGCCATACGGCCCCGTACTGCCCCAGAGCACGCGTCCGGAGTCTCCCCTGCGATCGCTCCGCCGACAGTGGCCCCGATCGGGCAGCACCTGCCGGAACTGCGAATGCCCGCGGCGCAGAACCCCGATCACATTAACCAATCGCTGACGTACCTCCTTACGGCGCGCCTGCGCCTTTAAGTCTCACTCCGCCGATCCCGGCTAACCGCCGGTTACCTCCACGGTCTCTGATCCGCCGCCGCGTTGGTTGGCGTGTGCGTCGCGTGCCGTGGGCTCGTCGACTGACCTGACGTCCAGTCCGATTCGGTGAGAGTCATGAACCGACTTGCTCCCTTGCTTTCCGGGCAGCTGCACCGCTGTGCCCACCCGTGCCCGTTCCCTGCCGGCCGGTTACGGTGGCGCGCCGGAACGATCGCGCTCGGCGCCGCGTCGCTGCTGGCCTTCGCGCCGGGCAGCACGGTCCGCGCGGCCGAGCCACCCCTCACCCTGGCCGAAGCGCAGCGGCTCGCGACCCTGCGCTCCAAGCAGGTCGAGGCGAGCGACCTGGCCATCTCCGCCTCGAAAGACTTGGCGGTCGCCGCGGCCGAACGGCCGGATCCGGTTGCCAAGGTTGGTCTTGAAAATCTTCCCATCGACGGCCCGGAGCGTTTCAGCGTGCAGCGAGACTTCATGACGATGCGCAGCGTCGGGATCATGCAGGAGGTTACCCGTCCTACGAAGCTGCGTGCGCGCGCCGCGGAGTCGGAGCAGGCCGTGCAGCTAGCGCAAGCCCAAAAGGCGCAGGCCCTGGTCGCGGTTCGACGGGACAGCGCCCTCGCCTGGCTCGATCGCTACTACGCCGAACTGCTCGAGCAAACCGTCCTTCAACAGGTCCAAGTGGCCCGGCTCGACGTGACCGCCGCCGAAGCCGGCTATCGGGGCGGTCATGGCACCGCCGCCGACGTTCTCGCCGCGCGCGCCGCGCTGGCCGAAGCCGAGGACCTCGATGCGGATGCCTCGCGCGAAGTTCGCGGCGCAAAGCTCGCACTCGCGCGGTGGATTGGTGAGGCGGCCGAAAATCCGTTGGCCGGACAGCCAGCCATCGACACGATACCCCTGCACAAACACACGCTCGACGCTCAACTGGCCGAACATCCGGAGATTCTCACTCTCCAGAGGCGCGAAGAGCTGGCCCGCGCCGCGGCCGAAGTTGCGCGCGCCGATCGACATCCCGACTGGTCAGTGGAGTTCATGTACAGCCAGCGGGGGATCGGCTACTCCAACATGGTGACATTGGAGCTCACCGTGCCGCTGGAGATCCGTCGCGCCTACCGACAAAACCCCAAGCTGGCCGCAAAGCTGGCGGAAGCCTCCCAGGCGAAGGCCGAGCGTGAGGACATGCTGCGCGCGCACGCCGCGGAGATCAGCGCGATGATCGATGCGTGGGACAGCGCCCGCGAGCGGCGCGAGCGCTACCGCAGTTCCATTATTCCCCTTGTCGCTGATCGCTCGGTGGCCGCGCGCGCGGCGTACCGCGGCGGTAAGGCCAGCTTGAGCGATCTGCTGCTCGCGCAGCGCGCTGAGATCGATGCGCGCCTTAAGGCGCTGCAGCTTGAGGAACGCGCGGCGCGCCTCTGGGCCCAGCTCACCTTTCTCAATTCCATGCCTGAGGTTGCGAATACCGCGACCACTTCAGTCGGCTCCGATCGCGGGGAACTGCCGTGAATCGAAAATCCCTCATCGTCGGCTTGTGTGCGGCGGTCTTCCTTGGGCTCGTGGGCTACGGCTTGTATTCCGCGGGTATGAGCGCGGGCCGGCGCGGCCCGATGTCAGCCCCAGGGGCCCATGCGCCAGGGTCACAGGGGCAAAAGGCCGGCGACATCGATCCGCAAACCGGAAAGAGAATTCTCTACTGGCACGATCCCATGGTGCCCACGCAGAGGTTTAACCATCCGGGCAAGTCTCCTTTCATGGACATGCAACTCGTGCCGGTCGAAGAAGGCGCTGACGGGCGCGGTGCGATCGAGATCAGCTCGCGAGTGCAGCAGAACCTCGGCGTTCGCACGGCTGAAGTCACACGCGGCACGCTCGACCGGGAGTTCACCGCGACCGCAACCGTCGGCTATGACGAGCGTGATGTAGTGCTGGTGCCAGCCCGTGCGAACGGATTTATAGAGCGCCTGCACGCGCGCGCACCGCTAGATCCCGTGCGCAAGGGGCAGCCTCTCGCGGATCTGTACGTGCCCGACTGGGTAGCCGCGCAGGAAGAGTATCTCGCGGTCAAGGGGCTCAAGAGCC
This sequence comes from Steroidobacteraceae bacterium, assembly GCA_035644435.1. GTDB lineage: Bacteria > Pseudomonadota > Gammaproteobacteria > Steroidobacterales > Steroidobacteraceae > DATBVX01. The sequence goes on along the minus strand of DASQOO010000083.1, from coordinate 1,228 downwards.
CGGGTGCCGCAGACCTACTGGAGGGGGCGCGCCAGCGCATGCGTCTCGCGGGCATGACGAATGATTTGATCCAAACCTTCGAGAGGGGCGGCAAGGTTCAATCGCGCTTCACGGTTATCGCGCCGAGGGCCGGAGTCATCGCAGAGCTCAGCGCCCGGGAGGGGATGGCGGTCATGAATGGCGCACCCCTGTTTCGCATTAACGGCCTTGCGACGGTATGGATCAACGTGGAAGTACCCGAGAGTTTCGGCGCCCAGGTGCACTCGGGCGATGCAGTGAAGGCGAGAGTACCGGCTCTGCCCGGGACCGTTTTCGACGGAAAGGTCGACACGGTTCTTCAGCACGTGGATGTTGCGACCCGCACGCTCACGGCGCGCGTGGCGCTGGCTAACCCCGACGCGCAGCTCGTTCCGGGCATGTTCGTCACCGTGCAGTTTGCGAACGGCGGCCGACGGAATGTCCTGCTCATACCCAGTGAGGCGGTCATCGAAACCGGTACTCGGCGTGTCGTCATTCTGGCTGAGGGAGAAGGAAGATTCAGGCCGGTCAATGTGGAGGTCGGCTCAGAGGGCGGTGGAAAGACCGAGATTCGATCAGGGCTGACGACTGGGCAAACGGTCGTCGTCTCCGGGCAGTTCCTGCTCGATTCCGAGGCCAGCCTTAAGGGCACAGAAGAGCGCCTGCAATGATCGCCAAGCTCATCCGCGCCTGCATCGCCAATCGGCTGCTCGTGCTGCTCGCGGTCGCAGCGATTGCGGCCTTGGGACTGTGGGCGATGCTGAAGACGCCCCTTGATGCCATCCCCGACCTCTCCGACGTGCAGGTGATCATTCGCACGACGTACCCGGGACAGGCGCCGCAGATCGTGGAGAACCAGGTCACCTACCCGCTCGCGAGCACCATGCTCTCCGTGCCGGGAGCGAAGACCGTGCGCGGTTACTCCATGTTCGGCGATTCGTTCGTCTACATCTTGTTCGAAGACGGCACCGACCTGTACTGGGCGCGCTCGCGGGTCCTCGAGTACCTGAGCCAGGTGCAGACGCGCCTACCGAAGGACGCCAAGACCGTGCTCGGTCCGGATGCGACTGGGGTCGGCTGGGTGTACGAGTACGCACTCGTCGACCGGACTCACCGGCTCGATCTCTCACAACTACGCGCATTGCAGGACTGGTTCCTGAAGTACGAGCTCAAGTCCCTGCCGAATGTGGCTGAAGTCGCCTCCCTCGGC
>DASQOO010000082.1:0-9804 GCA_035644435.1 Steroidobacteraceae bacterium | reverse complement strand
GGGCGGGGGCGAGCGTGCACCGCTCAGGCTCTGGACCGGCACACCGTGGCGCGCGCGCACCAGCGCACGGGCCCGTGAGCTTGCCAACCGGCTCGTGCGCCACGACCCGATCATGCGCGGGGTCTACACGCGCACCAGCGTGATCCTCTGCAAGACGCAGGCAACCTACGAAAGGATCCCCGACGACTATCGGGCGCGGTGCCGGCTGCTGCTGGAAGTCGGGATGGATACTCCTGCGCCTCCGGCGATTGCCGTGCAGAACCACACCCTCGGCGCACTGCACGCGCTCTATGTCGGCCGGCTGCTGCATTGGAAGGGATTGCACCTGGCCTTGCGCGCTTTTGCACGCCTGCTGGGCACGGACCCGGAAGCGACCTTCACGATCGTCGGCAAGGGCCCTGCTTACGCTTCCCTGCGGACGCTGGCGCGCGAGCTCGAGATCGCTCACGCCGTCCGCTGGGTGCCATGGCTCGAGCGCGAACGCGTGCTCGAACTCTACGCGCAGCACGACGTGTTCCTGTTTCCGAGCCTGCACGATTCGAGCGGCAACGCGGTTCTCGAGGCGCTGTCGCGCGGCGTACCCGTGATCTGTCTCGACAATGGCGGGCCCGCCGCCATCGTCGATGAAAACTGTGGGCTGACAGTTCCAGCGACCTCGCCCGAAGCGACGATCAATGGACTGGCGCAGGCGTTGCGCGCGCTTTCGGGTGATCCCGAGCGCCGGCGCCGCATGGCGGCGGCAGCCCGTGAGCGCGTGGCCCGCGAGTTTTCCTGGACCGCACAGGCTGATCGAATGACTGGGATCTACCACGACGTGCTGGCAGGGACGCTGCAAGGAGCTCGATGATGAAACAGGCAGCGAACAGCTTGGCATTCGCTCTCCCGATGTTGGCGCTCACAATCGGAGTTGCCTCAACCCCGCGCGCGGCAACGCTCTATCTCAAAGCCGACGAACCCGCCCGCTCGGCGAAACCTCTGCCGGCCGAGCGCCGGAGATTCGACGACGCAACCGCGGCGCTGCGCGCGCTCAAACCTGGCGATACCTTGGTGCTCGAGCCAGGTGTGCACCGCACGACGCTCGACCTGCGCCAGGCGAGCGCGGTGCTCAAGGGCTCGCAAGGCAGCAGTCGCGTGACACGGATCGAGTCCGCAGCCAGCGCGCCCGCCACCATCAAGGGCTCGGACCGGGTCACGAACTGGGAACGCGTCGCACCACACGTCTTCGTACATCGCGAGTGGGACGTCAACAGTGAACAGGTGTTCGTCGATGGCGCGCCGCTCATCCAGATCGGGGGCACCGTCTTCGGCGGATATCCGGACAAGCCGAATCACCCGCTGGCGTCACTGCATCGTTCGCAAGGCGGCATCTGGCCGGCTCGGCGGGCGGGCGGAGTCGGCACCATGCCGGAGCGCAGCTTCTTTTATGAAGCCTCCAGCCAGCGGCTGTACGTGAAATTCCCGGCCGACTCGCTGGGTGAGCACAAGGTCGAGGTCAGCGTGCGGCCCTACGTCATGATCGGCCAGGACCTGCGCGGGTGGCGTATCGCCAACCTGCGCTTCCAGCACTCCAACACCACTTCGATCAACCAATCGGGCGCCGTCACGCTGATCGGCGACGACCTCGCGCTCGACAACGTCTGGGTGACGCAGGCCGACGGCAACGGCTTCGACATCACCGGTGACGACAACGAGATCACCAACAGCCGTGCCATGGATTGCGGGATGGTCGGCATGAAGGTGCGCGGTCGCAATGCGCGGCTGATCGACAACGAGACCAGCTTCAACAACACCCGCGGCTTCAACAAGTGGTGGGAAGCGGGTGGCGCGAAATTCGTCGGCAACGGTGGCTTGCAGAGCTCGGAAATCTCCGGTCACCGCGCGTTCGGCAACAACGGTGACGGCCTGTGGTTCGACTGGCAGAACCGCAACAACCGCGTGCACGACAGCATCTCGGCCTACAACAAGGGTATGGGACTGCAGTACGAAGCGAGCAGTGGCGCGCTGATCTACGACAATCGTTTTCTCGCCAATGGGCAGCGGGGCATTTACCTGCCCAACAGCTCCAAGTCGGTGGTGGTGCACAACCTGGTCGCGGGCAACTCCCTCGAGGGAATCGCTATCGTCGATGAGCGCGGCCCGCAACCGGAACATCCGGAATTCGTGCCGCGTAGCAACCGCGTGGCAGGCAATATCATCGGCTGGAATGGCAAGGCTGCCCTCGTGCTGCCAGCGGATCGGCTGGACAACATCTCGGATGCGAATCTCTTTGTCGGGCCCAAGCCGCCCGCGCTGTCGCTCGGTTGGGGCAGCCGCGAGAAACCGATCGTCAACGGCCTCGCGGCATGGCTCAAGCTTTCCGATCAGGACCGGCGTTCGTGGCAGAAGACCATCACGCTGCCCAATACAGTGGCCGCGGACTGGCGCGCACAAGACGAGACGCCAGATGAGGCAGCCCTTGAACGCCTCGCACAGGGGCTACGGGTTCCGGCAGGGCTCGTGAGCGTATCGCTCCGCCCCGGAGCGCCGGCCACGCCGGGGCCGCGCTCATGAGGCCGATCCGAGTCCTTCTCGCTCATTGCCGCTACCGCGAGCGGGGCGGGGAGGACGAGGTTGTCGAGTCCGAAGCGGAGCTCCTGCGCAGCCGTGGGCACCCGGTCGAGCTGCTGCTCAAGGACAACCGCACGATCGGATCGCTCAAGGACGCGGCCACAGCGGCCCTCTGGTCACACCACGCGGCGCGGGAGACCCGCGCGCTGATCGCGGCGTTTCGCCCGGACGTGCTGCACGTCCACAACACGTTCCCACTGCTGTCGCCTTCCATCTACTGGGCGGCACATCGTGAAGGGGTCGCGGTCGTGCAGACGCTGCATAACTTTCGGCTGTTCTGTGCGCAGGCGATGTTCCTGCGCGACGGCCAGGTCTGCGAGGACTGCATCGGCCACCTGCCATGGCGCGGCGTGCTGCGCCGCTGCTACCGCGACTCGTTCTCCCAATCCGCAGTCCTGGTCGGGAGCCTCGGCCTGCATCGCTCGCTCGGCTCGTACCGTGACAAGGTCACCCGTTACATCGCCCTCAACGAGTTCTGCCGCCGCAAGTTCATCGCCGGGGGACTGCCAGCTGACAAGGTCGTGGTGAAGCCCAACTTCGCAAACGTCGATTCTTGCCCGCCGCAATCGCGTGCCGGCGGATTGTTCGTCGGCAGACTCGCGCCGGAGAAGGGAGTCGGCACCTTGCGCGATGCCCTCCAGGACGGCTCGGCGGCACCGTTCGAGATCATCGGTACGGGTCCGGAAGAGGGCGCGTTGCGAGGCCTTCCCAGAGTGCGAGTGCTCGGACGCCTCGCTCAACACGAGGTCCATGCCCGGATGAGGCATGCCACCTTCCTGGTGCTTCCCAGCCTTTGGTACGAGAACTTCCCGCGCGTACTGATCGAGGCTTTCGCCTGCGGACTGCCGGTGATCGCGAGCCGCATTGGAGCGCTCGCCGAACTGATCGAGCCCGGTAGGACGGGACTGCTGTTCGAACCCGGATCCGCACTCGAGTTGCGCCAGGTGATTGCCTGGGCGAACGCGAATCCGGCGCGAATGGAGCAGATGGGGCTCAATGCACGTGAGCGCTACGAAGCCGGGTACACGCCCGAGATCAATCATCGGCGCCTGGTCTCGATCTACGAAGACGCGATCCGCGAGATACGGCAGCGGAGGGCGGCGTGAGCGCCATGTCCCCCGTGACGCCGGACCGTGACGGCACCCCAATACTGGGTTGCCATGTCGATGCGTTGTCATGGACAGGCACGCTGGACCTCATCGTGAAATGGGCGCGACGGCGCGAATCGCGATATGTGTGCATCTGTAACGTGCATTCGGTCGTGACCGCGCGCCGCGACCCCGACTTTCAAGCAGTCCTGACGAGTGCCGATGCGGCCTTGCCGGATGGCATGCCGCTCGCCTGGTACCTGAGGCGTCATGGGTTCAAGGACCAGCAGAGAATCAACGGTCCGGACCTGCTCGCCCGCCTCAGCGCCCGCGCAGCCAGCCTCGGGCTGCCGGTATTTTTCATCGGCTCAACCGCCGCCATACTCGCGCGGATGACAGCGCGCCTGCGATGCTCGCAGCCCGCACTCGACATCGTGGGCACGCTGTCACCGCCTTTTCGCTCCCTGACGCCGCGGGAGAACGAGTCGATCGCCGCCGAGATCCAGCGCAGCGGAGCACGCATCGTATTCGTGGGGCTGGGTTGCCCGAAGCAGGAACGCTGGATGGCAGAGCAGCGCGGGCGCATCCCGGCGGTGATGATCGGGGTCGGTGCCGCGTTCGACTTCCATGCGGGCCAGCAGCCGCGCGCGCCGCGCTGGATGCGCGACCACGGACTCGAATGGCTGCATCGCCTCCGGTGCGAGCCGCGTCGCCTGTGGCGGCGCTACCTGGTCACGAACTCGCTGTTCGCGTGGTACCTGCTACGCGAGTTGTTCGCGGCGCGCGCCTGGGCGTCATCGGTCCGCGACTGACGCTGGCCTCAGAACCGCAGCGTGAAATTGGCCATCGCCTCGTTGTAGTCGTATTCGGCCAGGGGCACGTTGGACGTGCGGGTGCCCAATTCGTATCCGAGCGTGATCTCGAAGTAGTCCCACGGCCGGAAACCCGCACCGATGCGCGCCGTGCGGGTGATGTCGTGACGCTGCGGGCCGAGGCCGAGCACGAAGCCAGGATTGCCCTCGAGATCGCGATCCTCGTACTTCACCTCGAACTGCAGCACGGCCTTGACGCTGGGGGCCCAGGCGAAGCCGAGCTTGCCGCCATCGGCCACGACGTAGCTCGCATCGAGGTCTTCCACGGACGAGATCTCACGATAAGCCGTGAGGTCGAGCAGTGTCTTGGGGGTCAGCGAATAGGTGAGCGCTGCGCGGCCGGTAGGACCCTGGAAGTTGCGCTGCGGCACGTCGTCATATTGCCGATCGGTATAGCCGGCACGCGCATCGAAGCGCGTGCGCCCGCTGAAGGGCCAGCCGAACACGAGGCTGGTCTCGTATTCGCGGTAGTCGTTGTCGACCAGGGAGGTGGCGACGACCTGCCGGTTGGGATAGTTACCGTCTATGGTCTGGAATTGCAGGCCGACGAAGGTCTGGGCCGGGGACACGTAGTCGATGCCGACCACGCCGGTCTGGGCGTCGTTGTCGAGAATCGTGCGCAGGTCGTTGCTGTGCTCGTAGCGGGCGTAGTCGTAGCCGGCCCGGAGCCGCCAGCTGGAGAGCAGCTGGAACGCTGCCGTAACGTGCGCGTTGTCCTGGGTGATCATGTCCTTGATCGGGGCCTGCAACTCGGAGAAGTTCGCCAGCGCGCGTTCGGTCGAGCCACCGAGCGTGCCGCTCCAGGCGCCTCCGACCTTCCATTGCCAATCGAGCGCTCCCCGGTAGGCCGTGTTGTCGAGCTCGTCGAAAGTCTGGAAGCTGTTCCGCGCCACCATGGCATCGAACAGGAGCTTCTGCTGGCTGAGATCGAGCTCGGCATCGACGTCGGCGCCCAAGCGGCGGATGACGTCCGATGTGTCGTTGGTTCCCAGGAGCAGGAGAGCGGGGTCGTCGTTGGACAGGCGGAACAGGTTGTTGTCGCTGACCGCGCCGGCGAAGGCGTCGAAGCGGATGGGATCGGTGCGCGGTTCGGAAGGGTAGGCGGCGTAGTGTCCCTGTTCGGGCCACAGGAACCAGTCCTGGGCCGCCACACAGACCGGCAGCGAGGCGGCGAGACCGATCAGGCTCGCGGAGATCGGGCGGCGGGTTCCTTTCATGGCGGCTCCCAGTCCTTTGCAGACGCGCCGCACCTGCGGCTCCAATATTTCAAGCAAGCTTCGTGCCACGACTGGGCCCAGGCGAAATTGCAGCGCTTGTCGCTGATAGTCGACAGTCACGGATCGATTCCGCGGCTCTGCCGCCATCCGTGGCGAGTGCGCTTTGTAAGCCTGCTCATCAGGTTCGTAAGCTTGCTTACTGTTAGCGTGGCAACTATCGTTCGCAGGTGACTGATCCGGAACGCAACGGCACTCTCGGCCACCTGATCCAGGATTTGGCGAGGCTGATGGCGCAGCGCGTGGACGAGCGTGCCCGCCGCCTCGGCCTGACGCGTGCCCAATGGGCGTTGATCGCTGCGCTGTTCCGGCGCGAGGGATCCAGCCAGGCGGCGCTCGCGGAGCACCTGGAGATCACGCCTATCTCTCTCGGCCGACTGGTCGACCGGATGGAGAAGGCGGGGTGGGTCGAGCGGCGCGGCGAACCCGCGGACCGGCGTGCCTATCGCCTGTACCTCACCGAACGCGCCCACCGGCTGCGTCCGCAGTTGCGGGCGCTCACCGATCACGTCCAGGCTCATGCGCTGCGAGCGCTCGATGGACCCGAACAGGAACGGTTCATTGCCCAGCTGCGCACGGTGCGCGAGACATTGGCGGTGGACCAGATTCGCCGGCCGCCCATGCGCGCCGGTCGCAGCGCCCGCTGGAGTGGCGCCTCGACGCCAGGCAAGACGCGCACTCGCCGCCCGTGAGTCCGCGGCTTCGCGGCATCACCTCGATGCTCCTGTCGGTGGGTTTCTTCGCCGGCATGGACGCCCTGCTGAAAACCCTGTCCCACTCCTATCCATCGCTCGAGGTGAGCGCGCTGCGGGGCGCGGCCTCCCTGCCGTTCGTGGTCGCGGTCGTGCTGCTACGCGGGAATCTCCGTGACCTCAAGCCGGTGCGCTGGCCCCTGCATCTCGTTCGAGGGGTCCTCGCGATCATCATGCTCACCTCGTTCATCTATGCGCTGCGCGTGCTGCCGATGGCGGATGCTTACGCGGTGTTTCTCGCCGCACCGTTGATAGTCACGGGCTTGTCGGTGCCGCTCCTGGGCGAGCGCGTCGATTGGCGCCGGTGGGTCGCGATCGCAATTGGCCTGGCTGGAACGCTCGCCTTGCTCAGACCGACTGCGGCCAGCCTGGCAACCGTGGGCGCGCTCGCGGCCGTAGCTTCGGCGCTCTGCTACGCGTTGAGCGCGATCACCATCCGCGTGCTTACCCGTACTGACAGCACGGCGAGCATGGTGTTCTGGTTCATGGCGATGCTGACGGTATTCGCCGGAATCCTGGCCGCGCCCTCGTGGGTGCCGATACGCTCCGAGCATTGGCCCCTGTTGGCCGGTGTGGGGGTGCTGGGCGCGTTCGGCCAGCACCTGGTGACGGAGGCGTTCCGGCATGCGCCCGCGTCCGCTGTTGCGCCGTTCGAATACACCGCCCTGCTGTGGGCAGTCGCCATCGACTGGCTCGTCTGGGCCCATGCACCGGGGGCCGGGATGCTGGCGGGCGCCGCGATCATCATCGCGAGCGGCTTGTACCTCATCCATCGCGAACGCCGCGATCAGCGAGCGGCGACCATCGCGGAATGCAACGTACCGCCGTGAGGCATAATGACGGCCCCCCCGAGAGTCTGCCCCGCAATGGCAGGCGAGATTTCAGCACGGCGAGGAGCGCAAACATGACGATCAAAGTTGGTGACAAGATGCCCTCGGGCACCTTCAAGACGATGACCAAGGACGGACCCCAGAACCTGACCACCGATCAGCTGTTCAAGGGCAAGCGCGTTTTGCTGTTTTCGGTGCCTGGCGCGTTCACGCCGACCTGCGATGCCAAACACCTGCCCGGTTTCGTCGAGCAGGCGGCCAAGATCAAGGGCAAAGGGGTGGACACCATCGCCTGCATGGCGGTCAACGATGTATTCGTCATGAATGCCTGGGGCAAGCACGGCAACGTGGGCGACCGCGTGCTGATGCTCGCGGACGGGAACGGCGAGTACGCGAAGGCCCTGGGACTGGAAATGGATGCCAGCGGCTATGGGATGGGGTTGCGCGGCAAGCGCTTCGCCGTAGTCGTGAAGGACGGGGTCGTCACGCATCTCAACATCGAAGGACCCGGTGAATTCAAGGTCTCGAGTGCCGAGCATGTACTCGGGCAACTCTGAGGAATGAATTACAACCGCGCGTGGACGAAAGATTTCTCGTCCACGTGCGGTGACCGGGTGGATTTCCCGCCCATCCTGTAGGGAAAACCCTCCGCAATCGGCCGCCGACCGCGGGCGGACATTACTTAATCGCTCCGCGCCTGTTGAGTTCGCTTGAACTCTGTTGCATATTCCATTGCGTGACAAGGCAAACCCGTCGAAAGGCGGGGACGCAAAGCCACCGGTCTTCAGGGAGTTTCCCAATGACAGCGGGGTTGCCACGATCAGGCGATACGAGTCTCGAGCCATCCAGGCCGCGTTTCGAATCGCATCAGGCAGCTCCCGCCCGCACGATCGCTGAGTTGGTTGCGACCGACTTCACAGCGCATCGCGAGTCTTAGGAACAATCTTCGGACCGAGAATCCGGGACATAACGGGCTGAAATTCGGGGGTGTCTATGAGCGAGCGGGTGGGGGCACACGCACGCGTTGCCGGAAGCGCTCTGGCCGACTCGGGTCCGGGCGAGGCCACGCTCTACATCATCAATCTGCTGTCGTCGACCACGCCCATGACTCTCGAGGTTCCCTATACGCCGGAACTCGAAGGGTTTGCGGTGTTTCGTTCGCGTCGCGTCGAGGATGGCCGGGACCGCTTTCGACTGCACCTGGGCTACTTCGAATCGCAGGGCGAGGCCGAGCGGGTCCTGGCGGCGGTGCGTGCGCGCTACCCCGCGGCTTGGGTCGCGCTCGCGCCCAAGGACGCCATGGGGTCGCTCGACGACACGAGCGTCGCCCAGTTCAAATTGATTCGCAGCAGTCGCACGACGCCAGCCGCGAGAGCAGCTGCGCCAGTTCCCCATGCACCAGGCCCGGCTGCACCTAAAGCACTCGTGGCCAACACAGCCTTGGTCAGGGGAACTCCAGTCAGGGCAACTCTGGTAGCGCCCGCCCAGTCACGGCAGGCTTACGCATCCGGAGCCGGCACCGCGCGCCAGACGCTCACGCCCAAAGACGTGTTGCACCTTCTCGAGTCCGCACCGCGTGCGAACCGCCAGACACCTGGCGCCAGGCCGCAAGCCGCGCGAGCCCCGGCGGTACCGGCAGCCGTGCCAGCGAGCGAGTCGCAGCGCTTCGCAGTGCAGCTCATCTGGTCTACCAACGTGGTGGATGCGGCCCGTGTTCCGCAGCTCGCCATATTCGATGCTTACACGCTCTATACCGTGCAGGTCGAACGTGCCGGGCGGCGCTGGCATGGCCTGCGGCTCGGCTTCTTCAGCGATCCGGTCTCAGCGCGGCAGGTAGCGCTCTACGCCCGCTCCGATTTTTCCGCGGCCGCGGTGGTTCCCGTGAGCGAGCGCGAATGCGCGAAGGCCAACGAAGTGGCTGCCGGGCAAGGGCACCGCAGTCAGCCGAGCAGCGCGCCGAAGAGAGACACCGACACGATCGAGCTGAAAGAGGACGACATGCCACGCACTCGCTCTGCGCCTCTGCAGGAATCGCTCCTGGCACCAGTGGAAGCGTCGGCCTCGGCATCTGCGACCGGCACGCCGGCAAAGGTGGCGGACAAGGCGAAGCCGGCAGGGAAGGCTGCCAAGGGCCGACCGATCCAAGTGAAGTCGACCTCACGTACGGCAACAGCCCCGAAACGTGTCGCCAAGACTACCGCGCAGCTGCTCGAGGAATTGGGCGCCGACACGCTCGATCTGGACTTCAGCGCGTCGCGGGACGAGCTGGGCGACACCGGTGTGCGCCATCTGTCGGTATCAGTCGTGCAGCGCAAGTCTCCGTTAGGTCGACTGCTCGCACGCGTGGGGCGCAGACGCCAGGCCTGAGTCGTCTACCAACG
>DASQOO010000081.1:0-17874 GCA_035644435.1 Steroidobacteraceae bacterium | reverse complement strand
AAATGGCGGCCACCGGTCGGCCCGCGCGCGCACCACGTCCGTGGCTGGGCATGTACACCATGGAGATGCAGGGACACCTGGTGGTCAGCGGTCTCGCTGAAGAAGGTCCGGCAGCGCTCGCTGGCGTGCGCCTCGGGGATCTAGTGCTGCAGGTTGCCGGGGAGCCCGTGGCGGACCTCGCGGACCTCTACCGCAGCGTCTGGCGCCTGGGGCCGGTGGGCACCGATGTGACGCTGACTCTGGCGCGCGGCGAATCGCAGCCGCTGGTCAAGGTCCGCTCGGCGGATCGAAATGACTTTCTCAGGAAGCCGCTAAGCCACTAAGTCGCGGCAGCGAGCGGCTCGGACCGCGCACTCCATCCCGCTTGGACGCTGGCCTCGGTCCTGGCGAGTGCCCGCAGCTCGCGCGGGCCCAGACCGTGATAACGGCGCAGCCGTCGGATCAGCGTGCTGCGATCGTCAAAACCTACGCGCTCGGCAATCTCGGCCACCGCCAGGTCGCTGGTCTGCAGGAGCCTCACGGCCGCTTCGGTGCGTCGACGCTGCAGGTACTCGTGCGGGCTGAGGCCGTGCACGGCCTTGAACTCGCGCAACATGTGGAACATCGACCAGCGCGCCGCCGTGGCGAGCTCCGGGAGCGTCAGCGGCTGCTCATAGGCGCAGTGAATCAGGTCGGTCACGCGCGCCACGCGCTGAAACATCTCGCGACGGGTACGCTCGCGCGCGCGCGCGAGCGCGGCCACCTGCCGGCCGGTGTCGACTTCGTTGCGCAGCATGCGCTCGAGCAGCAGCAGTACGTGTTCCTCGTACCATAGCGACTGGTCGATGCCGTGCTCGAGATGATGGGCAATGAAGCGCATCACGGAAGCGATGGCGCGGTTGCGGGTGCGGATGTGCTCGAAGAACAGGGGACGTTCCGTATCGCCGTCAGCACCTTGTCGGAGGATCGCGTCGCCGTTGCGGCCAAGCGACGCGAAGGCCTGCGCAAGCAATTCGGGACTGAAGTAGATCCCTAGGGCCCGCCCCGCGGCGGCCTTGCGGAATCCACCGCTCAAGGTATGCCCGGAATTGAGCACCAGGAATACGTCGTCATCGAGTGCGACGGAACGCTGGTCGACGATGAGCGAGTAGCGGCCATGCCAGGCGGCATGGATCGACGGCACACGCGCGTCGACCTCGTAGCGAGTGCGTCCTGCCGCTATCCAATGAACTTCGGTATCGCGCGTCGGGGATCTGGGCGGCACGCTGCCGTTCAACGCCCCGGCAAAATGGAAGCGGCGGATCGTCAGGCTCACATCATCACCCCGCGTTGCGCCGATGGCACACGCAGTTACGCTAAGCGCGAATTTGTGCGCAGGAAATGAAATTGCGTTGAAGCGGCGCGCTTGCGCCGTGGATCGCGGTGGGACGCCGTGAAACGACTGGAAAGTGCGCCGAATGGAAGGCGCGAAACGCTCGCTTGCGGCTAGGCGCGCTCGGCTTCGGGAGGCTGTTTGCCGAGGCGCAACGCCCGGACCACCTGGGAAAGATAGCGCTTGCTGATGGGAATCTCGCGCCCGCCCGGCATCACCGCGAACGCCCGACCCGAGTCCTGCCTGCGAATCGCCGCGACCAGGTCGTGGCGCACGATCTCCGAACGATGGATGCGCACGAACAGTCTCGGGTCGAGTTGCTGGGCGAGGTCGCCGAGCTTGGCACGCAACAGTCGTACGCGCGTTCCGACATGCAGCCGCACGTAGTCGCCGTCGGCCTCGATCCGCTCCACCTGGCTGACCGGGATGCGTACGCGCACCTCGCCCTCACGCACCCAGAGCTCGCTCTCGTAGCGCTTCTCGAGCTGAGTCTTGCGCCCCTGGCGCAGGGCGTTGACGAGTGTCTTGAGCTCAGCCACATGGGCGCGGGCATCGCGCAGTTCGAGCCGCACGCGGGCTCGATCCAGGGCCGCCTGCAGGCGTTCCTGTTCCACCGGCTTGAGCAGATAGTCCACGCCACCGGCGGCGAAGGCCTGCACGGCGAAATGGTCGAATGCCGTCACGAACACGATCTGCGGCAGCTCACCATCGCTCAGCGCCTCGATGACCTCGAAGCCGTTGAGCTCGGGCATCTCGATGTCGAGCAGCACCACGTCGGGTTCGCTGGAACGAATGAGCTCGAGCCCACGTCGCCCGTCGCGCGCCTTGCCCACCAGCTCGACGTCCGGGAGATTGCGCAGGCACCACTCGAGTCGCTGCAGCGCGAGCGGCTCATCGTCAACGGCAATGACACGCATGCTCATGCGGCAAGCTCCAGAGGCAGACTCAATTCGACGGTGAAGCTTCCCATGCGTTCCACCACTGCGAGCGCGCCATCGCCGCCGTAGAAGCTCGTCAGGCGTCGCCCGACATTGGCGAGCCCAACTCCTGGCCCTGCTCCGGGTCTCAGGATCGGCCGCACCGGGGCATCGTTTTCGACAGCGATCAGCAGCGTTCCCGCGCGCTGAGTGGCGCGGACCTTGATGGCGACTGCTTCCGACATGCGCGCGACCCCGTGCTTGACCGCGTTTTCGATCAAGGGCTGCAGGATCAGGTGCGGAACCATTGCGCGATCGAGCCCATCCGCAATGGCGGTCGTGAAGCGCAGGCGATCGCCAAAGCGCGTGAGCTCGATGTCGAGATATTCCGCCTGCACGCGGATCTCCTCTGCCAGGCTCACTTTCGCGGTCGCTTCGCGGCTCAGGGCATTGCGGAAAAAACGCGCCAGCTTCGCGATCACCTGATCGGCCGCTTCGACCTGGCCAGTCACCACCAACGCGGACACGGCGTTCAACGTGTTGAAGAGGAAGTGCGGATTGATCTGGTAGCGGAGCATCTGCAACTCCGCCTGGTGAGCGAGCGCACGAGCTTCGAGGAGGCTCCGTTCCTTTTCCCGCAGCCGCGCCGCGTACAGGATGGCGGCACAGAGCCCGGCCCACATCAGGAACAGGACCAGGTTGTAGAGCGATTGCAACGCGATGTTGGTGAGCGCGCTGTACGGCAGAGTGTGTTTCAACAGGTCGAGCCACACCAGGTGTCCGAGCGTCGCGTAGGTGATAGCGAGCGGCACGCAGACCAGCGCAACCACGAGGGCCTGGTAGCGCAGACTCCAGCCCAGCGTGCGACGCAGAATCCAGCCGAGCGGCAGGCACAAGACAAACCCGAGCACGCTGAAGCCCGCGCGCCACAGGATCGACGCCGCTTCAGTGTACTGGTTGACGAGAGCGGTCTGGAGCGTGTGCATCGCGAACATCGCGGTCCAGAACAATGCACTGAACACCTGGATGTGGATGGCGCGGTGCGGCGTCTCGCCCTTGGGGCCGCGGCTCACCGGCTCGTCGCTGCACGCTGCTGCCACCGCTCTGTCGTGCACGCGATATGGGCCGCCCGGCGGCTGCCCCAAAAGCGCGACTGATTCACTCGCCGGCACCATTCGCTTGAGAGTTTAGCTTCTGGCGGCCGAGCGCACCGCTTTATGCGCCTGCTGGTACGCATTTCTGCCCGAACCGGCGGCGATCGCGACGAACCGCCCTGAAAACGCGACGAACGGGCTCCATTGCGAGACGAATGCGCTGGCGTTCGTCCCAGCCTCGGCCCAGGAGCCTGCGTTTTTCGTTCAACTGTCCGCCCCGGCGTCTTGGCGCAAGGTGGATCCGACGATCCCGAGTGGAGGCTCGGCCGCCGCACAACGCTCGCTCGTCGTGCAGACCCTGTCGCATATTCGCTCAATCAATCCCGAGGTGATCGATGAAAACGGGCGCAATGTTTCTCCTGCTGACGGTCCTTGCGGGATCGGCACAGGCGGGCGGCATCTACGATCTCGAACTCGTGCCGATAAAGAGCGGAATCTATCTGCTCCGCCGCCCCGACCCTCTTCGCCAGCCGGTCGAATGCAACGCGACGGTGATCGTCAACGAGCAGGACGTCGTGGTCGTCGATGGCGGCGGCTCACCACTGGCGGCGACCAATGCCATCAAGCTGATCCGTTCCGTGACCGACAAGCCGGTATCCACGCTCATCACCACGCACTGGCACGGCGATCACAACTTCGGCAACCAGGTCTATCGCGCCACGTTCCCGGCGATCCGCATCATCAGCCACGAGAACACGTATCGGGACATGACCGGCGAACCCATGACGTACGTGAAGACCTATCCAAAGCAGATCGAGGACTACATGCATGAGCTGCAAGCCCAAGTCGCCAAGAAGCCGCTTTCCGCCGGCGCGGCCAGGCTCCTCGAGGATCTGAAGGTCATGCATCAGGCTCTCGACAACATCCAGATCACGCCCGCAGATCTCACATTCGAGGATCGCCTGATCCTGCATCGCGGAGCTCGCGACATCGAGGTGCGCTACTTCGGCAAGGCCAATACCGACGGTGACGCCGCCGTGTGGTTGCCGCAGGACAAGGTTCTGGTGAGTGGCGATATCGTCGTGAACCCGATTCCGTACGGCATCGGGAGTTTTCCGCGCGAATGGATCGCCGCGTTGCAGGCCATCAGCGCCCTGCCCTTCGACGTGCTCGTCCCCGGACATGGAGAAGTGCTCCACGACCGCGCCTATCTCGAGCAGCTCATCAGCACCCTGAAAGTGATTCGCGAGCAGGTCGCGGCTTCGGTCGCGAAAGGTCTCGACCTCGACGCGACGCGCAAGGCGCTCGACACCAGCAGCTTTGCGGCCGCCTACACGCTCGATGAGCCAGTGCGCAAGCAGCTGTTCGATGCCTGGTGGGTCCAGCCGATCGCGCGTTCGGCGTGGCTCGAGGCGCGCGGCGAGCCGATCGTGCAGTCCGGCTCTGGCTCGAACCAATGATTCTCCCCGGGTCAGGTCGCTCGCTTCGGTTCCGTTGCGCGACCAGCGGAAGCTGGCCTATGTTGCGGTCGCATGAAGGTGCGACAGCTCGATTCACTACATCGATGGCGCAGCTGGGGCCGGCTCCCCAGGTCGAGACGGGCCGGTGTTCAGTAGGACGAGGCGTTGACTCGCACTCTGCTGCGCATCGCCCTGTTGCTGTCGGCCGCCGCACCCTTTCTTGCGGCGGCAACTCCTCTCGACACCCTGAACTCGGTGCGTCGGCAAGGCTGCGAGGACAAGCCCGGCGTGAAATTCACGCTCGCGCACGATGCCGCACTCGACGGTGTGGCATTGCAGATGTCCCGCGGTGCGCGGCTGGCCGACGCTATCGATGCCACGCATTTTCACGCGCGGCTCTCGGCTTCCATCGCCATCAGCGGCGCTGCGGACCAGGCCGCGCTCGCCCGCCTGATCGCGCAACGCTTCTGCACCGAAGCGCTGAATCCGGATTTTCAGCGTGCCGGGAGCGCCGAACGCGGGCGGGACACCTGGATCGTCCTGGCGACGCCTTTCAACCTGCCGGTGAGCAAGGACGCGCCGGCGATTCGCATGCAGGCACTGAAGCTCGTCAACCAGGCGCGCGCCACGGCGAGGAAGTGCGGGAGCACCAGCTTCGGCGCCGCCAGGCCACTCACGCTCGACAGCGTTCTGAACACCGCGGCGCTCAATCATTCAACCGACATGGCGGCACGCGGTCACATGGCGCACCAGGGGAGCGACGGCAGCAACGTCGCGCAACGCGTCGCGCGCGTGGGCTACGCGTGGCGCAGGGTTGGTGAGAACGTGGCCGCGGGCGCGCCCGACATCGACGAGGTAGTGCGTGGCTGGATCGGAAGTCCCGCACATTGCGTCAACCTCATGAATCCTGATTTCACCGCGATGGGCATCGCGTATGCCGTGAATCCGGCGACCGAGGACGGGATCTATTGGACGCAGGTGTTTGCCACACCGCGTTGAGACCGACCTGCTACATGCCAGCGCGCGGCGCGGCCTGCACGGGTGCACGACCGGTATTGATTCCGGCGCGACTCGTGAGATACACGGCGTACGTCCCCAGCCAATGACCCCCGACATAGGGAGCATCCAGCACCGCAGGGAGTCCGGCCTCTCGATGAGTGGCCGCGACGATCAGCAGCACCGCCCGGCGCGGATCGCCTTGCGGTAAGGCGCTCGCGATTCCTTCCAGCATCCAGGCGCGACTCAGGTTGAGGCCATCGATGTGTGCGAGTTTCGGATCATTGCGATCGGTGACGATCGCCGGCGAGAGCCAGCGGTCCGGGGCGGTCGTCGCCATTCCCGGCAGGAAGCGCGACAGCCAATGTGAGAACGTTTTCTGATCGAGTACCCGGCGCATGAAATCCGCTTCGGCGAGGCACGGCGACAGGAAGTCGGTTCCCGATGGCTCGAATGCGAGCGGACAGCGCTTATCCGGCAGATAGAACTGATCGGCCTTGGTGGCGAGCAGGTTGCGCATATCGGCATCGCCCGCAACCGTGGCCCAATCCCACACCAGGCCGAACGAGAGCGCAGTCTGGCTGTGCTCACCGCTGCGGATCGGATAACTGAGCTGCGGCAGCCAGCTCTTCAGCTGCGCCGCCGCTGCGGTCTCGAGCGGCGCGAGCGCCGCCAGCCAGGTGCGCCCCTGTGGATCGTCCCACTCGCGCAGCTCCGCTGCGAGGCGCAGCAGCCAGGCCAGTCCGTACGGACGCTCGAAGGCGTCGCGCCCGTCACCTTCCAGGTACGCCACTTCGCGGGCGATATTGTCGACGGTCAGGCTGCGCGCAATCTCCGCACGGGCATTGGGCACGAAGGGTGCGCCGGGATACATGCGGATCAGTCGCACCAGCAGCCAGTGCCCATGCACCGCCGAATGCCAGTCGTAACAACCATAGAACGCCGGCGTCAATTCGCGCGGCGGGCGCGCGTCAGCGTCGCTGTTCATGACGTGCGCGATCTTGTTCGGATACTCGCGATGCAGGCAGGCAAGCGCGAGCTCCGCGAAGTGGGCAGCCTCCGTGGAATCCAGCGGCTTCGGCTGCGGTACCCGGAGGGTGACGGCGCGACTTGAGACGATCGTGACGGCGGAGGCCGCCGTGGCGAGGAGCAGCGCAGCAGTCAGCAGTGCAAGACCCGCCAGGCGATGCAGCGGCGCAGTCATGCCAGGCCATCCCAGTAGTGTTCGATCCGTTGCCGCAACGCTGCGTCCGGAAGCGCCCCGCGTGCGGCGCGCTGATTGTCCTCGAGATGATTGGGCTTGGTCGTGCCAGGAATGACGCAAGTGACTGCGGGGTGCGAGATCACATACTTGAGGAACAGTTGCGCCCAGCTGGTCGCGCCGACCCGTGTCGCCCATTCGGGCAGCTCGCGATTCGCGACCCGGCTCAGCAGACTCCCGCCGCGCCTTCCGCCGAGTGGCAGATTGATGAGCACCGCGACTCGCCGTTCCTGCGCCAGTGGCAGGATGTCTGCCGCCGCCGCGCGGTTATCGAGCGAATAGTCCACCTGGATGAAATCGAGCGTGTGCCGGCGCATCAGCTCCAGCATCTCAGCGTGTGCGCTGCGGTTGGACGTCGTGATGCCGAAATAGCGAATCTTTTTCGCCGCCTTCCAGTCCCCAAGCAGCGGCATCAGCGCATCGGTGCCGACCAGGCTGTGGACCTGCAGCAGGTCGATCCGGTCGGTGCGCAGCCGGCGCAGCGACTCGTCGAACGATGCTTTCGCCTGCGCGGTGTCGTCATCCGGCGCGGTTACCTTGGTCGCGAGGAACAGGCGGTCGCGATTGCCGAGCCCCGCCATGAGATCACCCAGCACCGCTTCCGACTGTCCATAGGCGGGTGCTGTATCCACGACCGAGCCACCGAGGTCAGGCATGCGCTTGAGTACCTCGCGTCGCAGAGCGAGTTCATCCGCGCCGGTCACGCTGTAGTTGTTGGTGCCGAGACCCACCACGGGCAGGCGCTCACCCGTGACGGGAATGGCTCGGGTGATGAGCGCGCCGTCCTGCGACACCTCGTCGGCAGCTGCGATCGACCGTGGCAATGCCAGGGAGGCGCCAGCGAGCACGCTCAACTCGAGAACATCACGACGCGAGCACGGTCCACCCGCCGAACCAGTCACTGCATCCCCCCCTCTCTGTCGACCCGCGCAAGACTCTGTCTGTTGCACATGGACCACGAGAATCACATGGTAGTTCATACGTTGTTGCTTCGGCACGGCGACTCCCGACAGCTGTGAACCGGGTCCGGCCGAAGGCGATTTTTCGATCGTCAACAATCCATAGCCGCTCGGCCCAACGTGGCGTCGAGGCGGCAATTTTGCCCGTCTCGCGCTAAACTCCGCGGCTCTCGTCAACCCGACGTTGCGTCTCAGCAACGCAACCCCAGGAACCCGTGTGAACGCTCAGCCTGAACAGGATTTCGAACTCCGCAAGGTCACCCCAGTGAACCGAGACCAGCCCCCGCAAGACCGTGCGTACCAGGACCGGAGTCTCGCGGGCCGGCTGCGGCGCATTCCGGCGCGGTGGTGGGTGCCAGGGTTGGTCGTGCTCGTCGTCGCGATCGCGCTGACATGGGTGAAGCTCGGGTCATCCTCGACGCCGAAAGTGGCGCAACTGATGCAGCAATCCATCCCGCTGGTCACCGTGATCTCGCCACGCGTAGCCCCGGTTATCTCTAACGTCACTTTCAGCGGCACGATCTTCGCGCGCTACGACGTTCCGATTGGCGTAGAGGGCGAAGCAGGACGAATCGTGGCGATCTATGCGGAAGCAGGCGATCGCGTCAAACGCGGCCAGCTGCTCGCCAAGCTCGATCAATCGATCCTGCGGCCGCAACTGAACCGCCTGGGGGCTTCGCTCGAGGAAGCGCGCGCGCAGGCGGCGCTTTCGCAGGCGGAATTCGGCCGGGCGAAGGGAGTCGAGGCTGCAGGGGCATTGTCCTCGGAAGAAATCGAGAGACGCCGTGCCGCCTCGGTGACCGACATTGCAAGGGTGAACGTCGCCGCTGCGCAGTTGGCGGAAATGCAGGCGCGGCTCGATCGTACGGAAATCCGCGCGCCCGCGGACGGCATGATCCTGACGCGCACCGCCGAGCTCGGGCAGACCGCCGCTCCAGGCGGCGATCCGCTGTTCCGGTTGGCACGGGGTGGTGAAATTGAAATGCGCGGGTCACTTGCCGAGCAGGATTTCGCGCGGCTTGCGCTCGATCAGCCGGCGCAGGTCTACCTGACGGGTTACACGACGCCCTTCAACGGCAAGGTACGGCTTCTCGGCGCCGTGATCGATCCCAAGACACGCCTCGGCGAAGTGCGCATTACACTCGAAGCGAATCCGGCCTTGCGGCCTGGCGCATTCGCGCGCGGTCAGATCACGATCGGCAATGCGACGCGACCGGTGCTGCCACAGACCGCGGTGCTCTCGGACCTGAAGGGCAGCTACGTCTATGTCATCAACGGCGAGAAGAAAGTCGAGCGACGCCCGGTGAAGGTGGCAGACACGACTCTCGCCGGTGTCGTCATCGGCGAGGGTCTGCAAGGCAACGAACAGGTGGTCGCCATGGCGGGCGGCTTCCTGCGCGAGGGCGAGCTGGTCGAGCTCGTCGCTACGCCGGAGCAGCAGGCACACAAATGATCAAGAATATTTCTGCATGGGCGATCAGGCACCCGGTTCCGCCGGTGGTGCTGTTCGTGGTGCTGTTTTTCGTGGGCACGATCGCTTTCATCCGCCTGCCCATCAACCTGAGCCCGGACATTTCCTTTCCGCTGGTGGTAGTTACCGTCAACCAGCCGGGCGCGGCCCCCACTGAGATCGAAACCCAGATCATCCAGAAAATCGAGGGTTCGGTCGCGAGCGTCGGCAACGTCAAGGACATCACTTCCGCCGCGCTGGAGGGTGCTGCGTTCGTGTATGTCGAGTTCCAGATTGGCACGCCGGTCGATCGCGCCGTCACCGATGTGCGCGACGCCGTATCCAAAGTGCGCAGCGATCTGCCTGAGGGTATCGAGGAGCCGCTGGTGAAGCGGTTCGACGTCGAAGGCGACGCGTTCGTCTACTACGCCGTCAGCACCACCGACATGACGGAAGAGGAGCTGAGCTGGTTCGTCGACAACACGATCACCAAGCGGCTGCTTGCGGTGAACGGTGTTGCGCAGGTGCAGCGTGGCGGCGGCGTCGATCGCGAGATCCGTGTCGCGCTCGATCCGGCGCGTATGCAGGCCCTCGGCCTCACAGCAGTAGAGGTTAGTCAGCAGTTGCGGCAGATCAACCTGGACGCGCCTGGTGGGCGCCTGCAGGTCGGCGGCGGCGAGCAATCGATTCGCGTCCTGGGTGGCGCGGCGACCGCGCTGCAACTCGGTCAGACACGCATCTACCTGCCCGGCGGGCGAGTCGCTCGTTTGAGCGACATTGCGGAAGTGCGTGACGGCGTCGCCGAAATCCGCAACATCTCGCGCCTCAATGGCCGCAACGCGACCACATTTGGCGTGCAGCGATCGAAGGGGTCCTCCGATGTATCGGTGATGGATGCGGTCTCGCGTGAGGTCGAGAAGATCCTCAAAGAGTTCCCGAAAGTGAAGATGAAGGTTGTCTTCACCACGGTCGATTACACGAAGCGCATGTTCAAGTCCGCCATCGAAGCGCTGATAGAGGGTTCGATCCTCGCGGTAGCGGTAGTCTGGTTCTTTCTGCGCGACTGGCGCGCGACTGCGATCTCCGCGCTCGCCATCCCGCTTTCGGCAATACCTACATTTGCTTTCATGCAGTGGATGGGCTTCACGCTCAACCAGATAAGCCTGCTGGCCCTGTCGCTGGTCGCGGGCGTACTGGTCGACGATGCGATCGTTGAAATCGAGAACATCGTGCGCCACATGCGCATCGGCAAGTCCGGTTACAAGGCGGCGCTGGATGCGGCCGACGAGATCGGCCTCGCGGTGGTCGCCACCTCCGCAACCATCATCGCGGTGTTCCTGCCCGTGAGCTTCATGCCCGGCATTACCGGTCAGTATTTCATCCAGTTCGGCCTCACAGTCGCGGCAGCCGTCTTTTTCTCATTGCTGGTAGCGCGGCTCATTACTCCAGTCGTCGCCGCCTACACGCTCAAGTCCGGCGTCAGGATTCATGGCGATGGACCGATCATGAGCTGGTACTTGCGCACTTTGCGCTGGTGCGTGAATCACCGCTGGCGCACGATCATCGCCGGCACAGTGTTCTTTATCCTGTCGGTCGCTCTGATGATGACGCTGCCCCAGTCGTTTGTACCCGACGCGGATCTGGCGAGCTCCCAGCTCCACATCGAGTTGCCCCCCGGAGTACAGCTGGAGGAAACCGCCGCCGTCTCGGCGGCAGCATACGGCGTTATCAAGACGCATCCGGAAGTGACAGACATAGTGGAAAGTATCGGCGCCGACGAGACTGGCGAAGTGCGTATCGCAAACTTGTTCATTTCCCTGGTGCCGCGCGAGCAACGCGACGTAACGCAGAGACAGTGGGAGGACAAGGTAATCACGGAGCTGCGTCGGATTCCTGATGCGCGCATCAATTTCCAGCACGGCGGTGGCGGGTACGGTCGCGACATCACGATCTACCTGACCGGCGACGATCCGGCCCTGGTCGACCGCACCGCGCGCCAGGTCGTGGACGAGATGCGGACCCTGAAGGAGCTGAGCGAGCCGCGCATCAACGGCGATCTGCCACGTCCCGAGATCATCATCCGCCCGCGGCTCGACCTCGCTGCCGAGCTCGGCGTCAGTGTGACCAGCATCAGCCAGACGATCCGCATCGCGACGCTCGGCGATCTGCCGCAGAACGGACCCAAATTCTCGCTCTCCGACCGGCAAATTCCGATTCGCGTCAGCCTGGTTGAGAGTGCGCGACGTGATCTGGGCACCCTGGAAAACCTGCCGGTGCCGACCGCTTCAGGAACTCCGGTGCCGTTGAAGGCAGTGGCCGATATCAGCTTCGGCGAAGGCCCGGTCCGTGTGCGTCGTTACAACCAGAGCCGTCGTATCGCTCTGGAAGCCGACCTCAACGGCGTCGAACTCGGCGAGGGCATGAAGAAGATCTATGGGCTGCCGACGCTCAGCAAGCTTCCAGAAGGCGTGCGCCTCGTCGAGGTCGGCGATGCAGAAGTGAAGCGGGAATTGTTCACCAACTTCGGGGTTGCGATGTTTACCGGAGTGCTGATGGTGTTCGCCGTGCTGGTGCTGCTGTTTGCACGCGTGTTCCAGCCGATCACGATCCTCTCCGCCCTGCCCTTGTCGATCGGTGGCGCATCGCTCGCCTTGCTGCTGGTCGGGTTCCCCCTGTCGCTTCCTGTCTTGATTGGGTTCCTGATGCTGATGGGCATCGTCGCCAAGAACTCGATCCTGCTGGTGGACTTCGCCATCGAAGAGATGCGCGCCGGCAAGGACCGGGTCACTGCATTGATGGAAGCGGGACACAAGCGTGCGCGGCCTATCGTCATGACAACCGTCGCGATGGTGGCCGGCATGATGCCCGTCGCGATCGGCATCCACGGTGATTCCTCGTTCCGCGCGCCGATGGCAGTCGCGGTGATGGGTGGCCTCATCACTTCCACGGCTCTCACGCTCGTCATCGTACCGGCGGTCTTCACGCTGATCGACGATATCGAACGCTGGCTGGGCCCGAAGTTCTCGCGCGTGCTCACCGCCCATCCCGAGCCGGTGCCCGCTCCCAGCCCGAATCCGCGCTGATCGC
Source organism: Steroidobacteraceae bacterium (assembly GCA_035644435.1). Classification (GTDB taxonomy): domain Bacteria; phylum Pseudomonadota; class Gammaproteobacteria; order Steroidobacterales; family Steroidobacteraceae; genus DATBVX01. Next base: position 5,299 of record DASQOO010000081.1, on the reverse strand, counting down.
GAGGGCTGGGCGGCGCGGCGGGGCTGCGCGCCGCATCCTGTGCCCCAAAAAAAAGCGGCGGGCTGAAAGCCCGCCGCGAATCGACCTCAGTTGGTCTCTTACTAGAAGTCGGCAGTCACGCTGACGAAGCCGTACCGGCCGAGCGTGTCATACACCTGCGGGAACGTGTTGCCGTTGCACAGGGTTGACGGGCAGCTCGACTGACCGGTGATCGGCGGATCCTCGTCCGTGAGGTTGTTGATACCCAGCCGCGCGGTGATGTTGCCGTGGAAGGTGTACGAAGCCGCGAGATCCAGGTAGTTCACCGCGTCGAACTTGGCGTCGGTCGGGAACACCTGACCGCTCAATTGCAGATCCGAGCTCGTGCTGTCGAGGTTGACCGAGTCGATGTAGCGCCAGCTCAGCGACAGGTCGAGGTTCCAGGGGCTGGCCCATGTCGCCCGCAACTTGTGCCGCCATTCCGGTGTCGGTGCCAGGCACGTCAGGCCGTAGAGTCCGGCGCAGTCGTAGGTCGGTGAGCCGGTCAACGGGGCGACCGAGAACTCATTGACATACGTTCCGATCAACTGGAATGCCAGCCGCCCGGCATTGCCGCCCATGTCCCAGGTGTAGTTGATCTCGGTGTCGATACCCTTGGTCTGCGTGGAGCCGGTGTTGATGATCGGGTCATCGATGAAGCCCTGGTTGCCCAGCCACAGAGAGCCGGATCCAGGGGATCGATGCACCAGACCGCACTGGGTCAGATCACCCGAGATGCAGTTGTTGAGGATGAGGTCCGCACCCACGCTGCCGATCAGGTTCTCGACCTTGATGTCGTAGTAATCGACGGTCCAGCTCAACCTCGGCAGGAACGAGGGCGTGAACACGAAGCCGAAGGAATAGGTATCCGCCGTCTCCGGGTCCAGATTCGGGTTGCCACCGACCAGTCCGTTGTACTGCGAGGCCGGATTCTCCAGTACGTTGCCGTACTGATCGCCCGGTCCAGCGACGGTGTTGAGCCCGGAAAGGGCACACTGTGCTCGGGTCGCACCCGAAGCTACGAGCCCGCTTGCGTCAACCGCTCCGGCACAAGGATCGCTCTGGCCGTCAAGTTGCACGCGCGTCTGCAGGAACAATTCCTGGATGTTCGGAGCCCGCACCGCTCTCTGGTAGCTGCCGCGGAAGCGGATGCTGTCGACCGGCGAGTAGTTCAGGCCGAACTTGTAGGTGTCGGTGTTGAACCCGAGGCTGTAGTCCGAATACCGATAGCCGGCTTCGAGCGACAGGTCCTGCATGCCGGTCTTTTCCTGGACCAGCGGCAGGCGTACCTCGGTGAACAGTTCCTTGACGTCGAAGGCACCCGTCGTGTTCAACGTCGGGGCACCCTGGCCAAGCAGATCCTGTGTCTGGAACGCCTGGTCGGTGCGCAGCTCGGATTCTTCGCGGCGATACTCCGCGCCGAACGCCACGCCCACACCGTCGCTGGCCCATGGCATCTTGACGCCGTAGTGGCCGAGATCGCCGGTGACGGAACCGCTGACGACTTCCTCCTTGGTCGACCCTTCCTGGAAGCCCGGCACCATCACGTAGTTCAGCGCCCCCTGTGTGACGCCGCCCTGTTGCCACAGGTTGTAGGGAACGCAGTTCGGATCGTCGTTGGTGATGTCGGCATCGACATTCACGCGACAGACGATGTTGCCAGTCGCGGGATCCGGCACGGCAGTCAACGCCTTGGTGAGACGCGCCAGCGAGAACTCGTTCAGATAGTTCTGCGCGTACACGGTCGTCCCATACAGTCCATATCCGTCGTAGGTCCATGCGTCAGCGAAAGCGCCACGCATGCCGAGCACGGCGCGATAGGACGTATGGTCGAAGTCGGCCTGGCGGCCGCCACCTTCGACGTTTCTGCGGCCGATGCCGACCAGCGCATCATCCCCTGCCGTCAAGCCGACGTTGGTGCACAGCGCCTGCACCTGCGAAGCCGACATGAGCGGGTTGTTGCAGTTGACGACGTAGTTACCGAAGAACGGCGGTGTGCCGGTACCGCTGCCGAGGAACACGCCGCTGGGCGCGATCTGGGCGACGGTCTTGTCGTCCATGAAGCTGAACTCGGTGTACGCCGTGGCGTGTTCGTTCAGGTCGTAGTGCGCGAACAAGCCCGCGGTGTAGCGATCATCCGGCCGCTGGTAGTAGTTGGTGGGTGCGAAGTTGTACTGATCGCGCGCACCATTCCATGGAATGAAGGCGTTGTTGGCGTCGATGGTGAATCCGCCGCCAATCGTGGCACCCGAGGCCGCCGGATCCTGGTCGACCGGGAAGAAGCGTCCCGGAGCCGCCGTGGATGAGCCACCGCAGACGAAGTTGTTGGTCGGATTACCCGGCGCCTGGCCCGATGTCAGCGCACAAGCGCTGAAGTCGCGCTGCGACTGCAGGAGCGCCGAAAGTGTGCGATAGCCCGCGTAGACCGTCGCATTGCCGCGGCCATCCCCGGTATTCATGCCGAGGGTGAAGGTAAAGTCCCTGCTGTAGCCATCGGTCACGTTGCTGTCGGGTGTTGCAAAACCACGCGCATCGACGACATCGCCGACCGCGTTGCTATTGTTGTGCTGATACATGCTGTATTGCGCATCGAGGCGCACGCCCTCGAAGTGGTCATTCATGATGAAGTTGACCACGCCCGCTACCGCGTCCGCGCCGTACACGGCGGATGCACCGCCGGTCAGAACTTCAACGCGCTCGATCAGCGAACCAGGAATCTGGTTGAGATCGGGCGAGGAGTTGCCGTTCTGCGTCGGGTCGCCAGGCATCAGGCGGCGGCCGTTGACGAGGACCAGAGTGCGCTGCGCACCCAGGCCTCGCAGGCTTACCGTAGCTGCGCCGGTGGCACCGTTCGACAGGTTGCCGCCGAAATCGGCGACCGCCTGCGGCAGGTTGTTGATGAGATCTTCCACCCGCGTGACGCCCTCGAGCTTCAGCTCCTGGCTGCCGACCGAGGTGACCGGACTCACGCTGGTGAGGTTGGGTTGTGGAATGCGGGAACCAGTGACGACGACGGTTCCGATCTCTGACGCCGGACTGCCTTCCTGCTGATCCTGCGCGAACGCAGGTACACTGACGCTCGCCGCCGTTGCTGCACTGGCGAACAGCGCATGGCGCACGGCGCGTGCGACTTGGTTGTTACGGTAGATCATTGAGTACCTCCTCAAGATCGCGATTCACTCTGCAAAGGCGCTCGGGTGACGCCGCGACGTGCATCCCCGATGGTTTAAATGCCTTTGGTGCATGCTAGCGACAGCCATCGCGCGCAAAAGGGCATTGGTAGACTTTCTCTGTGGCATTAATTGCCGAAATTCATCGCTCCACCGTGACCGCGCCTGAGAGGGGATTTGTCGATGCGTACACTCTTATTCTTCTTATGCGCTTCGCTCGCTCACACCGTGTTCGCAGCTGACGCGCAGCCGCCCGAACCGACGCGCGCTGAGCTCGACACGATGGCCGCGCGGTTCGTCCCAGTGGACGTCCGCGTCGACATTTCGCAGCTGCCCGCGAACGAGCGACTCGCCCTGCGCAAGTTGGTGGAAGCGGCGCGCCTGCTGGATCCGCTTTTCATGCGGCAGGTGTCGCCGATCGGCACGAGCACGCTGTTGTTGCTGCTGGGTGACGCATCACCGCTGGGCGCGTCGCGGCTGCGCTACTTCATGATCAACAAGGGACCGTGGTCGTCACTTGACGACGATCGTCCCTTCTTGGGTGGCGTTGGTCCCAAGCCTGCGGGCGGCACCTTTTATCCCGCGGACGCTACTCGCGAAGAGGTACAGGCGTGGATGGATTCGCTTCCTGCGAAAGAGCGCGAGGCCGCGCGCGGATTCTTCACCACGATCCGGCGGCTTCCCTCCGGCGGGCTCACCGCCGTGCCGTATAGCGTCGAGTACCAGGCCGAGCTCACCGAAGCGGCGCGCCTGCTGCGCGAGGCGGCGGCGGCCACCACCCAGCCGACCCTCAAGTCATTCCTGGAAAAACGCGCCCAGGCTTTCGTCAGTAACGACTACTACGAAAGCGACATCGCCTGGATGGAGCTCGATGCCACGATCGAGCCGACGGTCGGGCCGTACGAGGTGTATGAAGATGAGTGGTTCAATTTCAAAGCCGCGTTCGAGGCCTTCATCCTGGTCACGGACGCGGATGCGACCGGCCAGCTCGCGCGCTTCAGCCGCGAGTTGCAGGAGCTCGAGGATCATCTGCCGATCGACGCGAAATACCGCAACCCGAAACTCGGCGGCTTCTCGCCGATTCGTGTCGCGGATGTCGTGTTCTGCTCCGGGGATGGTAATCACGGCGTGCAGACCGCGGCCTACAACCTGCCGAACGACGAACGCGTCGTGGCGCTCAAGGGCTCGAAGCGCGTGATGCTCAAGAACTTCCAGCACGCGAAGTTCGACCAGGTGCTGCTGCCGATTTCGCAGCGCGTGCTGGTGAAGGAGGATCAGCCCCTGGTCGGGTTCGATCCGTTCTTCACTCATATTCTTATGCACGAACTGATGCATGGCCTCGGTCCGCAGACCATTCGCGTCGGCGGTCGCGAGACGACGGTTCGCCAGGAGCTGAAGGAACTCAATGGCACGCTCGAAGAGGCGAAAGCGGACATCTCCGGCTTGTGGGCCCTGCAGTACCTTGCCGACAAGGGTGTTGTTACGAAGGCGCAGGAGCGCGCCTTCTACACCACGTTCCTCGCATCGACCTTTCGCACGTTGCGGTTCGGCTTTTCCGATTCGCACGCCAAGGGCATGGCGCTGCAGGTCAATACGCTCCTCGACCAGGGGGCAGTGCTCGTACAGACAGACGGCACATTTCGACTCGACTTCGCCAAAGCGCGCAAGGCAGTCGCGGCATTGACGCGCGAGATCATGACGATCCAGGCGACTGGCGATTACGCGCACGCCAAGGCCCTGCTCGGACGCATGGTCGTGATCCGACCGGAAGTGAAGCGCCTGCTCGATCGGTTGGGTGATGTGCCGGTGGATATCGCGCCAAGATTCGTGACGGCTGAAGAGCTGACCAGATAGAGCAGTCCACTCAGGACGTTGGCTGGGTGTGCCTTGACCCCGTAGAGCAGTCCGCTCAGGACGTTGGCTGGGTGTGCCTTGACCCCGTAGAGCAGTCCGCTCAGGACGTTGGCTGAGTGTGCCTTGAGAGCGTGGGTGAAATGCGCAGTGCGATTTCGAGTGAAGAACTCAAAATTGCACGCGAACCCTCAGTCCGGGCGGCGCTCAGACGTTGTCTACCCACCTATCCATCGACGCATCAGGTCTGAGCGCTGATC
>DASQOO010000080.1:0-5384 GCA_035644435.1 Steroidobacteraceae bacterium | reverse complement strand
GCGGTGCCACCCACAGCGCTCAATTCGTCATGCGCCATCTGGCCGAGGCCGCGCCCATTGCGCCGCACGGAGCAGAACATCACCAGCATGTCCTGCACACAGCCGCCGAATACGGCACCGACGAGCAGCCATAGCGTCCCGGGCAGGAAGCCGAATTGCGCCGCCAGTGTCGGGCCCACCAGTGGTCCGGCGCCTGCGATCGCGGCGAAATGGTGACCAAACACGATCCAGCGATGCGTCGGCATGAAGTCGCGTCCGTTCTCCAGGCTCTCCGCCGGAGTCGCGCGGGTGGCATCGAGCGCGATGACGCGCGCCGCGATCCAGCCACTGTAGAACCGATACGCGAGCAGATAGACGCACGCCGCGGCTACGACCAGCCAGGCCGCGTTGATCGATTCACCGCGGTTCAGGGCGACGCCGCCGAAGGCGGCAGCGCCGACGAGAGCTATCGTGCCCCAGATGAGCCATTGCCGGATTCGTTTCGAGCGCATGAAGCGGCTGTCTCCGGAAGTTGTTCAGTGTTCACGCCCGGCAATCGCAGGCGGCGCCGTATCCTACACCGTCACCGACGTTCGTCGCTGGCCCCGTATTCGCGCCACTCGCGTGCCACGATGAGTCGCGCCCCACGGCCGAAAGTGAAATAGGACCAGGCCCATTGCAGCATCACCGACAGGCGATTGCGAAAGCCGGTGAGCGAATAGATGTGCACCACGAGCCACAGCCACCAGGCCATCCGACCCGCAATATGCAGGCGGCCCAGTTCGCAGATGGCGCGTTTGTGGCCGATCGTGGCGAGCTGGCCCTTGTCGTGGTAGTGGAACGGCTGGCGTGCGCGGCCTTGCAGATCACCGAGAATCGTGTGGCCGATGTAGATGCCTTCCTGGATCGCCGCCTGCGCGACACCCGGCAGCAGTCGATCATGGCCGAGGTCCTTGCAGCGTGCGAGGTCGCCGGCGATAAAGACCTCTCGGTGTCCGGCCAGCGTCAGGTCTGGTCCGACCGGCACGCGGCCGGAATTGTCGCGTTCGATACCGAGCGAGGCGCCGATGTCGCTGGCCCGCACGCCGGCTGCCCACAGTATGGTCGCGGCCTCGATGCTCTCCGCGCCCATTGCCACACCGCGCTCATCAACTCCCGTCACCTTGCAGGAAAGGCGCACCTGTACGCCGAGGGCTTCGAGGTCGCGCTGGGCGCGCTGCGCCAGATCTGCGGAAAAGGTCGGGAGCACTCGCGGCCCGGCTTCCACGAGTACGACGCGCGCCTGCCGTGAATCGATGTTGCGAAAATCGCGTGCCAGCGTGTAACGGCTCATTTCCCCGATGGCGCCGGCGAGTTCGACGCCCGTCGGCCCCGCGCCGACGATGACAAAGGTCAGCAGCCGCTGATGACATGCGGCATCGGTGTTCCATTCCGCCGCTTCGAAGGCGCTCAGCACCCGCCGCCGGATCTCGGTCGCTTGCGACAGGCTCTTGAGTCCAGGTGCCGAGGCCTCCCACTCTTCGTGACCGAAGTAGGCATGCGTCGCGCCACACGCGAGGATCAAGTAGTCATAGGTGAGCTCGCCGATGTCGGTAGCGACGCTGCGTGCCGCCACGTCGACCGCCTGCGCCGCGCCCTGCAGCACACGAATATTCCGATAGTGCGAAAGAATGCTGCGGATGGGCGCCGCGATGTCCGCCGGGCTCAAACCCGCGGTCGCGACCTGGTAGAGCAGCGGCTGGAACAGGTGATGGTTCTGCCGGTCGAGAACCGTGACTTCGACGCCGGGCCGATTGCCCAGCGCCTTGGCAGCATTCAGGCCGACGAATCCCGCCCCCACGATGAGGACGCGCGCGGCTGCCTCGCCGGGCTTCAGGTCGTGAGCGTCAGGCATCCACGAGCGGGCGCTCAACCGCTCCGGCCATCATCGACCATGCCAAGAGTCCTCTCATGAGCCGTGAACTGCTCGCACCACTTGTCGAGCTTGGCGTATTCCTCGGCATTGCTCTTGCGGAACGCTTCGTAGCCGGCGCGCGTGCGCCAAGTGTCGAGCGTGATGAAGCGTGTGGTCGATTCCGTGCTGCGAAAGAGTTCCGTGCTCATGTACTCGGGGCTGCGCCGGAAGAACTCCACCCACTTTCCCGCCGGCCCGTATTCGAGCTCGAATTCTTTCAAGCGCTCGGGCGCCGCGTCGTATTCCCACACGATCCGATACATGCCGAGGGCACCGCGAAAAGCGCGAGGCTACCGCTTTCACGGACGGGAAGCGAGCTTCAGCGCCCCGGGGCCTGCCTGCTTGCGCGCGCTTCGTCATGCCCGAGGATGCCGGCCGCCCACTCCATCACTGGACGCACCCGTTCCGAGACCAGGCGCAACGCGGTTGGATAGTCGACCCAGCGATATTCATTGTGCTCGGGACGGCCGATCTCGGGATTCATCGGCAGGCTGATCGATTCGGTGCGCGTCACCGCCAGGTAGTAGCGAGCCGTCTTGCCCCGACTGTACGGACCGGTCTCGGTGTGCATCTCGCCCCACGCAAACGCGAGATCGCTCAATGTCGTCTCTTCGCGTACCTCGCGAATCGCCGCCGACTTCGGCTCCTCGCCGTTCTCGACCAGGCCCTTGGGGAAATCCCAATGGTTGAAAGCCCGCAGCAGCAGGAAGCGCCATCCGTGCGGCGTGTCGCGCACGATGACCGCACCTGCTGAGAGGCGTTTGGGCGTGGCGCTCATGCGCCGAAGTATAGCGAAGCGCTCCGCGAGACAAATTTTTTGCAGCGACTCTGTCGCCGTTCGGCGACGAATCTCACGCGGCCTGCGAAAACTCCAGTACGCCGGCAACGCCATGCACCGTCGACGCAATGCGCACTGCGCTCCGGATCGTCTCGCGACTCACTGCGTGCGCGCGCAGCTTGCGCTCGTGCGCCGTGATACAGAGTCCGCAGCCATTGACGGCCGACACCGCGAGCGAAATCAGCTCGAAGTCGTCCGGCCCGATGCCGGGATTGCCAATGACGTTCATGCGCAGGCGCGCAGGTAACGACTGATATTCGTCGTCCTCCACCAGGTGCAGGAAGCGATAGTAGACGTTGTTCATCCCCATGATGGCTGCAGCCGCACGTGCTGCATTGACGTGCGCCTCATCCAGGTGCTCGCGCGCGAGTTGTTCGATGGCCTTGGCGAAGGGCACGTTGCGCGCGGCGATCGCCGTCGCGAGTGCGATCGACCAGAGTTGCACCGCAGTGAGCCCCGGCGAGCCCTGTGTCGTGAGAACGGTGCCCAGGTTGAGCTTGAGATCCCGCGCGTAGTCGGGAATCGAATCCTTGAGTGTGTCGAGCGTCATGAGCTTGGCGGCCTGCTTGGTGGTGTATTGCTTCGTGGTGTATTGCGATCAGGGAATGCGGGCCGCATTTGTTGCGGCCCGCCATGACGGCCTCAGGCGGCCTTGAGAGTCTCCTCGCCCTTCTTCCAGTTGCACGGGCAGAGCTCGTCGGTCTGCAGTCCGTCGAGCACGCGCAACACTTCTTCCGGGCTGCGGCCGACGTTGAGGTCCGTGACGTACACGAAGCGGATGATGCCCTGCGGATCGACGATGTAGGTCGCACGCTGCGACGCGCCCGCTTCCGGGTCGAGGATGCCGAGCGCGCTGGAAAGCTCGCGCTTGATGTCCGACAGCATCGGGAATGGCAACGCCTTCAGCTCCTCCTTGTCGCGGCGCCAGGCCAAGTGCACGAATTCCGAATCGACGCTGACGCCCAGCACTTGCGCGTCACGCGCCACGAATTCCTTGTTGAGTTTGCCAAACGCGGCAATCTCGGTGGGGCACACGAAAGTAAAGTCCTTCGGCCAGAAAAAGATGACCTGCCACTTGCCTGCAGAGCTGTCGTGCGCGAACGGTTTGAACGCGTTCTGCAGGTCGCTCGAGACCACGCCAGTCAGCGCAAATTCGGGAAACTTCTGTCCAATACCCAGCATGAGTTCTGTCTCCTGTATCCAATCGGGCGCAGCACTGTGCTGCGAACGGCGCGCAGGATGGCAGCCGTCGTACCGCTTGACTAATCAATTGTTTCTATGATTCCGATAGATGACGTATATTGGGCGCATGAGCGATCTCAAACTCAAGGACTTGCGCTATCTGGTGGCGCTCGCCGATGAGCGCCACTTCGGCAAGGCTGCGGAGCGCAGCTTCATCAGCCAGCCGACCCTGAGTGCACAGCTGCGCAAGCTGGAGCAGTACCTTGGTGTCACTCTCATCGAGCGCCAGCCAAAGCGCATAGCGCTGACCGAAGCCGGCGAACAGGTGGTGGCGCGCGCGCGGCGGATGCTCCAGGACAGCGACGCGATCGTCGATATCGCGCGCCACAACCGCGATCCCCTCGCAGGCACGCTCAAGGTGGCCTTCATTCCCACCATTGGGCCGTACCTGCTGCCGCGAGTGGCGCCGCGCATCCGTCGCGCGTTGCCACGACTGAAGCTCCTCTTGTACGAGCATCGCACCGAGCGGCTACTGCAGGCGATTCACGAGGGCACGATCGATCTAGGCATTCTCGCCCTGCCGGTGGACCAGGACGGGCTCGAGTCGCGCCTGCTCTTCGCAGAGCCGTTTCGCGTCGCGGTCCCCGCGGACCATCGCCTGGCCGCACGCAAGGCGCTCAAGCCCGCGGATTTGGATGATGAGACCCTGCTCCTGCTGGAAGACGGGCATTGCCTGCGCGACCAGGCGCTCGAAGTCTGCAGCCGCACGTCTGCGCACGAGAGCGAGGACTATCGCGCAACGAGCCTGGAGACCCTGCGCCAGATGGTGGCAGCCGGACACGGGGTCACACTGCTTCCCGACATGGCGACACGCAGCGCGTTCGGCAATCCGCGCAGCCTCGTGGTGCGCCCGTTCGCCGCGCCCGAGCCGCAGCGACAAGTCGGCGCCATATGGCGAAAGAGCAGTACGCGCACGGCTGCCATCCGTGCGGTATGCGACATCATCGTTGCGGAAGCGGCGCCGTGAGCACGCGGCGCGGGTCAGGTGCTCTTTTCGGGATCCTCTTCGCCCACGTAACGCCGGATCTGTGCGCTAGCTTCGTTGAGGGCGCGGCGCTGCTCGGTCGGACAGATCATCGTGCCGTAGGAGCAGAACACGCAGCAATCGCCGAAGATAGGCTTGAGCACCTTGCCGCAGTCCGTACAGGTGTAGAAGTAGACGCTCTGGTCTTCCGGCATGGTCTCGTTGCGGCGGAAGCCGCAGGACGGACAGGTGATCGTGGTTTCACGGACTACCGACCGGGCCGGGTCCAGGGCCAGCAGCTCGAGCGTGTCGGCATCGTCCCCGATGGACGCTTCAGATTTTCCCGGATACCACGCGGGTGTCTGGGGCATATCAAACTCGGGATGGATATAGTTGTTATTGGTAAC
>DASQOO010000079.1:0-11551 GCA_035644435.1 Steroidobacteraceae bacterium | reverse complement strand
GTGATCGTGAAAGCGATGGCACACAGTCCATGGTCGACGTTCACCGTATTCGCGACCATTCCCATCGCCATCGTGGTCGGAATCTATCTGCGCGTGCTGCGCCCTGGCCGGGTACTCGAGGGCACGGCGCTGGGAGTGGGGCTGCTATTGGTCGCTGTTGTCACCGGCGGCTGGATCGATGCCAACCCGAGCCTGCACGGTCTGTTCGATCTCGATGCGCACGCTCTCGCCTGGTTCGTCATGGGTTACGGCTTCGTAGCCGCCGTGCTCCCCGTATGGTTGTTGCTCGCGCCGCGCGACTACCTGTCCACCTTCGTGAAACTCGGTGTCGTGGCTCTCCTCGCCATCGCCGTGTGCGTGCTGGCGCCGGAAATCAAGATGCCGGCGCTGACCCGCTTCATCGATGGCACGGGGCCGATCTTCAGTGGCAAGCTGTTCCCGTTCCTCTTCATTACTCTCGCCTGCGGCGCCATCTCCGGCTTTCATGCGCTGGTTGCGTCTGGCACCACTCCGAAGCTGCTGACGCGCGAAACCGACCTGCGGCTGGTCGGTTACGGCTCCATGGCGCTCGAATCGAGCGTCGGCATCCTGGCGCTGATTGCCGCGTGCGTACTTGATCCGGGAGTCTATTTCGCGATCAACGTGGGAGCCGGCGTCGTTGGCGCGGATCCGCAGGTGGCGACGGCGACCATCACCAGCTGGGGCTTCCCGGTCACCGCCGAGCAAATGCACAGCCTTGCGCACAGCATGGGCGAGCAGACGCTCTTTGCGCGCACCGGCGGCGCGCCCTCGCTCGCGGTCGGCATGGCGAGCATCTTCGGTTCCGCGTTCGGTCAATCGCTGCTCGCGATGTGGTACCACTTCGCGATCATGTTCGAAGCGGTGTTCATCCTCACGGTGCTCGATGCAGGCACGCGCGTCGGCCGTTTCATCGTGCAGGAGGCGTTCGGCAAGATCAGCCCGTCCTTCGGCCGCACGTCCTGGTACCCCTCGGTCGTGCTCTCGAGCCTGGTGACTGTCGCAGGCTGGGGATACTTTCTTTATATCGGTGTCATCGATCCGAATGGCGGTATCAATATCCTCTGGCCGCTGTTCGGGATCGCGAACCAGTTGCTGGCCGCAATCGCTCTCGCGGTGGTGACGGCGATCCTGGTGAAGAGCGGGCGCACGCGCTACGCCTGGGTTAGCGGTGTGCCGCTCGCATGGCTGGTCACGGTCACGACCACCGCGTCGCTGCAGAAGATATTCAGCGCCGATCCAAAACTCGGGTTCTTTGCCGCGGCGCACGATCTGTCTGACAAGCTCGCGGCGGGACTGCTCCCTGCGGATCGCGCTGCCGTTGCGCCGCAACTCATCTTCAATCAGCACCTGGATGGCTGGCTGACCGCGTTCTTTCTCGCGCTGGTGTGGGTCGTCATGATCGACATGCTGAAAAGTTGTACGCTGCATCTCACCGGGCGCAGCGTCGCGGGTTGCCGTGAGGCGCCCTATCAGCGGACGCTGATTGCATGAACCCCGCAGCGGTCAACAAGTGGTCGCGATGGTGGCAGACGCTGCGTTCACTGAGCGGCGATGACCGCTACGAGCGCTACGTCGAGCATCTGCGCTCCCATCACCCGGGGAGCGAGCTACCCACTCGTGCCCGCTTCTATGCGAGTGAACTCGAGCGCCGCTGGAACCGCGACGGACCGACACGCTGCTGTTGAGTCGCGCGCAAGTCCCTGAGCTGTGGCGGGCGGCGAACCGCTAGTCGCGGAAATTCACGAACTGCAGAGGGACACCCGGCTCCGACTTGCGCAGCAGCGCGATCGCGGCCTGCAGGTCGTCCTTCTTCTTGCCGGTGACGCGGAGCTTGTCGCCCTGGATCGCAGCCTGGATCTTGAAGGCGGACTCCTTCAGGAGCTTCGCGAGCTTGCGGCCGGTATCGGCATCGATGCCGTGCTTGAGCGTGACTTCCTGCCGTGCCTCGTTCAGGGCGATCTGTGGCTCGCCAACTTCCATGCACGCCACGTCGATGCTGCGTTTCGAGATTCGCAACCGCAGGATCTCGAGCATCTGCTTGAGCTGAAAGTCCGCAGGCGCATGCAGCGTGACCTTGAACTCCTCGAGTTCGAAGCGCGCTCCGGTCCCCTTGAAATCGAAGCGCTGCGACACCTCGCGGCCCGCCTGGTCCACCGCGTTGGTGACTTCGTGCGCGTTCAGTTCCGAGACGACGTCGAATGAGGGCATATCACAAGGCCGTCGTACTGTCGATGCTGCGATAGAAGATCACGGTCGAATCGAAGTGACCGTCCGAGCCGCGTTGATAACGCGGAATGAGGCCGACGCGCGCGTAACCCGAACGGGTGAAGAGCCGCTCCCCGTAGCCGCCTTCGCGTGCATCCGCCAGCAGGAGCGTCCGTCCCTTCTCGCCCGCCACGTTCTCGATCGCACCGAGGAGCGCGCGACCCAATCCCTTCCCTTGCCACTGCGTGTGTACGATGAGCTTCTGTACTTCTGCCCGATGACGTGCATTGGCGCGCGAGGTGAGCAGCAATTGCGCGCAGCCGATGATCGAAACTCCGTCGCGCGCCAACAGGATGACGCGATCCCCGCGCGCGACCTCGCCCAGCGCCGCCAGCCAATAATTGCGTGCATCGGCCGTGGACAGCGGGGCGAGGAAGCCGATCGAAGCGCCGCTCTCGACCGCGTCCTGCAATAGTCCGACCAGCTCGCTGAAGAGCTCGAGGCTGGGCGTGCTGCGAATTTCAGCGATGTTCCACATGGCTGGGTCAGTCCTGCGGGAACGCAACGGTATCACGAACCCTCGGCGAGCAGGGCTTCGAGGGTCTGGATGAAACTGGCCGTGAGCTCCTGGTAATGGGCTCCGGTCGCGGGCCCGGAAAAACCGGTGTAGATGCGCCGCACGCGCCCCTTGCGATCCACGAACAGCGTGGTCGGAAACGCGTACACGCTACTCAGCTGCGGCAGGCGGGTCGAGGCGTCGTCCTTGTCCGAGATGCCGGCGATGAGCGTCGGATACTCGATGCCGAACTTGGCGCGCATCGCCGCGACCGCCTTGGAAGCCGGGGCGAAATCGCCGGAACGCTCGAACATCAGTTCGACGATCTCGAATCCCCGCTCCCGATACTCCTTGTAGAGCGGTGCGAGGAACGCGGCCTCGTCGTGACAGTTCGGGCACCAGCTGCCGCCGAGCGCCACGATCATCACCTTGTTCTTGAACCGTGCATCGGCAATCGACACCGGTTTGCCCGTTTCGTCCGGAAACGTGAAACCAAAGCTCCAGGTGTCGTCGCGGATCGTCGTCAGGGTGTCGGCATCGGCGAGCTTCGCATGTTCGTCGCGCCGCCCGCTCCACTCCTCAACCGGGCTCAGGCCGGACCAGTACTTGCCCTCGAGTTCTCCGGTTGGCGTGAGTTGGGCGCGATAGAGGTAGGCGTGCGCGCCGTCGAAGGTCGACAGGTAAAGCTCGTTGTTGCGCATCTCGCCGGCGAGGTAGCGATGATCGCCGGTCTGCGTAAGGAAGGTTCCGGTCACCTCGCCGTGCGACTGCCGGAACTCACCGATGGCGGGACTCTGTTTGCCGTCGCCATCCCTGAACGTAACTGCCCAGCGCCCCGTCACATCGGCATTGTCAGTCAGCGGCTCCTTGAAGAACCGGTAACTGAGATCGCGCTCCGCGACCAGTGGCAGCTTCTGCTCCTTGAGACCGAGCTTGACCAGGACTACCTCGCCCTCGAGCCTACCGCGCTTCAGCCGTGCCGACAGGCGATTGCCAAAGCCCGGCATGCTCATTTCGATGCGGTGGCCGTCGACCTTGACGTCAGGAACACGCACGCGTTCCGGACCATTGATCAGGTAGCCGACCAGCGCACCCTGCTCTTCCCTGAACTCGAGCCCGAATGGCAGTTCGCCTCCGGGGAGCGTCAACACCGCCCGGTACAGCCCAGGCTCGATGCGCGGGCGTTCGCCACACGCTGCGAGGACCAGCAGCGCAGTCGCACCGAGCGCACACGCGGCGCGCCGTGAAAACTCGATTCGCATGGATTTGTGGCCGATTGCCGGGTACCGCGGCGAAGGCTAACGCCCCGACGGTGGCAGCTCAACCCGCGATTGATCAAGGTGCCGTGATCGGTTCGTAACGAGGTTGTGCAGCAACGCGCGCGATCCACGCTCGTATGGCCGGAAAACGGGTGAGCGAGAAATTCCCTTCCTCGGCAACATGCGTGTACGCATAGAGGCTGATGTCTGCCAGCGAATATTCGTCGCCGACGAGAAAGTCGCGACCGCTCAGGCCTCTCTCCAGCACGTCGAGTGCCTGGTAGCCCTTGTCGACCTTTTCTTTGAGCTTGTCACCGAGTTCCGCTTCGGTCTTGCGCAATGAGTGCAGCCAGAATCGAACTGTGCCGACGTTGGGCTCCAGGTTGTACTGCTCGAAACACAACCATTGCCACAGTTGGGCACGCTGCAGGCGATCCGACGGGACGAGGCGCGAACCCTCCGCGAGGTACCAGATGATGGCGTGACTCTCGGACAGGAACCCCTGGCCTTCGATCTCGAGCAGCGGGATCCGTCCGTTGGGATTCTTGGCAAGAAACTCTGGCGTGCGGGTCAGTCCCTGCTTGATGTCGACCTGTACCAGCCGATAGGGAATGCCCAGCTGCTTGAGCACCAGGCGAACCTTGTAGCCGTTGCCCGAGGGCAGGTAGTCGTAGAGGGTCAGCGGGCTGCTCATGAAGTGGGCGCCGATCTTAATGGAAAGAGCTGCGGCAGGGGTGATTGCCCAGCCTGCCGCGGCCCGGGACCGCGCTTACTGCGCGACGATGATCTCCGTCTCCGCCGGGCCGCGGACCGTCGCGACCCGCAACCGGCCATCCAGCTCGCCGGCAAACCGCGGCGCCACTACCAGCATCTCACCCAGGCGGGTTGGCACGCGCCTGGCGACCACCGTAACCGCCCCCAGGGGTGCGACATCCTGGCGAGCCGAGCCTGACTCGAGGGCGACACCGCCTTCCTTGACGGGTTCACACAGAGCGCCCTTGGTGGCCGCGCAAACCGCGATGCTTTGGCTGGCCGCTGCGCCCACGCCAGCCGGCTCCTCGCGCTGCAAAAGTACCAGCCCCAACGAGAACAGCAGCAACGACAGCACAAATCCCGCTCGCGCTTTCTCAAGTTCGCTCATGACCCGCTCTCCTTTCCGGCTCCTCCGGTTCGCCGTTGGCGCCCCTTTGGCGCCTTTTTGACGTGGACGCAATTTCGGCTAGATTCGCCACTCCAGCAAACGCATTACTTGAATGCCCGTTAAGGGAACTTGAAGTGGCTTCCGCCTACGACCGACTGCCTCTGAACGCGCTTCGAGTGTTCGAAGCCGTGGCCACGCGCTTGAGCTTTGCCGAGGCCGCAGAGGCCCTGCACGTCACCCCGGCAGCCGTCAGCATGCAGGTGCGCACGCTCGAGGAATACCTGCAGGTGCCGCTGTTTCGACGCAGCGGCCGCAAGGTCGCGCTCACGCCCGAGGGAGATCAGCTCCTGCCGGGCATTCGCCGCGGGCTCGACGAGCTGGAGGCTGCGCTCAACGAGCTGCGCAAGGACCGCAAGGGCGGTCAGCTCAACATCAGCATGCTGGCGTCGTTCCTGCAGAAGTGGCTCCTGCCGCGTCTCCCGCAGCTGCGCGACCAGCACCCGGACGTCGAACTGCGCGTGCATACCTCGCGCGAGAGCGTCGATTTCTCGCGCTCCGACTTTCACGCCGCCATCCGCCTGGGGAATGGCGACTACAAGGGCCTCTATAGCGAGAAAGTGATGGACGAGTGGTTGGTGGCCGTCGCCGCACCGGCGGTACTCGCCAAGCACGGACCGCTGATGAGTTCACAACCGCTGGAGCGCTATCCGTTATTGCAGAGCACCGACGAGCCGTGGATTCACTGGCGCGAAGTGGGCGCCGGCGATCCAAAGCCCGTGCGCGGATCGGTGCTGGACGATTCAGTGAGTGTGATCATGGCGGCCGAGCAGGGGCTCGGCTTTGCGCTGGTGCGCTGGAGTCTGGCGGCCAGCGATCTGCAGGCCGGTCGCCTGGGATTCGCCAGCCCCGTAGCATTGCCCTATCGCTGGGCCTACCACTTCGTCTGTCCGAAGTCGTATGTGTCGATGCCGAAGATAGCCAAGTTCCTCGAATGGCTGCGCGAATCGGTCAAGGTGTTCCCGGCGCCGCACGCGCTCATGGCTGAAAAAGGGCTGACTGCGCGCGCCGCCTTTTCGGTGTCTCCGCCGGAGAAGGAGAAAGTGGTTACGCCTCTGCAGAAGGCGGCCACTGCCCAGCAGAAGCCAGTGCCGCCGCGCAGGCAGATTCCCGGCGCAGCGCGCACCAAGCCCGCGGCGCGCGCGCGCAGACGCTGAGGGTCCGCCCGGGTCAGGCTCGCAGGGTCTTTTCGAGTTTGCTGACGGTGTCCGGACCGACTTTCGCGCGCAGGTTGTCGAGGATGATGGGAACGAACTTCTGCGCCTGATCGGCGCTCAGCTTGAGCTTGGAGAACCCGGAGACAATCGTCGCGAGGAGTGCGGCGTTGCCTCCGGCGAGCGATGCCAGACCGCCCAGCAGTCCGCCGCCGCTCTTCGGCGCCTGCTGCACAAGGGCATCCAGGCCGGGCACTGAGCCCAACATGCGCTCGAACTCAGGACCACCCAACTTGTCCTTGGCCGCCTTCAATAGGATGGCCGCGCCGCCCTTGGCCTGCGCTTCATTGATCTTGAGCTTTTGACTCAGTTCCGCGAGCAGATCCTGCATGTGCCGCTCTCAGATCTTGAATGCGGGGCGCGGCATGCCTTCGGCATCCTCACGCCACGGTACCCAAAGGAGTGCGACGCGTCCGACTGCGATATCGGATTTGCGTGCGCTCAGGCTCACCTCGCGCACCGCAATGGTCTGCGGGTCGACCGCGCCCTGGAGCGCCGCGATTTCCTGATCGCACTCCGTATTGAGCGCAGTGAGTCGCTGCTGCAGCACTTCCTGGCTTTCGTTGGCGTGCTCCACATCTTCATGTTCGCGGCCGATGCGCCCTGCTGAGCGCGCGGCTGTCGCAGCTCGCCCCACCGTGCCTGCCGAAAGGCGACGCGATCCGAACAGAGCACCGAGCACCGTGGCGCCAATCGAAATGGCGCTGCTCAGCTTCTGTTGCGAGTACTGCGCCTGTTCACGCGATACGCGGTCTTGCGCGCGCCGCAGCTGATCCCGCAGCGCCTGCACGCGCGGCGTGTACTTGACGCGCAGCTTTTCGACGAGCGCATCGCGCTGCTCGCGCAGTGCCTGGCCCAGGCGCGTGCGGAAATCGCCCTCGCTCTCGCCCGCCTTTGAGCCGAGCTTGAGCTGATCGCAGGTGTAGACCGTGAGCTTCGCGTGCTGGTACAGGTAGTCCTCCAGCGATTTCGCCCACCCTCCATAACTCGGGGTACGCAGTGCGGCTGCTGGCACTTCGGCAAAGCGCGCGCCACTCAGGGGTGCAGCGTCGGAACGGCTCTTGAGATCATCGACGACTGTCGCTTCTTCCCACGACACGTCCTTGCCGTCATCCGTGAATGGTGCGACGTAAGCCGCCTCGTTCCAGACATCGATCGCCGACTTGGCATCCACGTAGTGCAAGCGCGCCAGGCCGGCAACCATCGGCCGGTACGTGAGCGCGCCACTGGCGTCGGCACTCGGCTTGAGAAATATTTCGCTGACATCAGCCGCAACAGTCGGCCGGTTGCCGGACGCGGTTCCGCCTGGAACCGCCGCAGCCTGGGATGGCGCCGAGCGCTGTGCAGTGCTCTTGCGGCGTGCACTCATCAGGGTCTGCACTTCCGCTATTGTCAGCGGCCCACGCAGGTACGAAAGCGCCCAACGGCTCTGGAACAGTACCGGCGCGTCGTCGTGAACATTGCGCATCAGGAAGACGCGGCTGGTGAGGTTCGACAACAGATTCTCGATCGTCGAGCGATCGAAGCCATCGCCACCCAGGGCGCTTTCCAGTCCCTCGATCACGCGCTGCTTGTCACGCTCGGTCTGCAGGCGGCCAATGAGCCACGTGCCGGCATTCGACAATCCCTTGTAGTCGAGATCGACGGGATTCTGTGTCGACAGCACGACGCCCAGGCCAAAGGCGCGCGCCTGCTTGAGCAGCGTGAGCATCGGCAGCTTCGATGGCGGCATCGCAGTGGGCGGGAAGTAGCCGAAGATCTCATCCATATAAAGGAGTGCGCGCAGGCTCGAGGTGCCGCTCTGGTTGCGCATCCACGCGATCAGTTCGTTGAGCACCAGCGTGACGAAGAACATGCGCTCCGCGTCGCTCAGATGTGCGATCGACAGAATCGAGATCCGCGGCTTGCCCTCGGCAGTGAAGAGCAGCCGCTGCATGTCGAGCGGCTCGCCCTCCATCCAGGCCGAGAATCCCGGCGAGGCGAGCAGGTTGTTCACGGCCATCGCGAGGCCCATGCGGTCCTTGGGCGGGAAGAAGCTCTCCAGGTCGAACACGCCCACCTTGTCGAAGGGAGGCTTCTGGATCGCACCGATGAGCGAGGGGATGTCGAGCGCCCGACCGGCGCTCCAGGCCTGATCGAGAATGCGCGCGATCAGGATGTGCTCGCGGCTCTGCAGCGGATTGGCATCGATGCCGAGCAGGCCAAGGAGGCCCGAGGTGACCGCCGCGATGCGATCGCGAAGTACCGCCGGATCGTTGGCACTCGCACCGGCCGGCGGTGCGAACGATTGCAGCACGGACAACGACAGCCCGGCATTGCTGCCCGGCGTGTAGATGGCGACGTCGGCACTGTCACGAAATCGCGCGATGCGCTCAGGCGCTTCGCCCCATTGCGCGAGACCATCTCGCCAGGTCCTGGCGACTTTGGCGGCGTAATCGTCGGCCGACAGATTCTGACGCGCGGCCTCTGCGGTATCGATCCACGGCCGAAAATCTGCTGGTGCCAGGTTCGGAAATGTGAGCAGCAGATTGCCCAGGTCACCCTTGGGGTCGATGGCGATCGCCGGAATGCCATCGATGGCCGCTTCCTCGAGAAGCGCAAGGCATAGCCCGGTCTTGCCACTGCCGGTCATGCCGACGCAAACCGCGTGCGTCGTGAGGTCCTTCGAATCGTAGAGAATCAGATCATCGCGCAGCTTCTTCGCCACCGGATCGAATTCGCGGCCCAGATAGAAAACCCCCAGTTTCTCGAAGTCCGCCATGGTCGTCCTCACCAGGCACGGCTTTTTTGTTTGCAGTGTGCGTCCGACACTAGTCACTGCTCCGGACGCAGTCCAGTGTTCCAAGGGACATCGAACGCCGCACTGTCCCCGGCTGGCGACAGCCTGGCAGGGAACCAACGGGATTCGGTATGGTTGAAGGCAGAGGGCGCCCGCTGCGGCAGAGTGCAAATTTTGCCAAGCGAATTGCCCAGTTAGAGAGGAGGAAGGCATGAACAAGTCACTGATCATTGGCCTCATCATCGGTGCGGTGGTCGTCACTGCGGGTGGCGCCATCGCGATGCGAGCGCATGGCGATCGCTATGCGGACGTGCTCGACGTCAAGCCGGTCACGAAGACCGTCAGCACGCCACGGCAGGTGTGCGAGGACCAGGTCGTCACGCGCCAGAAGCCCGTCAAGGACGAACACCAGGTCACTGGCACAGTGATCGGCGCTGTCGTCGGTGGTGTCCTTGGGCACCAGGTCGGCGGTGGACGTGGAAAGGACGTCGCCACGGTGGCTGGCGCCGCAGCTGGCGGCTACGCGGGAAACAAGATTCAAGAGCGGGCTCAGGAAGGCAACACCTACCAGACCACTGAGCAGCAATGCCGCACTGTCTATGACTCGAAGCAGGAGACAGTCGGATACGACGTGCGCTACCGCTTGAAAGACAAGGAAAGCGTCGTGCGCATGGACCACGACCCGGGCGACCGGATCCCGGTCAAGGGTGGCGCTCTCGACGTGACCTCATCGAGCTGATCGTAGTCGGCTGCGATTGCCGGCCACGGGCAATCGCGGCTCGACCCCTCGCATCGGCAAGCTTGTAAGCGCGCTCTCGCGCGGTCCGCTCAGCTAGCCAGGCGCTCAGCCAGGCAATTACTTCTTCTTGCTCGCGGTCGTTCGTCGCCGCGGTACTTTCGCGCCCCTGCGGCGGGCTTCAGACAGGCCGATCGCGATCGCCTGTTTGCGACTCCTCACCCGCTTGCCGGACCTGCCACTGCGCAGTTTGCCGCGCTTCATCTCATGCATCGCACGCTTCACTTTGCGAGCTGCGGTCTTGCCATACCTCGCCATCGTCGACACTCCTGTGGCTATCACATGACATGACTGGACAACCAAAGTCCGTGCCAATGCGCCTCGCTATCGGTATCCGCGGGCCTGCAACTCGAAGAGCTTGGCGTAGCGACCGCCGAGACGCACCAGTTCCTCGTGCGTGCCGCGCTCGACGATACGGCCCTCCTCGAGCACGACGATCTGATCGGCCATGCGCACGGTCGAGAAGCGGTGTGAGATCAGGATCGCGATGCGATCGCGCGTGAGGGAGCGAAAGTGCTCGAACACCGTGGCTTCTGCCGCCGCATCGATCGAAGCGGTCGGCTCATCGAGCACGAGAATGTCGGCGCCACTGCGCATGAACGCCCGTGACAGGGCGACCTTCTGCCACTGTCCACCCGACAGCTCGCGCCCCTCCTTGAACCATTTACCGAGCTGAGTGTGAAAACCGGCCGGCAGCTCGCGCACGAAAGGCGTCGCCATGCCCTTGTCGGACGCTTCCTGCCAACGCATTTCGTTGGAGAATTCCCGCGCATCGCCCGCACCTACGTTTTCGCCCACCATCAGCTGATAGCGCGCGAAATCCTGGAAGATGACGCCGATGCGTTGTCGCAGCGTGACCTCGTCCCAATCGTTCAGATCGCGCCCATCGAGAATGATGCGGCCGGAAGTTGGCTGGTAGAGACGTGTCAGGAGTTTGATGAGAGTGGTCTTGCCCGAACCGTTCTCGCCCACCAGGGCGAGGCTTTCACCGGGCCGGATGTGCAGCGAAATATCGTGAAGCGCTGGGCGCTCGCTGCCGGGATAGTTGAACGTCACCGCTTCGAAGCGGATCCCATCCCCCGGCCTCGGCCCCTTGAATTCAACACCGGCAGGCACTTCAACCGGTTGTTCGAGATATTCGTACAGCGTCGAGAGATAGAGATTGTCCTCGTACATTCCGCCGATCGCCGACAGGCTCGCCGAGACCGCGGCCTGTCCCTGGCGAAACAGCATCAGGTACATGGTCATCTGTCCGAGCGTGATGACGGAGCGCACTGTCTCGATTGCGATCCACGCATAGCCGCCATAGAGGGCGGCCGTACCGACGAGTCCCATCGCGAACCCCCAGCTGTCCCTGCGCACCGTCAGGTCGCGATCGGCGCTGTACAGCCTGCGGAAAATGTCGCGGTAGCGGCCGAGGAACAGGTCGCCAAGCTCGAAGAGCTTCACTTCCTTGGCGTGATCCTCGCGGGCCAGCACGGTCTCGAGATACATCTGCATGCGCGACTCGGGCGAGCGCCAGC
>DASQOO010000078.1:0-7302 GCA_035644435.1 Steroidobacteraceae bacterium | reverse complement strand
CATCACCTCGTGCACGGTGAAGGCCAGCACCATCGGTATCGCCCAGATTGAAACTTCAACTAGAAAGTGGATGAGGTTGTCCGACATAAGGTATTGTTTCGCCTAGACATGCCAGGCGAGTATCGCCTTCGGGCCCGGGGCTGCTCGAACACCCGCAAACCGGCGGCGATTATACGCGAGATGCGTCGCCTTCCCCGACCCGCTCGAAAGCTTCGGTGATGCCACGCCCGCGCCTCACGACGAAGGGCACCTCGCCTGCGAGATCGATGACAGTGGTTGGCTCGAGGCCGCAGTTGCCACCGTCGAGCACAACATCCACGAGCTGCTGCAAGCGTTCGCGAATCTCGACCGCGTCGGTCATCGGCAACGCATCGTCCGGAAGCAGCAAGGTCGAACTCATGATCGGCTCGCCCAGTTCCTTCAACAGGAGCTGTGGCACGGGATGGTCGGGAACGCGAATGCCGATCGTGCGCCGCCGCGGATTTTGCAGGCGCTTGGGTGTTTCGCGCGTCGCCCGTAACAGGAATGTATACGGACCGGGAGTGAACTTGCGCAACAAGCGGTACTGGCTGTTGTCTACCCGTGCGTAGCGCGCGATTTCCGACAGGTCTCGGCACACAAGCGTGAAGTGATGCTCCTTGCCGGCCATACGGATGCGGCGGATGCGCTCCAGCGCGTCTTTGTCGCCCAAGTGACAACCGAGCGCATAGCAGGAGTCGGTGGGATAGACGATCACGCCACCCGCGCGAATGATCTCAACAGCGCGCCGGATCAGGCGCAGCTGCGGGTTCAGCGGGTGAATCTCGAACAACTGACTCATCCTGCTATGATACGCGGCCTTTCGGCGGCACCCTGGCGGCGCGTGGATTCATGCAGCATCTGATCGATTTTCTTCCGCTGATCGCCTTCTACCTGGCCTACCTAGTGGGCGGGATCTATGCGGCCACAGTCGCGCTCATCGGCGGCTGCGCGTTGCAGATCGGTATTCAATGGTGGCGCACGCGCACCATCAAGCCGATCCACGGCATCACCGCCCTGCTTGCCGTGGTCTTCGGCTCAGCGACGCTCCTGCTGCACGACCCGCGTTTCATCCAGTGGAAGCTGTCGGTGCTGATGTGGCTGGTGGGCGCTGCCTTCCTCGTCAGTCAGCTGTTCACTAGTCGCCCTCTCGCCCAGCGGCTGCTGGAGAGCGCGTTGTCCGGTCACCTTGCGCCCATGAACGAGCGGCGCTGGACCTGGATAAACCTCTCGTGGGTGCTGTTCTTTGCGGCTGTTGGCGCCCTCAACCTGTATGTCGCGCGCACGTTCAGCGAGCAGGCGTGGGTGAACTTCAAGGTCTACGGCGTTACCGGCCTCATGGTCATCTTCACATTCGCTCAAGTCCTGTGGCTGCCCCTGCGCAGTCCCGAGGCGGGCGACAGCACGTGAGCGATCGGCTCGAGCGCATTCGTGCTCGCCTGGAGCAG
Source organism: Steroidobacteraceae bacterium (assembly GCA_035644435.1). Classification (GTDB taxonomy): domain Bacteria; phylum Pseudomonadota; class Gammaproteobacteria; order Steroidobacterales; family Steroidobacteraceae; genus DATBVX01. The sequence continues at coordinate 5,836 of DASQOO010000078.1, read as the reverse complement.
GCGTTGACGCCCTTGGAGCTCAGCGTCGAGGACGAGAGCCACCTGCACGCCGGCCACGCCGGCGCGCGCAGCGGCCGCGGTCACTTTCGCGCGCGCATCGTCGCGCGCGCCTTCGAGGGCTTGAATTTACTGCAACGCCACCGCCTGGTGTACGAGGCGCTCGGTGAAATCATGCAAGACGACATTCACGCACTCAGAATCGAAGCACTCGCGCCGGCGGAAACGGCGCGCCGCGCGGGCTGAGCTGCCGAGCCATTGCACAGTTTCCATTCTCAAACGTTAGCTATTTCGAGGCACCCATGAAGAAGTTTCTGACCCCGGTACTGGTTCTCGGCGTCGTGGCGCTGGCCGCGTGCCAACAGAAGGCGGCCACCCCGGCCCCGGCCGCAAATGCCGGCGGCGCGCCCGTCGCGATCATCAACGGCAAGCCGATCTCGACCGAGACCTTCGACTTCTACGTGAAGAATCGCGCCAACAAGGCGACTGCGGAGCTGACGGCGGAGCAGAAGGGCCAGTTGCTCGACGAGCTGATCCGCATCGACCTGACCGCACAGCAGGCGCTCAAGGAGGGGCTCGACAAGCAGCCCGACATCGCCAATCGCATCGACTTCACGCGCCAGAATGTGCTCGCGGAAGCCGTGGTCCAGAACTACCTCAAGGGCAAGGCGGCCACCGAGCAGGAATTGCGCGCCGAGTACGAGACCCAGGTAGCGGCGATGTCGAAGACCGAGTACCGCGCACGCCACATCCTGGTCGCGACCGAGCCCTTTGCACAGACCATCATCGACAAGCTCCACAAGGGTGGGGATTTCGCCGAGATCGCGCGCAAGGAATCCATGGACAACTCCAAGACTGAGGGCGGCGAGCTCGGCTGGTTCACTCCGGCACGCATGGTGCCCGCGTTTGCCGAGGCCGTGACCGGTCTGAAGAAAGGCGAGATCACGCCCAAGCCCGTGCAGACGCAATACGGCTGGCACGTAATCCAGCTCGAGGACACGCGCGAGGTCACTCCGCCGGAGTTCGAGCAGGCGAAGGAGCAGCTCGGAAAGATCGTGCAGCAGAAGAAGCTCCAGGCCTATATCGACGAGCTCAAGAAGACCGCGACGATCGAAAAGAAGATCTGAAGTCGCTGCGCTGAAACGGGCAGCCCGTCGGCTCAGGCCTCTGGCCGACGGGCTCTCGACATCATGAGTCGGCCGCGCTGTCGACCATCTTCTGGAACTGGCTCTCGTCGAGGATCGCGACGCCGAGATCACTCGCTTTCTTGAGTTTCGATCCGGCCTCGGCGCCCGCAACCACGTAGTCGGTCTTTTTTGAAACGCTGCCGCTCATCTTGCCGCCCCTGCTGACGATGAGTTCCTGCGCCTCTTCCCGCGTCATGTGCTCCAGCGTTCCGGTAAGCACAAATGTCTTTCCGGCAAAGGGACCCGCGGAGGAACGAACCCGGGCTACTGCGGGCCAGTGAATGCCGCCGCGAGCGGGATCGACCAGCGCTTCGATGACCTGGCGGTTGTGCGGCTCGTGAAAGAAGCGGTACACGCTCGCGGCGATGATCGGCCCGATGTCCGGCACCGCTTCGATCTGCTCGGCGCTCGCCTCCAGCAGTGGCTCAAGGGCGCCGAAGTGCTGCGCCAGGGCACCAGCTGTCGCCTCACCGACGTCCGGAATTCCGAGCGCCAGCAGAAATCGTGGCAAGGTCGTCCTGCGGCTGCGTTCCAGGGCTTGCACCAGGTTCGCGGCGGACTTCTCGCCCATGCGCTCGAGTGCCGCCAGCTGCGCTACCGTGAGCCCGTATATGTCGGCGGGCGTCCTGACGATTGCCGCATCGACCAACTGGTCAATCAGCTTCGTACCCAATCCTTCGATGTCCATGGCATGACGCGAAGCGAAGTGCCGTAGCGCTTCCTTTCTCTGGGCCGGACAAAATAATCCGCCCGTGCACCTCGCCACCGCCTGGTCAGACAGGCGTTCGACAGCCGAATTGCAGATCGGACAGCGCTTGGGCAGTTGCACCTGCACCGCGTTGTCAGGTCGGCGCTCGAGCACGACCTTGACGATCTCGGGAATCACGTCGCCCGCCCGGCGTATGACGACGGTGTCACCGATGCGCACGTCCTTGCGCTCGACCTCGTCCATGTTGTGCAGAGTTGCGTTGCTGACCGTGACGCCGCCGACGAACACCGGCTCGAGCTTTGCCACCGGCGTCAGAGCGCCGGTGCGTCCCACATTGAACTCGACGTCGCGCACTACCGTCGTTTCCTCCTGCGCCGGAAACTTGTGCGCGACTGCCCAACGCGGCGCGCGAGATATGAACCCGAGACGACGCTGTGCGCCGATGTCGTCCACCTTGTAGACGACACCATCGATCTGGTAGGCGAGCCGCTCGCGCCGCGCTCCGATATCCGCGTAGTACTCCAGACAACCCTCGACACCGTGGACCAGCCGGGCTTCACCTGACGTCTTCAGCCCCCAGCGGCGCAGCGTCTGCAACAGCTCGTGTTGCCGATGCGGCAGTGAGCCACCTTCGCTGAAGCCCACCGCGTAGAAAAAGATGTCGAGCGGGCGCTGCGCAGTGAGACGCGGATCGAGCTGGCGCAAACTCCCGGCCGCGGCGTTGCGGGGGTTGATGAGGACCTTCTGACCCCGGGCCAGCGCTTCGGCGTTGAAGCGCTTGAACCCCTCGAGCGGCATGAAGACTTCGCCGCGCACTTCGAGGAGGCGTGGAATCCCCTCGCCTCTCAACCGCAACGGAACCGCGCGGATCGCCCGCAGGTTGGCGCTGACGTCCTCCCCGCGGGTGCCATCGCCCCGCGTCGCGCCCCGGACGAACTCACCCGCCTCATAGGTCAGGCTCACAGCCAGGCCGTCCAGTTTCGGTTCTGCGGCGTAGTCCACCGTCTTGCTGCCCGCCAGCCGTTCGCGCACGCGCCGGTCGAAGGCGCGCACCTCCTCCTCGGTGAACGCGTTCTCGAGCGAGAGCATGGGCATGCGATGCTCGACCTCGCCGAACTCCGCGACCGGCGCCCCGCCGACCCGTTGCGTCGGCGAGCGCGGGTCGACCAGTTCGGGAAAGCGCTGCTCGAGCGCCTGCAGCTCGCGCATGAGGCGATCGTATTCGGCGTCGGAGACCTCGGGATCGTCGAGCGCGTAGTAGCGGTAGTTGTGGTGCTCGATCTCAGCGCGCAACTGCGCCGCACGCTCGCGGGCCTCAGCCGGTGCAGTCATCGGCCAGCCTCAGCCCCTGGATGTTCCTGCAGACTGCGCCCGCGCCTGCCATGCACCCACATCTGCTCGCAGATCACTCAATCGCTGTGTGTTGAGGGCTGCGCCGCGTTCATCCTGCAGGACACCCTGCAGCTCTTCGGCCAGACGTTTCCCGGCGGTAATCATCTCCTCCACCAAGGCCGCGGCTTCGAGCGGTCCCGGAAGAACCGCAAACAGCGTCACACCGGGGAAACGTCGGCCCTCGACACGCTCCAGATCGAAGGTGCCGGGCTCGACCAGGCTCGCCACACTGAACACCGTGGCGCCCTCCGCTGTGGTCCGATGAAAGATCGAGAACTTGCCATGCTGCAGGCCAGCGCCTTGCAGCGCTTCGATCAGCCGTCGTCCCTCGAATCGCTCCAGCGGCGGGGCCGCGAGCCGCAACGTGATGATTTTTTCTTCTGGCGGCTCGATGCGCCGCGGCTCGGGTCGCACGATCTCGGTATCACCCAGCACCGGCTCGATCCGCGCGAACGCTTCGGTCAGTACCGGTATGGTGTCCGTCGGATCGGTGAGAAGAGGCGGCGCAAGTTCCGGCGCGGCTGCGACGGGCTCCGGCGCGATGACAGGTTCGGCCTGCGTATCGACAAATGAAGGCTCGACCACGCGGTCAGGCAGTCGCCGCCCCAGCTCCGAGCCTGATGCCTGATGCTGGCGGCGCGTTTCCCACCACCACAGCCCGATCCAGAACAGGACTCCGAGACCGAGCAGAATCCAACGCAGTTCTGGCATCGGGACTCGCGGCTACATAGCCGCCATGCGCACGGCCTCGTCGACATCGACGGCCACGAGGCGCGACACACCCGGCTCGCTCATGGTCACGCCGATCAGCTGCGAGGCGAGTTCCATGGTCGCCTTGTTGTGCGTGATGAACAGGAACTGCACCCGCTGCGACATATCACGCACGATGTCGCAGAAACGCCCGACGTTGTGATCGTCGAGCGGCGCGTCCACTTCGTCCAGCAGGCAGAATGGCGCGGGATTGAGATCGAAGATCGAGAACACCAGCGCCACCGCAGTCAGAGCCTTTTCCCCGCCCGACAACAGGTGGATGGTGCTGTTGCGCTTGCCCGGCGGGCGCGCCATCACTGCGACCCCGGCGTTCAGGATGTCCTCACCGGTCATCTCCAGGTATGCATGCCCGCCACCGAACAGGCGCGGGAATTTTTCCTTCAGTCCGGCGTTGATGCGATCGAACGTGTCCTGGAAGCGATGCCGCGTCTCCTTGTCGATCCGGCGGATGGCGCTCTCCAGGGTCGCGAGCGCCTCGGTGAGATCGTTGAACTGCCGGTCGAGGTATTCCTTGCGCTCGGATTGTTCCTTGAACTCGTCGATGGCCGCGAGGTTGACCGACCCGAGCCGCACGATACGTTCCGTGGTCTCCGCCAGATTCAGTTCCCATGCCGCTATGGTCGCCTCCGCAGTCAGCGCGCCGAGGACCGTATCCAGATCGAAGTGAGTCGCTGCAAACTGCTCGCCCAGCGACTCCCGCCGCACCCGAGTCTCCTGTACGGCCAGCCGCGCCTGTTCCATCCCGCCGCGCACTTCGTCGACCCGGGTTTCGCAGCCGCCCCGCTGCTCCTCGAGCCCGCGCAGCGCAGCCTCGGCCGCTTCCAACGCTTCACGAGCCGCGCGCAGCTCGGCTTCGATGGCCACTTTTTGCGATAGCGCCTGTTCTAGTGAGCGCTCCATGTCGACGAGCGGTGTGGCGGCGCCGCGAATCTGGCCATCGAGCTCTTGGCGCCGCGCCTGCAGCTGTGCGAGCTGACTGCGCATGCGTTCCAGTGCAGCGAGCGTGGCGCTTTGCGCGGCGCGCCGGGACTCGAGCTGAATCTCCACCTCGCGCGCATGGGCGCGATCTTGCTCCGCCTGGGTGCGAGCCTGGTCGAGATCGGTGCGCAACTGTTCGCGCTCCGCCTCGAGGCCCGGCCGCTTTCCTGCCAGCACCTGCAGCGCCGCTCGGGCCTGCTCGAGCCGTGTACGCGCCGCCTGCAGGCCGGTTGCAACGTCCTGGACCTGCGGATCGAGTGCCGCTCGTTCCTTGATCAGCCCCTCGAGCCGCGAAGCGGTCTCGGTTGCCCGTTCCCGTGAAGCGTCGAGCTGGGCGCTCAGCCCGGAATGCTCGGCGTGGTGACGATTGACATCCGCTTGCAGTTGCTCGCGTCGCGCCTCGAGATCATTCGCTAGCGCTCGTGCTTCGGCGAGTGTGCTTTCGAGCTTGCGAAGCACCTGCTCGACCTGCGACACCTCGCTCCGCAAACCATGCATCTCCTGCTCGCGCTCGAGCACACCGGCATGCGTGTCGCGATCCCGACTCACACGCAGCCAGTGCTCACCGATCCAGATGCCGTCGCGGGTGATGATCGATTCGCCCGTTCGCAGAAAGGCGCGGCGTACGAGTGCTGCCGCCAGGTTGTCGACGGCATACACATGGCCCAGCAATGCATTCAATGCCGCGGGCCCTTCGACTTTGGCGAGCAGGCTTTGAGCCGGCAGCTCCCCGCGCTCGCCACCTTGCCCGAGCAGGAAGGTCACCTGCCCCGACTCGAGCTGGTCGAGCACCGCGCTCACG
>DASQOO010000077.1:0-8252 GCA_035644435.1 Steroidobacteraceae bacterium | reverse complement strand
AACTGGCGCTCCTCCTCCGGCAGCAGCAGGCGTTGCACGAAATGCTCCCCGTGCCGCTGGTACACGCCCTCGACGCGCTCGAGTTGCAGTACATCGATGCCGATACCAAAGATCATGCGCTGCGGGCGGCGAACATGAGGTGCTTCATCTCGCTCACGGCCGCCGCCAGTCCATGGAACACCGCACGTGAGATGATCGCGTGTCCGATGTTGAGCTCGACCAACTGCTCGATAGCGGCGATCGGCTGAACGTTGTGGTAGTGCAGGCCGTGCCCGGCATGCACCGTCATCCCCAGGCCTGCCGCCTGCCGCGCGGCGTCCCGCACACGGTGCAATTCGGTACCGCGCTCTGCACCCTTGGCCTGCGCATAAGCACCGGTATGCAACTCGACGACTGCCGCGCCGGTTTGGGCGGCCGCCTCGACCTGGCGCGGATCCGGATCGATGAACAATGACACGCGTATCGCATGCGACTTGAGCTCAGCGCATGCCTCGCGCACGCGCGCCACCTGGCCGGCGACATCGAGCCCCCCTTCCGTCGTCACTTCGTTGCGCTTCTCGGGAACCAGGCAGCAGTCTTCCGGGTGCACACGCGCGGCGATCGTGAGCATCTCGTCGGTCATCGCCATTTCGAGATTCATGCGCGTCTGGATCACGGCACGGATCGCGGTGAGATCCTCATCCTGGATGTGGCGCCGATCCTCGCGCAGGTGCAGCGTGATGCTGTCGGCTCCCGCCTGCTCCGCCATGAGCGCTGCATACACGGGATCCGGATAGCGGGTGCCGCGCGCCTGGCGCAGGGTCGCAACGTGATCGATGTTCACGCCCAGCGCGATCCAGCCGCCGCTCTCCTTGCTGTTCACACCTTGATCTCCTGCTTGCGCAAGGCAGTGAGGACCTCGCGGCTCTTGAGGCTGCGTCCTTCGAGGCAGTCGTCCAGTGCCGCGCGCAGCAGGCGCCGCGCATCACGCAGACTGCGTTCGTCGGCCAGTTGTTCGCCCGCCAGCGACAGGAGCGATGCGCCCTGGTAGGTCGCCGCCGTTTCGGCTACCGCCAGCTCGATCCCGCGGTCGGGGCGAAAATGATAGTAGCGCTGCGCCTGGAGTGGCGCGCCGTTGGCGGTCTCGCGCTCGCAGTCCGGCCACAGGCCCAAAGCCTGCAGCAGGCGCTTTTCGAAAATTCGCAGGCAGCGGCCGGCGGTCGCAGCGCCGGTGAGGCCGTGCAAAGCCACCGCGTAGTCATCGAACAGCCGCGGGTAAGCGTCGTGGCGCTGCAGGAGCTTGAGCAGGAGCTCGCTCATGTAGAAACCACTGATGACCTGGGCCGGCGGCAACACCGTTCTCTCGCCATCTCTCTCGACACCCGTCATCGTCCCGGCTTCGCCCCGCCCCGTCCACGAAAGCAGCAAGCGCTGGAATGGCTGCAGCAGTGGACGGGCTTCGGACCGTTCGCGGCGCACGCCGCGCGCGAACAGGCTCACACGCCCGTGCTCTCGCGTAAAGAATTCGAGAATGCGGCTCGAATCGCGCCATGGCATCTGGTGCAGCAGGAACGCCGGCGTGAGGCTGACGCGTGAGCCTTTCATCACGATTCATAGCCGAAGGACTTGAGGGCCTGTTCGCTGTCGGACCAGTTCTCCTTCACCTTGACCCACAACTCCAGGTGCACGCTCGCCTTCAGCAGCTCGTTGAGTTCCAGGCGCGCCAGCCGGCCGATCTCCTTGAGCCGTTCGCCGCCGGCGCCAATGACGATGGCTTTCTGTCCGGTGCGCTCCACCCAGATGATCGCGCCGATGTGCAGGCGATTGTCCTTGCGCTCGAACGTCTCGATCTGCACCGTCAAGCCGTAGGGCAACTCCTCGCGCAAGCGCCAGGTGAGTTTCTCACGCACGATCTCAGAGGCCAGGAAGCGTTCGCTGCGATCGGTGAGCTGATCGGTGGGGAACAAGGGTGGCGATTCGGGCAGCAACTGCGCGATGAGTTCTGGAAGCTTGTCGAGATTGTCGCGCTTCTGCGCCGAGAGCGGCACCAGCGCCGCGAACTGCGCGAGCCGCGCCAGCATTTCCATGAACGGCAGGAGCCGCTGCTTGTCCTGGACCCGATCCACCTTGTTGATCACCGCGATCGCCGGGCGCCCCGAGCGCTGCACGCGCTCGAGCACACGCTGGTCGTCGTCGGTCCAGACCAGCGCCTCGACCACGAACAGCAGCACGTCGGCATCGTCCAGGGAGCTGAGCGCCGAGCGGTTCATGTACTGGTTCATCACGCGCCGCTGCTGTGAATGAATGCCGGGCGTATCCACGAACACAATCTGCACCTCGGGACGCGTGAGTATCCCCAGGATGCGGTGCCGGGTCGTCTGCGGCTTGGGCGTGACGATGCTGACCTTGGTGCCGAGCAGTGCATTCAGCAGCGTTGATTTGCCCACGTTGGGCCGCCCCACGATGGCGGCAAAGCCGCAGCGGTGCGCAGTGCCCTCTGTCGTTGGGTGCTGCGAGCTCATGGCGTGGAAGCGCCGGGCAGGTTGGCGATGGCTGCGAGCACCTGATCTGCCGCTTCCTGCTCGGCCGCGCGACGGCTGGGCCCGCTGCCGGTTCCGCGCAAACCCAGGGGCACGACTTCACAACTCACGACGAACACTTGTTGGTGGCTCTCGCCCATCACTTGATCGATCGCATACAGCGGCAATTGCAGCCCGCGAGCCTGAAGATACTCCTGCAGGCGTGTCTTGGGATCCTTGAGCTCCGCCACAGCGGCCAGTGCGACCAGCGACACCGCCATCACATGCTCGATGGCCCCGCGCGCCGCCTCGAACCCACCGTCCAGGTAGATCGCGCCGATCAAAGCCTCCAGCGCGTCAGCCAGGATCGACTCGCGGCGAAACCCGCCGCTGCGCAGCTCTCCCGGACCCAGGATCAGCAACTCGCCGAGGCCGATGCGTCCGGCGATCTCTGCGAGCGACTCGCGCCTCACCAGGCGTGCCCGCAAGCGGCTCAACTCGCCTTCACGCGCCTCAGGGTGCTTGCGATAGAGATGATCGGCGACGACGCAGTTCAGCACCCCATCACCGAGGAACTCCAGCCGTTCGTTGTTGACCCCGCCGGCGCTGCGATGGGTGAGCGCGGCGCTGATCAGCTCGGCATCGCGGCAGCGGTAGCCGAGGGTGCGTTCGAGCCAGTCCGTAGTGCGCCGGGTCTCGGTCATCACGGCGCCCGCCCCGAGAATGTACCTCCCGGCGCGCTACTCGATCTGCACGACTTTGTCGAAGCTGACGAGCAGCGAAACATTGGACATATACGGAGCCGTAGCCTGGTACACCGCCTCGACCTTGTAGCCCGATCCGTCCTTGGTGATCTTCAGCTTGTCGGCATCGCGCACGGTCAGGGCCGTGACGTCCTCGATGTCCAGACGCTTTTCGATCGCAGTGCGGATCGTGGCCATATCCGGCTGATCGCCCTTGAGTTCATCGCGCACCTGCTCGAGCGTGCGATTGATCTTCATGTATTCGAGGTACACCGGCGTCAGGCGAATTCCTGCATACAGTACCAGGGCCACTGGAACCAGGATGATCATCCAGCCCAGAAACGTAACACCGCGCTCGTGCCGTCCCATCGTGCCCCCTGAGGTCTGTAGCTACCGTTACCGGATCGCCGAGCCGATCCGACTCCAGATCGGCCCACCCGGGCCATCCCAATTGAACCAGATTCGCACCGCCTTGCCGACCAGGTTGCCCTCGGGAACGAAGCCGACACCTTCGTAACGGCTGTCCTGGCTGTTGTCGCGGTTGTCACCCATGAAGAAGTAGTGGCCCGGAGGCACGACGTACGTACCCTCACGGCTGTCACGGCCGGGAAGATACAGCACCCGGTGCTCGACCTTGCCGATGTCTTCGATACCGATCTGGGCGCCGTCGTGGCCGTGCCCCGCGTATGTTCCGTCGAGCGTCACTGGCAACTCGGTGCCGTTGACCGACACGCGCTTGTTGCGCACCACGATCGTGTCGCCAGGCAGCCCGACCAGCCGCTTGATGTAGTTCGTGCCCGGATCGGACGGCTTGCGAAACACCACCACATCGCCCCGCTGCGGCGAACCCAGATCGACGACGCGCGTGTTGAGCACCGGCAGGCGCAGGCCATACGCGAACTTGCTCACGAAGATGAAATCCCCGTCGAGGAGCGTAGGCATCATCGAGTCGGACGGGATGCGGAATGGCTCGAACAGGAACGAGCGGATCAGCAGCACCAGCAGGATCACCGGGAAGAACGAGCGCGCGTATTCGACGACCGTGGGCTCGGGCGCGCCTGCCGGCCGCTTTGGCTTCAGCAGCCATGCATCGATGGCCCAGATCGCACCCGTGAGCAACGTGGCAATGACCAGGATCAGTGCAAAGTCGACAATCATTCAGACACCCAGCAAAAAAACGCGCGCAGTATTGTTGATTTCTGCTGTTGAGGCAACCACTTGCAGCGCATTTTCAGACCTTTCATGGATTACTTGCGTCCGACCTTGAGCACCGCGAGGAAGGCTTCCTGCGGGATTTCGACCTGCCCCAGCTGTTTCATCCGGCGCTTGCCCTCCTTCTGCTTCTCCAGGAGCTTGCGCTTGCGAGTGACATCCCCGCCGTAGCATTTCGCCAGGACGTTCTTGCGCAGCGCCTTCACCGTCGCGCGCGCCACGACCTGGCTGCCGATAGCAGCCTGCACCGCGACCTCGAACATCTGGCGCGGAATCAGCTCCTGCATCTTGTCGACCAGCTCGCGGCCGCGCGCGTAGGCGTGGTCCCGGTGCACGATGATCGACAATGCATCGACCCGCTCTTCGTTGATGAGGATGTCGAGCTTGACCAGCGGCGCAACCTGGAAATGGCTGAAGTCATAGTCGAAGGAGGCGTAGCCGCGGCTCACCGACTTCAGGCGATCGAAGAAATCCAGCACCACTTCGGCGAGCGGCAGCTCGTATTGCAGCGACACCTGGCTGCCGAGGTAAAGCATCTTTTTCTGACTACCGCGCTTCTCTTCGCACAGCTGCAGCACGCCACCCACGTAGGCCGGCGGCATCAGGATGTTGGCGATGATGATCGGCTCGCGAATTTCGGCGATCAGGTTGGACGCTGGCAGCTTGGCCGGATTGTCGACGTACAGCGTGTCGCCGTTCTCCAGCGCGACTTCGTACACCACCGTGGGCGCACTGGTTACCAAGTCGAGCTGGTATTCGCGCTCCAGTCGCTCCTGGACGATGTCCATGTGCAACAGGCCGAGGAATCCGCAGCGAAACCCGAAGCCGAGCGCCGTGGAAACCTCCGGCTCGAAATGGAGCGAGGAGTCATTGAGCCGCAGCTTGTGCAGGGCGTCGCGAAAGCTCTCGTAGTCCTCTGAGTTGACCGGAAACAGGCCCGCGAACACGCGCGGCTTGATCTGCTTGAAGCCGGGCAACGCAGTGGAACTGGGCTTCGCGTCGTGGGTGATCGTATCGCCGACCGGCGCGCCATCGATCTCCTTGATCCCCGCCATTACGAAACCGACTTCACCCGCGCCCAGCGAGTCGCGCGTTTCGGACTTCGGCGTGCGCCGTCCCAGCCGGTCGACGAGATGGCTGCGACCGGTCGACATCACGCGGATCTTTTCGCCGCTGCGCACAGTGCCGTTGACGACACGCACCAGCGAGACGACGCCGACATAGTTGTCGAACCACGAATCGATGATCAGGGCCTGCAGGGGCGCCTCCGGATCGCCGCCTGGCGCAGGGATTCTCTGCACCAGCGCTTCGAGAAGCTCCGGCACGCCCTCACCGGTCTTGGCGCTGACGAGCAGCGCATCGTGCGCTTCGATGCCGATGATCTCCTCGACTTCGCGAATCACGTTGTTCGGATCTGCCGAAGGGAGGTCGATCTTGTTGATCACCGGGACCACCGTGAGCCCCTGCTCAATGGCGGTGTAGCAATTGGCGACGCTCTGCGCCTCGACTCCCTGCGCAGCATCGACAACCAGCAAGGCACCTTCGCAGGCTGCCAGCGAGCGGGAAACCTCGTACGAGAAATCGACATGCCCCGGCGTATCGATCAAGTTCAGCTGGTAACGCGTGCCGTCGCTGGCCTCGTATTGCAGAGTGACGCTCTGCGCCTTGATGGTGATGCCGCGTTCGCGTTCCAGGTCCATGGAGTCGAGCACCTGCTCCTGCATCTCGCGCGCCTGCAGGCCGCCGCACAACTGGATGAAGCGGTCGGCAAGCGTCGATTTACCGTGGTCGACGTGGGCGATGATCGAGAAGTTGCGGATCTGTTGCATCGGGAGGGTTGGCATCGGCGCGGCGGATTATAGAGCAGTCGCGCACGACCATCGGGTTATTGTCGAAGAGCAGTCGCGGGTGGGTTATTGGGGTGGTGGGGTTTGGGTGTTCGTCACCTTGAGCCACGAACACGACGAGAACTGCACGCAGAACCTGATCTCACCTTTCGCGGGACTCTTCAGCGTGCCCCTCATGTAGCGAGCCGGACGACGGGCTCAGGTGACGAACACCCAAACCCCACTTGCGCAATAACACACCCGCTCCTGCATGCATCGATAGAGTGAGTTCTGCGGCTGACGCCTAAGAGCCTGTGGGTTGGGAATGCATCCGAAGAGAGGATAGACGCCGTCGCGAAGCGAAACACCCCCAGCTATCTCTTGCTAAATAGGCAGGACGCTCGGGGCGTTGGCTGGGTGTGCCTGGAGAGCGTGTGCAAATTCCCGCTGCTCGGGCGATCAGCGCTCAGACCTGATTTTTTTGACGGCAAGGTCAGTAGACAACGTCTGAGCGCCGCCCGAGCTGCGGGTTGCCGTGCGATCTTGGGCGTTCCTCGCCCGAGATCGTCACTGGCAATTTGCGCGCACGCTCTCCAGGCACACCCAGCCAACGACTCGAGCGGACTGCTCTACCGCTGACGCAATAGTCGTTGCACTTCCTCAACGTCGAACTGCCCATGGCATACCGGCATTCCATCGAGCAGCAGCACCGGCACCTTGTGGCCGAAACGCGTCCGCAACTCTGAATCCGCATCGACGTCGACGCAGTGGAATTCGAGCGCCTTTCCGCTGCAGAACGCCCGGAGCTCAGCGAACATTTCCTCGCACAGCTCGCAGCCCTCGCGTGAAAGTAACGTGAAACTCGGCGCGCTGCTCATGAGCGGCGCCTGGACTCCAGCGGCGTGAATACGCTCAGGGCTTCGGGCCGAAGGCCGTAGCCGGCGGAGGCGGTGGGCGCTCGTCCTTGTCCGGCTGGGTCGAGTGAGCGATGAGCTGCACCGTCTGCGAGGGTACTTCGCCGACGGCGGTCACCTGGTGTCCACGCGTAGTCGTCGAGAAGGTGAAGGCCGAGCCGACCTTCGCAAGGCCGTTGAACTGATCGGGCTCTGCCGGCCGGGTCTCGATAAATACGGAAACAGATGCGAGCCCGTCCGAGTACACGAGGTGAGTCACTGGAGACTCGGAACCTTCCAGGAGCTGTGTGCTCGTGGCGGTGAGCCTGAAACCGGGTGGTACTTTGGCGGCACGCCAATTCGAGGCAAAAGTACTGTCCACCGAGCTTGGCGCGGGTTGCTTGACCCACTGCATGCCTTCGGTGTTGACGCGCGGTTCCACGGCTGACGGCGGCAGACTGTCGGGCACCACGATGTTGGCGAACAGGATCTGCTCGACCACGTTGCCCTTCTCGTCGCACAGCTGAGTCTTCAGTGGCAATCCGGTGCCCTCGTCGATCCACAGGCGGTAGCCGAAACGGAAGGCATCACGGGGATTGACGGCAATCACCTGCGTCGGTCGACCGAGCAGCCGCCCGGGCGTCAGCTTCTCGACCTGGTAGTGATCCGCCAGGCCGCCATCGAAGGCCGGCAGAGTGCCCAGCAGCGAGCCACTGACTGGCCGCGATTCGACCAGCACCCGTTTCTGATCCGGGAGATAGCAAGTGAGCTCCTGGTCGTTGCGGATGATCTCCCGACCGCTGCCATCGAGAGACACCAGGCGCTCCGCCACCTTGCCGTCGGCCACCCGGTGCACGATGCGCAACGTCTCCACCTTGCCGTTGCGCAGGTGAAAGAACGTGCCGTCGTAGTTGCGCGTGGCGAGCGCGTGGTTCATGCGCTCGAGCCAGGCGCGGGCATCGTCGTCGTCAGCTGCGGCAACACCAAAGACACAAAGAAGAAGGCAACCGGCAGCGAGGCGTGTGCGCATGGATCAGGGCTGGCTCTTGTCGTCGCTCTCGGCTGGCGTCGGTTCATCCA
>DASQOO010000076.1:0-23517 GCA_035644435.1 Steroidobacteraceae bacterium | reverse complement strand
AGGACAAGAAGCGCGGCAAGGTTTTCACTAAGATCATCCGTGAGATCACCGCTGCAGCCCGTGTCGGCGGAGGCGACCCCGCCTCCAATCCGCGGCTGCGCATGGTCATCGACAAGGCTCGGGCTGCGAGCATGCCACGCGATAACATCGAGCGCGCCGTCAAGCGCGGGACGGGCGAGATCGGCACCGACAGCTTCCAGCAAGTGAACTACGAAGGCTACGGCCCAGGCGGCGTCGCCGTGATGGTTCAATGCCTCACGGACAACCGCAACCGCACGGTGGCCGACGTGCGCCACGCTTTCACCCGCTATGGGGGTAATCTCGGCGCCGAGGGCTCGGTGGGATACCTGTTCAACGAGGTCGGCATGCTGTGTTATCCGCCGGGGAGCGATGAGGACGCCGTCATGGCGGCCGCGCTCGATGCCGGGGCGGAAGACGTGGTCACCAATGAGGATGGCTCGATCGACGTGCTGACGGATCCTTCTGAATATGAGCGGGTTCGCGATGCGATGGGCCAGGCGGGCTTTGCGCCGGGCGGCTCCGAGATCACGATGCGAGCGGGAGCCTCAACCGCGCTCGAGGGAGAGCAGGCGGAGTCGATGGTGCGGCTGCTCGAGGCACTGGAAGACCTGGACGACGTGCAACACGTTTACTCGAATGCAGACATTCCGGACGAGATCCTGGCGCGCGTATAAGCCCGGGGCGCCGTCCAGCGGTGACGCCCCCGGTGCGTACGCGACGGCGACGTCCGTGCGAGTGCTCGGCCTCGACCCCGGCTCGCGTTGCACCGGCTTCGGCATCATCGACTTCAGCGGCGGCAATGCCGTGTATGTCGCAAGCGGCGCAATCAACATTTCGGGCGAATCCTTCCCCGAGCGCCTGCAGGAGATCTTCGCGCGCGTGCAGGCGCTGATGACGGAGTTTCAGCCGGCCGAAGTCGCCGTCGAACGCGTCTTCGTCAACAAGAATGCGGACAGTGCGCTCAAGCTCGGCCAGGCGCGCGGTGCGGCCCTGTGCGGCGCCTTCGGTGGGACCGTGCGGGTGTTCGAGTATTCAGCACGCGAGATCAAGAAAGCCGTGGTCGGAAGCGGTGGGGCCGAGAAGACCCAGGTCCAGCACATGGTGAAGGCGCTGCTGCACGTCGAGGGGCGCTTGAAGGCAGATGCAGCCGATGCGCTGGCCGTGGCGCTGTGCCATGCACACGGCCGGCAGCTCCGTCACCTGCTGCGCATTCCATGATCGGGTTTCTGCGCGGTCGTCTCCTCGCCAAGCACCCGCCGGCCCTGACTGTCGACGTCAACGGCGTCGGCTATGAGCTCGAAGCACCGATGTCGACGTTCTACGACCTGCCCGCCGCCGGCGGTGAGGTGCAGCTCTTCACTCATCTCGTCGTGCGCGAGGACGCGCAAGTGCTGTATGGTTTCGCCACCGACGCGGAACGGCGCCTGTTCAGAACCCTGCTCAAGGTTTCAGGCGTCGGGCCGAAGATGGCGCTCGGGATTCTTTCCGGGATCAGCGTCGAAGGATTCGCGCGTTGCGTCGAAGCCCAGGATGCCGCGAGCCTGGTGCGCATCCCGGGAGTCGGGCGCAAGACAGCCGAGCGCCTGCTGATCGAAATGCGCGACCGGCTGCAGAGTCTCGCGACGGTAGGCGAGGTGGCACGGGCGCAGAGCGGCCAGAGTGCCGCGCATGGCGAAGCCTTCAGCGCTCTGGTGTCGCTCGGCTACAAGCCGCTCGAAGTAGCGCGCCTGCTCAAGGCCGCGGACGGTGGGGACGGCTCGACCGAAGATCTCATACGGCGCGCCTTGCAGGCGGCGGTGAGGGACTAGCTTGAACGAAGAACGCGTGATCGGGCCACAGCCGAGCGGCGAAGACGAGGTCACCGATCGTGCCGTGCGTCCGCGCGTGCTGGCCGACTACATCGGTCAGACCGCGGTCAAGGCGCAGATGGAGATCTTCATCACCGCCGCGCGCAATCGTGGCGATGCGCTCGATCACGTGCTGATCTTCGGACCACCCGGTCTCGGCAAGACGACGCTCGCGCACATCGTGGCCAACGAGCTCGGCGTGAACCTGCGCCAGACCTCGGGTCCGGTGCTGGAGCGCCCGGGCGATCTCGCCGCGCTCCTGACCAACCTGCAGCCACGCGATGTGCTGTTCGTGGACGAGATTCACCGCCTCAGCCCGGTGGTGGAAGAGATTCTCTATCCCGCGCTGGAGGATTTTCAGCTCGACATCATGATCGGCGAGGGGCCCGCCGCCCGCTCGATCAAGTTGAACCTGCCGCCTTTCACGCTGGTCGGAGCCACGACCCGCGCGGGGTTGCTGACCTCGCCGCTGCGGGATCGGTTCGGGATCGTGCAGCGGCTCGAGTTCTATGCGGTCGATGAGATCGAGCGCATCGTCACGCGCTCGGCTCGCATCCTCGATCTGCACATCGATGCCGCGGGTGCGCGCCGGATTGCGACCCGCTCGCGCGGCACGCCACGCATCGCGAACCGGCTGCTGCGCCGGGTGCGCGACTTTGCCGAGGTGAAGGCCGAAGGTCGCATCACCGATGAGGTTGCAACTGCCGCGCTCGATCTGCTCGAGGTCGATCCGCAGGGCTTCGACACGCTGGATCGCAAGCTCCTGCTCACGATCATCGAAAAGTTCGACGGCGGCCCGGTTGGCGTCGACAGCCTTGCGGCCGCGGTGGGGGAGGAGCGCGACACCATCGAGGATGTGATCGAGCCCTTCCTGATCCAGCAGGGCTTCATGATGCGCACTGCACGCGGCCGCATGGCAACGCGCACGGCGTACCTGCACTTCGGTCTCAAGGCACCGGAGTCGGATCGCGGAGGTGGCAGTCTGCCGCTGTTTGGCGAGGGCAGACAATGAGGCACTCCTGGCCGTGACCACGTTCACCTATCCGGTGCGGGTCTACTGGGAGGACACCGACGCAGGCGGCATCGTCTACTACGCCAACTATCTCAAGTTCATGGAACGCGCCCGCACGGAACTGCTGCGCAGTTTCGGAATCCATCAGAACCAGCTGGCGAAGGAACAGGGCGTGATGTTCGCGATCGTGTCGGTCAACATCGATTACCTGTTGCCCGCGCGGCTCGACGACATGCTGATGATCACGTGCACCATTCTCTCCGAGGGCCGCGCGAGTTTTGCTTTCTCGCAGGACGTCTATCGGGAACAGGTTGGCGGCGACCTCCTCACGCGGGCGCGCACCCGCGCCGCGTGTCTCGATTGCGCGACGCTGCGGCCGCGCCGCTTGCCGGATAACCTGTTGCAAGCCATCGCCACGCAAGAGGGGTAAGAAGGAATGCCGTCGGATCTTTCGGTCATCAAGCTGGTGCTGGACGCCAGTTTTGTCGTGCAGCTGGTGCTTGCGCTGCTGTTCGGCGCATCGATCGCCTCCTGGGCGGTGATCCTGCGCAAACGCGCGTTGATCCGGCGTGCGCGCACCGAGGCCGATGGCTTCGAAGGCAACTTCTGGTCCGGCGGTGACCTGTCGATGTTGTATCGCTCCATCGAGTCGCGCGAAGGCAGCGCGAGCGGCATGGAGAGCATTTTCGAGTCGGGCTTTCGCGAGTTCGGACGTTTGCGCCAGCAAAGCGGCGTTGCACCGGCGCAGTTGCTCGAGGGCGCCCAGCGCGCCATGCGGGTAGCGCAGATGCGCGAAGTCGACCGGCTCGAGCACAACCTCGCGATGCTGGCGACCGTCGGCTCGACCAGCCCGTACGTGGGTCTCTTCGGCACCGTGTGGGGCATCATGAATTCGTTCCACTCGCTGGGGAATGTGCAGCAGGCGACCCTCGCGATGGTTGCGCCCGGGATCGCGGAGGCGCTGATCGCAACCGCGATGGGACTCTTCGCCGCCATCCCGGCGGTGATCGCCTACAACCGCTACGCGGACCAGGTCAGTCGCCTCGAGCTGCGTTACGACACCTTCATGGAAGAATTTGCCACCATCCTGCAGCGGCACGCCGCCGCCCGAGCTGTCTGATGCCCAAGTCCACGCGCAGTCGCAGCCGCAAGCTCATGGGCGAAATCAACGTCGTGCCCTATATCGACGTGATGCTGGTGCTGCTGATCATATTCATGATCACGGCGCCACTGCTCACCCAGGGGATCAAGGTCGATCTGCCGGACGCGGGCGCCGAGCCGCTCGATCCGGAGATGATGAAGCAACACCAACCGCTGGTCCTGAGCGTTGATAAGAAGGGGCAGCTCTATCTCAACATCGGACGTGACAAGGATCGACCGCTCGACGAAGTGACGGTGCAGGCCCGGGCAGCCGCGGTATTGCGGCGCGACCAGCAGACACCCGTACTGGTGAAGGCGGACGAGGTCGTCCCGTATGGCCGCGTCGTGAGGGCGATGGTGCTGCTGCAGAAGGCGGGCGCAAAGAAAGTGGGCTTCATCACCGACCCGGAGAAGCTGCCAGAGGACCGGCGGAACGAACGCTAGATATGGCAGGATTTGCGCGCGAACACGCCCTCTCGCTCACCCTGTCGATACTGCTGCACGCACTCGTCATCGGCTTGTTGGCCTATGGTTTCGTCACCTTGCGCTCGCGACCGACGCCGCAACCTGCCGCGCAGCCGGCGATCGAGGCCACGGTAGTCGACGAGAAGCGCGTGCAGGAGGAAGCGCAGCGCCTGGAAGATGAGGAGAAGGAGCGCAAGCGTCAGGCCGAGGAAGAGCGCCAGCAGGCTGAACAGGCGCGCCGCGAGCGCGAAGAGGAACAGCAGAAGGTCGAAGATCTCAAGCAGCAGCGCGAGGCAGAAGAGAAGCTGGCCCAGGAGCGCGAGCAGCAGGAACAGGAGGCGAAGCGCAAGGCGGACGAGGCCAAGCGCCAGCAGCAGGCGAAGGCAACCGCAGACAAGAAGCGCAAGGAGCAGGAGGCGAAGCAGCGCAAGGACAGCGAGGCCGAGCTCAAGCGCCGGCTCGCAGAGGAGGAGCGGCGCAGCGCGGCCGAGGACTCCGGGCAGCTGGCGCAATACGTGGCGCAGATCCAGGCACAGATCCAGCGCAAGTGGATTCGACCGCCGAGCGCGCGGGAAGGGCTCAAGTGCATCGTCAACGTGACCCAGGTTCCGGGCGGCGAAGTGGTCGGGGTCAAGATCGGTGAATGCAATGGCGATGATGCGGTCCGTCAATCGATCGAGGCAGCGGTGTATCGTGCCTCGCCACTCCCGGAACCGTCGGACCCGGCGCTGTTCGAAAGGAATCTGAAGCTCGAATTCAAGCCCGGTGAGTGATCTTTTGCGGCATATTCACTGCGAGGTGCAGGGTGAATCCAGGTAGGGAAGGTCTGAAGCGGACGCTGGCAGCGGCATTGGCGGTTGCAGTTCTTTCATTCGCGCATGCACCGGCGCGCGCCGAGCTCACGATCGAGATCACCGAAGGCGTGACCGACCCGATACCGATCGCGATCGTGCCCTTTGGCTGGTCGGGAGTCGATCAGGCACCCATCGATGTCGCGGACGTGGTGGCCGCGGACCTGCAGCGCAGCGGGCGCTTTCGCCCCATGGCGCCTTCTGACATGGTCGACTTGCCGACCAAGGCGAGCGACGTGGCGCCCGATGACTGGAGGCTGCTGCGCAACGACTTCGTGGTGGTGGGCGAACTGCAGCCGGGGGCCCCGGGCCAGTACGTGATCCACTATGCGCTGGTCAATGTGCTCAATGGCCAGAAGCTCCTCGAGTATTCCCAGCCCGCGGCGACCAGTTCCCTGCGCGCCGCCAGTCACCGGGTGAGCGATCGCATTTTCGAGAAGCTCACCGGCATCCCGGGCGCGTTTTCCACCCGGGTCGCGTACGTGTCGGTCCTCGGGCAGGGCGCGAGTGCGCGCCACCAGCTGATCGTCGCGGATGCGGATGGCGTGAATCCGCACGTCGTGACGCAATCCGCCGAGCCGATCATGTCGCCTGCCTGGTCGCCGGACGGACAGAACCTTGCCTACGTGTCGTTCGAGAACCGGATGGCCGCTGTATACGTGCAACTCCTGCGTACCGGCGAGCGGCGGCGCGTCTCGGCGCGCGCGGGCATCAACGGTGCGCCCGCCTGGTCTCCCGATGGCAAGCGCCTCGCTCTCACGCTCTCCCACAAGGACGGCAATCTCGACGTGTACGTGCTCGGATTGAACGACCAGACGCTGACCCGCATCACGGATGACAACGCGATCGACACCGAGCCGGCGTGGTCGCCGGACGGCAAGAGCCTGTATTTCACCTCCGACCGCTCGGGCGCGCCGCAGATCTATCGCGTCGGGCTCGGCGCCGGGGAACGCGCGCAGCGTGTGACCTTCGAAGGCAGCTACAACGCGCGGCCGCGCGTGTCGCCCGATGGCACGCAGCTCGCGATGGTGACGCTTGATCGTGGTTCGTACCGCATCGCGGTGATGAGCCTGAGGAACAACTCCACCCGGGTACTCACGCAGGGCGCTCTCGATGAATCGCCGAGCTTTGCGCCCAACGGCGCCGTGCTCATCTATGGCACGCAGGACAAAGGGCGCGGTGTGCTGGCGACGGTATCGGTCGACGGCAGCGTGCACCAGCGCATTGCCGCCGAACAGGGTGACATTCGCGAGCCGATCTGGTCGCCGCTCCCCGCATCATGATTCGCGTGATGCGTCGAGGGGTGTTGCCGATCAGGCGTCTGTGGTAGAAATCGACGACTCGAAGTCCTGGCAATGGAGATCAGAGAAATGCGAAACACGCTGCTGCTGACGATGCTCTCAGCCACGATGCTGCTGGTAGGGTGCCCGAAACACGATGCCGTGAAGGAAGCACCACCCGCGACCACGGAAGGCGGCGCGGCAACCACGCCCGGCGACCAGGGCGGCGTCGGCGAAGGACGGGCAGGCAGCGAAGATGCGGCACAGCAGGCGCGGCTCAACGAACGCATCATCTATTTCGACTTCGACAATGCGGATATCCGTCCGGAGTTCCGCGACGTGATTGCCGCCCATGCCAAGCGGCTGGCCGGCGGTGCTTCACTCAAGGTGCGGCTCGAGGGGCACACCGACGAGCGCGGCTCGCGTGAATACAACATCGGTCTCGGCGAGCGTCGCGCACAATCGGTGCGGCGTGCGTTGATGCTGCTGGGCGTCAGCGAAGGCCAGATCGCCACCGTCAGCTATGGCGAGGAACGTCCGGCGGTGCAGGGCAGTGACGAGGCTGCGTGGGCGAAGAATCGTCGTGTCGAAATCGTGTACGTGAACTGAGAACGGACTCATGCCACTAACCCGTTCTGCGCATGCCCTGGGAGTTCTTCTCGTCACGCTCCTGGCTGGTTGTGCGAGCACGCCCGGGCCGGATGACCCGGTCACCATAAAGTTGAACGATCTTGACCGTCGGCTCGAGCGCATCGAGCGCGTGATCTCGAACCAGAGCCTGCTGGAGCTCTCGCAGCAGCTCCAGGCGCTGCAGACCGAAGTGCGTTCCCTGCGCGGCTCGCTCGAGGAGCTGCAGTTCCAGACGGAAAAGGGCAAGACCCAGCAACGCGACCTGTACGCCGATATCGACCGGCGCGTGAAGGCGCTCGAGGCGGGCGCCCCAGTGGGGGCGGGCGAGGCTGCTGCTGCCACCGGCGTGGCGCTACTTGTTCCAGCGGGTTCGGATCGCGCCAACTACCAGGCGGCTTTTGATCTGTTGAAGGCGGGCGACTACGACAAGGCGACCGCCGCTTTCAAACAGTTCCTGGTGGCGTTTCCATCCAGTGCGCTTGCCGACAATGCCCAGTACTGGTTGGGCGAAAGCTACTACGTGACCCGCAACTACAACGAAGCACTCACGGCGTTTCGCGTGGTCGTGGATCGCTACAAGGAGTCACGCAAGCTCCCCGACGCGTGGCTCAAGATCGGGTATTGCCAGTACGAGCTCAAGAACTGGAATGCGGCGCGCGATGCTCTCACGCGCGTGGGCAAGGACTTCCCGGACTCGGGCGCGGCGCCGGAAGCGGCCAAGCGCCTCCAGAAGCTGAAGGACGAGGGGCACTGAGCTGACGGGCCTCGAGGCCCAGGCGGAAATGAAGTGTCCAGGGAAGCTAGCGATCCCGTCCGCCTGAAGATCACCGAGATCTTCTTTTCACTGCAGGGCGAAGCAGACACCGTCGGAGTTCCGACCGTGTTCGTGCGCCTTACCGGCTGCCCACTGCGTTGCCAGTACTGCGATACGGCGTATGCGTTTCACGGTGGCGAGTGGCGCACGCTCGAGGAGATCCTGACCGAGGTGGCGCGCCACAAGACACGCTATGTATGCGTGACGGGTGGAGAACCTCTCGCGCAGCGCACCTGCCTGCAACTGCTCGAACGACTTTGCAATGCCGGCTATCGGGTCTCACTCGAGACCAGTGGTGCGATCGACGTCACCGCCGTCGATCCGCGTGTGGTGCGAGTCGTCGACGTCAAGACGCCGGGCTCACGCGAAAACCATCGCAACCGCATCGAGAACTTCGCCGACCTGCGCGCCACCGACCAGCTCAAGTTCGTGATCTGCGATCGCGCCGACTACGACTGGTGCAAGGATTTCATCCGTGAGCACGCGCTCGAAGGGCGCTGCCCGATCCTGTTCTCGCCGAGTCACGAGGAGCTTCCAGGCGCGGAGCTCGCCGACTGGATCCTGGCGGACCAGTTGCCGGTGCGCTTCCAGATCCAGCTCCACAAGTACCTGTGGGGCAACGTGCCCGGGAAGTAGCATGCGCGCGGTCGTGCTCTTGTCCGGTGGTCTCGATTCTGCAACCGCACTGGCGCTTGCGCGACACGAGGGGTTCACCTGTCACGCGCTGAGCTGCTCCTACGGTCAGCGTCATGGTGTCGAGCTGGAAGCCGCTGCCCGGGTCGCGCGGCATTTAGGCGCGGTCGAGCACCGGACCATGAACGTGGACCTGGCTGGCATCGGCGGGTCCGCGTTGACGGACGCGACTCTCGCGGTTCCTGAGACGCCGACGAAGGGCATCCCGATAACTTACGTCCCGGCGCGCAACACCATGCTCTTGTCGCTGGCGCTCGGCTGGGCGGAAGTCCTGGAGGCCCGCGATATCTTCATCGGTGTCAACGCGGTCGATTACTCGGGCTATCCCGACTGCCGGCCCGAGTTCATTGCCGCGTTCGAAAGACTGGCGGCGCTTGCGACACGCGCCGGCGCGGAAGGAAAGCCGATGCGCATTCATGCGCCACTGATCGAGATGTCGAAAGCGCAGATCGTGAAGCGCGGCCTGGAGCTGGGCGTCGACTTCTCGATGACCGTTTCCTGCTATCAGCCGGACAAGGCGGGACGTGGCTGCGGGCGCTGCGACGCCTGTCGCCTGCGCCGTGCGGGATTCGAAGCGGCTGGCATCGCCGATCCCACCCGCTACCAGTGAATCGCTATTGAAACGGTGACAGCACCTCGCCCGCGCCCGGCGTCGAGCGAATCGCTGCATTCAGCGTGTTGAGGAGCAGGCAGGCGATCGTCATCGGTCCGACGCCGCCCGGCACCGGCGTGATTGCCCCGGCGCGTTGCACAGCCGAATCGAAATCCACATCGCCGACGACTCGATTGCGACCCGACTCGTCCGTGATGCGGTTGATCCCGACGTCGATCACGATGGCGCCTTCGCGGACCCATTCGCCGTTGATCGCCTTGGGACGGCCGAGAGCCGCCACCAGCACTTCCGCTTCACGACAAAGTGCCGGCAGATCGCGCGTTCGGGAATGAGCAATCGTCACCGTGCAGTGTTCGCGCAGCAGCAGCTGTGCGGCAGGTTTGCCGACGATGTTCGACCGTCCGACGATGAGCGCGCGTGCACCGGCAAGGTCAGGACGCACGCTGCGGATCAGGATCAGGGACGCCAGCGGCGTGCACGGCACGATCGCCTCGAGCCCGGTCGCCAGGCGGCCGACGTTGATCGGGTGGAAGCCATCGACATCCTTGCGCGGATCAACGCGCAGCAGAACCTCGGTCTCAGCGACGCCCTTTGGCAGCGGCAGCTGCACCAGGATGCCGTGGACATCCTCCCGGGCGTTGAGCTCATCGATGAGCCGGTTGAGCTCTGCGGTCGTGACGGTTGCGGGCAGCCGATAGTCGAAGCTGCGAAACCCCGCCGCGGCCGCCTGCTTGCTCTTGTTGTCGACATAAATCCGGCTGGCCGGATCATCGCCAGCCAGGACGACGGCAAGTCCCGGCGCGACACCCTGCGCCTTGGCGAGATCGGCCGCCCGCTGCCCAACCCTGGTGCGTAAGTCGGCGGCAATGGCCTTTCCATCGATGATCCTGGCTGACAAGTCCCTTCCCCCGGGCCTGGTGGTCGTTGGAATCAATTGTTTCAAATCCCGCAGGGCGCGGCCATCGCGCGTGTGCGCGCCGAATTTCGCTGCAAGTCGAGTCCACCGCACTGAAAGTCGGCAGACTAAGGCCCGATGAGAGCACAAGCAGCCAAGCGTCTACACGAATTGCCCGGTGGCGACGTGCGCGCCACCATCATGCGTCTCGCCCAGCGCGCGTCGGTCGAGATGACCGTGCACGACGTGGCGAAGCTCGCCGAGTGCCAGACCATCCTGCAGGGCGGCGCCCTCTACATCAGCCACCTGCCGGGCCAGGAGTGGGAAGCGACGATAACGACCGCGGCTCAGGTTCGCGGGCACGGGTTCGAACCCATCCCTCATGTTCCGGTGAGAAAGCTCACCAGCCAGGAGCAGCTGGAACAGGTCCTCGAGCAGCTGGCGCGGCGCGCGGGCGTGAAGCAGATCCTGCTGATCGCGGGCGACGTGAAGGAACCGGTCGGACCATTCACGGCGACTTCCGAGGTCATGAAGACTGGTCTGCTTGGCCGCCACGGCATTACGACGATCAGTGTGGCAGGCCATCCCGAAGGCCATCCAGCCGTGAGCGAAGCCGAGACCCGTGGCGTCGAAGCGGCCAAGGCGGAGCTCGCGCGTGAACTCGGTGTCGAACTCACGTTCGTCACTCAGTTCCTGTTCGAGAGCGCCCGGATCCTCAGCTGGACCCGCCAGTTGCACGAGCGTGGCGTGCACGGCCAGGTCGCGATCGGCCTCGCCGGTCCCGCCAAGCTCACCACCCTGGTCAACTACGCGATGCGCTGCGGAGTCGGGCCCTCGATGCGTGCCTTAAGCGCGCGTGGCGGTGCGCTGACCCGCCTGCTCGGCGAGAGCGGCCCGGAAAAGATCGTGCGTGAAATCGCCGGCGCGATGCTGTCGGGTCAACTCGAGATCGACAGCCTGCACTTCTATACCTTCGGTGGGCTGCTGCGCACCTGTCGCTGGGTGAAGGCAGTTTCGGAAGGCAAGTTCGAACTCGACGACGACGCGGGCTTCATCCTCGCGTCCGATTGAAGGCCCAGCCGTGTCGACCACAATGTCCAAGAAGGACGCGGGTCAGCTGCGCCTGATCCTCACGCTTTCCTGTCCGGACCGCATCGGCATCGTCGCCGCCGTGGCGAACCTGCTGCTCGCCAACGAGTGCAACATCATCGACAGCGCGCAGTTCGGCGATGAGCAGAACCAGCGTTTCTTCATGCGGGTGTACTTCGCGCCCCTCGGGTCACGAGGCCTCGAGGAACTGCAACGAGCTTTCACACCGATTGGTGAGCAGTTCGACATGCAGTGGCAGCTTCACGACGCGAGCGTCAAGCCGCGGGTGCTGATCATGGTGTCGAAGTTTGGGCACTGCCTCAACGATCTCCTGTTCCGCTACCGAACCGGCGTACTGCCGATCATCATTCCCGCCATCGTTTCCAATCATCGCGACTTCTATCAGCTGGCGGCCACGCACGACATTCCGTTCCACCATCTGCCGGTGAATGCCAGCAGCAAGGCGCGCCAGGAAGAACGTCTGCTGGAACTCATCGAGAGCGAAAGCTGCGACCTGGTGGTGCTCGCGCGCTATATGCAGATTCTCTCGTCGGGGCTGTGCGCGAAGCTCAGCGAGCGGGCCATCAACATCCATCATTCGTTCCTGCCGAGCTTCCAGGGCGCCAGGCCTTATCAGCAGGCGCACGATCGCGGCGTCAAGCTCATCGGCGCGACGGCTCACTACGTGACCGAGGACCTGGACGAAGGACCCATCATCGAGCAGGACGTCACACGCGTCGATCACGCGATGAGCGTCGAGGCCTGCGCGGCGGCGGGACGCGACATCGAGTGCCTGGTTCTCGCACGTGCCGTGACGTGGCACGTCGAGCGGCGGATACTGCTCAACGGTCACCGCACGGTTATCTTCAGGTAGGCAATCGCATCGTCGCCCGACCCCAATCGTCGCTCAAGGCGCTGCCTGCGGCGCACGGCATCTATCCTGTCCGCGCCTGAATCCAGGCTCTGGCGGTTCCTGCGGTTCCCGCTGACGCGCATCGTCATCGCAAGCGTTGCAGTTGCCGCCGTCATCTTTGCGATCCAGGTGGCGATGCTGGCCGCGCACATCGAGCCGCATTCGGCTGCGGGCGTCGCGATCGGGCTGCTGATCATCGTCGCCGTACTGGCGACCTACATCGCCTATGTGAGGCTGCTCGAGCGGCGCGAGGTCAAGGAGCTTTCGAAGCGTGGCGCGAGTCTGGAACTGCTGCTTGGCGCGGTGGCGGGCAGCGCTCTGTTCGGCCTCACGATGCTGGTCCTCTGGCTCACCGGCAACGTCGATATCGTGGCGGGCGCGGGGTGGCGCGCGGCGGGCTATCCATTGCTGGGTGCGTTGATCGCAGCCGTGAGCGAGGAAGTGATCGTGCGCGGCATCCTGTTCCGCATCGTCGAGGAGAGCCTCGGCACGTGGATCGCGCTGGTGATTTCGGCGGCTTTTTTCGGTGCGCTGCATGCGTTCAACCCCGGAGCGACGCTGGTCAGCAGCATCGCGATCATGCTCGAGGCGGGTCTCCTGCTTGCAGCCGTGTTTGTCTACACGCGGTGGCTATGGATGGCGATCGGTCTTCACGCCGCCTGGAATTTCACCGAGGGCGGGCTTTTCGGCGCGGGCGTCTCAGGAACGAAGGCGCAAGGCGTTCTCGCCAGTCAATTCCACGGACCAGACCTGCTCACGGGCGGAGCCTTCGGTCCGGAAGCTTCAGTCGTGGCGGTGCTGGTGTGCGTAACGGCAGGGGCGATATTCCTCGCGCTCGCTCGGCGCAAGGGCAGGATCATCCAGCCGCGCTGGCGCTGTGCACAGGTCGCAGGGCACTGATATCATCGCGCCCCTTTCTGGCCATCGCGCCACTGTGGGCCGTTAGCTCAGTCGGTAGAGCAGCAGACTTTTAATCTGTTGGTCGCGCGTTCGATTCGCGCACGGCCCACCAACTTTCCTTTCGGCTCCGCCCTACGATTGCGAGAACCGCAAGACCGATGATGAGCAAACCAGAAGTAACTGGCTCCGGGACCGCATGCACGACATACGTCCCGTCGAGGCGCACGCCACTAAGCGCACTGAATCTGCCCGGGCCGGCGATGTAGTCGAAATCGACAAACGGGACGTCGCCCGCACCGTAAACGCCGCCAAAAAATCCCGTGATGGTGCCACCAGCGACTATGAGCCCCGGGTTGATCCCGCCTAGCAATGGGTCTCGAAAGCCCTTGAAGACGGACTCGGGATAAGGGCTGAGCATGTCCCAGATGACGTCGCCAATCTGCAGGATCCATGAATGCAGCGGGATGAGAGGATAGACACCATCCGCGAAGCCAGAAACATCTGTAGTCGTCTCAAAGGAGCCAAAGAACTGGTCGCCTGGCTTTGCGCAAGGCAGTGCTTCCGGAGGGAGTCCTGGCGCGCAATTGCTGGCCGACTCAACGGTGAGCACAAAGTCATAGCTAATGAAGGTCGCTTCTGCCGCGATCGAGCTCAGCATCGACCCGATTCCCAGCAGGGAAACGACGACTACAACGCGGACTCGCATCTCGTCAAACCTCCGTGTGTATCAGCTCGAGTGCACTACGCAACCTGAGAAAATGCAAAGTTCATGCCTCGCGGTGCCACAGGAAATGATTCAAACAGTTGACAAATCGGACCAGTCCGCCAATCCGAGAGGGTGTAAGAAGTTTCGACAGCAACGAGAAGCCCGACCGCTGCCAGCCGGGGTATTTCCAGATCGTGCAGCCGTCCGGCTCGGACAGGGAGATCGGCCTTTAGTCTGTTGGGCGCGCGTTCGATTCGCGCCCAGCCCACCAATCCGCCAGCTTCAGGTAGTGCCGCAAGGCGGGCGTCGTGATGACGGTGCTCACGATTGCCATGATCACGAGCATGGTGAACATCTGCTGCGAGATCACGCCGAGGTCGTAGCCGACGTTGATGACGACGAGCTCCATCAGGCCGCGCGTATTCATCATGTAGCCGAGCACGGCTGACTCGACGTGGTTGAGGCGCGAGTAACGCGCAGCCGCGTACGCTGCGCCAAACTTTGCGATGGTCGCGAGAATCACGACGACCGCGCACCAGCCCCAGGCCTCGAGCGTTCCAACTCCGCCGATCGAAGTCCGCAGGCCGGTGTAAGTGAAGAACAAGGGCAAGAAGAACACCGTGACGAGCCCGCCCATGCGCTCGCGCCACGCTCTGACGAGTTCCCGCTCATCGAACAGGATCACGCCCATCATGAAGGCGCCGAAGATGGCGAAGACGCCGAGCTGGTAGGTGGTCATCGCCGCAACGAAGGCCACTACGAGTATCCCGGCCAGCAGATTGGCCGACATCCTGCCTTCGCGAGGATTGGAGAGTCGTACCGCTCGCTTGAGCAGCGGCCTCACGAGGTAAATGCTGACGAGGATGAACGCGGTTACGAGCGCAACACGCACGCCAAACTGGCCCGAATCGAAGGTCGCGGCGCTGAGTGCCGTCACCAGCGCGAGCATGATCCAGCCGACGACGTCATTGATCGCGGCGGCGCTGATCGCAATGACGCCGAGGCGCGTGCGCGTGATGCCGAGCTCGATCATGATCCGTCCGAGCACCGGCAGGGCCGTGATCGAGAACGCGGTGGCGACGAACAACGCCGAGTACAGGCGGTTCGCTTCCGGAGACAGCGTGGGCGCCGAGTAGTAACCGAAGGCGAGGCCGATCGCAAACGGCACGATCAGGCCCGCCGCGGCGAGCACGATCACCGTGCGACGATTATCCTTTTGCGTCAGGTGCGAGAAATCGAACTCGAGCCCGATCTGGAACATCACGAGCACCAGTCCAAGCCCTGAGAGAACCTGCAACGGCTCGGGCGCACTCGAGTGAAACACGAAGTTGAAGGGATCCGGGGCCAGCCACCCGAAGAGCGACGGGCCCAGCAGGATGCCCGCGATGATCGCGCCCACGACTGGCGCCTGCCGGCAACTCTTGGCGAGCCCTTCGCCCAGGCGCCCGGCGATCACGATCACTGCAAGCTGCAGCAGCGTGAAGAACAGCAGGGACTCGTTCTTGTGAACGGAGAGGGTAGCTACCGCATCGGGCGCATTCATCCCAGCTCGCGCACTTATGATTGTGGCTGCCACTTTATCAGATGCGTCCCGACCGCTTGCAGTAGGATGGAGCTCAGAATCCGCGCCACTGCCCGTCGGACTCGCGGTGATCACGGATAGTCGAGTGTGGCTTTCACTGACGGTAGATTCGGCGGCGGGTCACCCGCGTACGATCCTGGGCAAGTAGAGAGGTGCATCGGTGAAGCGGTGTTCGAAGCAGACGGGCTATGTGCGCAGACCCGGCGGAAATTCGACCTGCCGGACGCGTCACTCTCGTTTCCAGCGCTCTCCCGCGAGTCATCGCTTCTATTTCTGCTCGGGCTTCCCGTCACGCACCACGTCGCGGCGAACCATCAAGCCCGCGCCCCGTTCGAGCGCTTCGTGCAGGTCGCGACGCGGCACGGCCGCGGCACACACCGCTCGACTGCGGCTCGCCAGGAGCTGATTACTGGTGCTGATCGGGTTCGAGGATTTCGAACCAGATGGCATTGATCACGCCGAAGGCGAGCGCGAAGCCAAGGCCGAGAATCCAGGCGAAATACCACATTGCAGTGACCTCAGTAGTGGTCGCGCTGCTCGCGCACGTGCGCGAGCGTGACCTGCCCGCGCAGCACGCGGAACACCCACGTCGTGTAAAGCAGGATGAGCGGCAGAAAAATCGCTACGGCGATCAGCATGATGGAAAGCGTGAGCCGGCTGCTGGATGCGTCCCAGACAGTGAGGCTGGATGCATGATCGGTCGCGGAGGGCAGCAGGAACGGAAACAAGCCGATTCCGGCAGTAAGGACGATGGCGGCAATAGCGATCCCGCTCGCTATGAAGGCGAGACGATAGGCTTGCGCGCGCGAGGCAAACACGGCCCCCAACGCGCCGGCGTAGGCGATCAGCGGCGCCAGCCAGAGCCCCGGATGAGCACGATAGTTGTCGAGCCAGGCTCCTGTTGAAGCCGCGACCACCTTTCGGAGCGGATCGCTGGGCCCATTTCCGTCGATCACGCTGGTGATCCGCAGACCCTCGATGCCGGTGGCGACCCACAGTCCCGCGACGGTGAACGCAGCGAGCACGACGAGTGCGGCAATTCGTCCAATGCGCGCGGCCCGAACCCCCATCGGTGCTTCTACCTTCATCGCGGCGTAGCTCGCGCCATGCATCACCAGCATGGAAAGGCTGACCGCGCCGCAGAGCAGGGCGAAGGGATGCAGTAACGAGAAAAATCCACCGGTGAACACCGGCCGTGACAGCGCGTCGAG
Organism: Steroidobacteraceae bacterium; assembly: GCA_035644435.1. Lineage (GTDB taxonomy): Bacteria > Pseudomonadota > Gammaproteobacteria > Steroidobacterales > Steroidobacteraceae > DATBVX01. The sequence goes on along the minus strand of DASQOO010000076.1, from coordinate 6,855 downwards.
GTGATACGCCACGCCCACGAAGAGATTGCCGAACGCCACGCCGAAGAGAAAGCTCGACACGAGGCCGGCCACGCACAGCACCCAGTCCCAGACCGCGCGCCACTTGCGGTCGTCAACCTTGCCGCGAAATGCAAAACCGACCGGGCGAACGATGAGTGCCGCGAGCAGCAGGAACATCGCGAAGTAAAAACTCGAAAACGCCGCTGCGTAGAGCATCGGCCAGGCGGCAAACGCCGCACCCGCACCGAGCACGAGCCACACCTGGTTGCCTTCCCACACCGGCTCGATGGACTCGATCAGCGCGTCGCGCTCATCGTGCGAACGCCCGACGAAGCGAAAGATCGCGGCCACACCGAGGTCGAACCCGTCCGTGACCGCAAACCCGATGAGGAGGACGCCGAGCAGCAGCCACCAGATGAGTCGCAAGGCTTCGTAATCTGGCATGGCTCTGCCTTCAGCCCGCGAGGGGCACCGCTGCGGGCGTGGGCCTGGTGTCGGGTTTCGTGTACCCGAGACCTTCCGGACCCTGGCGCACGATGCGCACCATCAGATACGCATCCACGGCCGCGAGGGCGCTGTAGAACACCACGAAGCCGATCACCGACAACACCACGTTCGTGACCGGGACCGTCGACACCGCGAGGAAAGTCGGCAGCACGCCTTCGATCGCCCAGGGCTGTCGCCCGTACTCCGCCACGATCCAGCCGAGCTCCGCAGCGATCCACGGCAGTGGCAGGCTGAAGAGCGCGACCCGCAGGAAATTGCGGTGCCATTCGAAGCTGTGCCTGGCGGCGTACCAGAATGCGGTTCCGAACAGGAGAATGAAGAACATCCCGAGGCCGACCATGACGCGGAACGACCAGAAAAGTACCGGCACGTTCGGAACGGTGAACCACGCTGCGCGTTCGATGTCGTCGGGCGTTGCCTGCGAGGGATCGTCGACGAAGCGCAGTAACAACAGGCCGTAACCCAGATCCGCCTGGTGTTCCTCGAATGCTTGCCGGGCCCGGACATTGTTGCGATCCGCTCGCAGTCGTTGCAATGCTTGGTGCGCGAGGATGCCGCTCGCAATCCTCTGCCGGGCATGCTCGACGAGTTCCTGCACGCCCGGGACTTCCTTGTCGATCGAACGCGTGGCGATCAAGCCCAGGAGCCACGGCACACGCACGGCCGCATGCGTCGTGCGCTTCTCAACATCCGGAATGCCAAAGACAGTGAATGGGGCAGGCGCCTCTTCGGTGTGCCAGGCGGCCTCGATGGCCGCGATTTTCATCTTCTGGTGTTCGGTCGCGGTGTACCCGGACTCATCTCCCAGCACGACGACCGACAGAGCGGATGCCAGCCCGAAGCTCGCCGCGACCGCCATCGAGCGGCGTGCAAAGCCGCGATTGCGCTCGTTGAGCAGGTACCAGGCGGAAATCGCCAGCACGAACACAGCACCGGTCACGTAGCCCGCGGCGACCGTGTGTACGAACTTCGCCTGCGCCACCGGGTTGAACAGCACCTCCCTGAACGAGGTCAGCTCCATGCGCATCGTGTCGTAGTTGAAGTGCGCGCCGGCGGGGCGCTGCATCCAGGCATTGGCGATGAGAATCCACAGGGCCGAGAAGTTCGAACCCAGCGCGACCAGGAAGGTGACCAGCAGGTGTGCCCGGCGTGACAGGCGCTTCCAGCCGAAGAAGAACAGGCCGACGAAGGTGGACTCGAGAAAGAACGCCATCAGGCCCTCGAGGGCCAGCGGCGCGCCGAAGATGTCGCCGACGTAATGGGAGAAGTACGCCCAGTTGGTGCCGAACTGGAACTCCATCGTGATGCCGGTGGCGACGCCCATCGCGAAGTTGATGCCGAACAGCACTCCCCAGAAGCGGGTCATCTGCTTCCAGATCTCGCGGCCCGTCATCACGTAGACCGACTCCATGATCACCAGGACCATCGACAGGCCGAGCGTGAGGGGCACGAACAGGAAGTGATACAGCGCGGTGAGCGCGAACTGCAGGCGCGACCAGCTGACGACGTCGAGATCGATCATCGTGCGACCCGGTCCGGTTCAGCGGCGAGATGCTGCGCGCTGATCGATGGCGTGACCGGTACGCGCTGCGCTGGCGAGAAAAACAGCGACCAGAGGATCAGCAGTGCCAGGAGCTTGAAGCCGAGCAGCCACGCAATCTTGCGCCCCAGCGTACGCCGCCAGGGCGGTCCGTCTCTCAGCTCGTAAGCCTTATATCTCACGTATTATCAATGTGATAAGAGATATAGCTAATGTACCGTCAATACCGGCCGCTCACAGATCGTGGAACGGTTCGGCGACATTCGCAAATGCGGCTGAGCGCGGGACGTTCTGCTTCAGTAGATCTGCGGCCGCGACGGCTTCCTGAAAACTGGACCACCCCGAGAGCACGTCATCGAGTTTCACCTGCGCCGCGGCCACGGCTGCGAGCGATTGTGAGCGATATTCGAGATCCTCCAGCCCACGCGCACGCTCCTGTACGGTCTGAAGCGAGTCTCTCGCGCCGGCACGGTCGCCCGCCGCAGTCTGCACACCGATGATTCCGAACCATGCCGGGACCTGCAGGCGTGCGTCCGAGAGAGCCTCGGCCGTTGCCCGAGCCCCGTTGATGTCTCCGGACTCGGCTTGCGCAGCCGCGATATCGTGCACCAGCAGTGCCCGTGTCGTTTCGTCGGTGACTTGTGCGGCGGTCGCCGAGGCGCCTGCGATATCGCCGGCTCGAGCCTGCAGGCGTGCGATCGCTTCGAGTCCCAGCACGTCGGCGTTCGCGACGCGCGCCTTGGAGTCGACTTGCAGCGCTTCCTGCAGCAGCGCACGTGCTGCGTCCTTCTGGCCGCGCGATATCTGGGCAACTGCGATCTCGCACAAAGCGAGCGTCCGCGCACGATTCGGACGCGCCTTGCGAACGTCGGCGAGTGCTCGCTTCAGCAGTGCCTCAGCGTTCTCCGGATCATCAGCCGCGGAGCGCATCGTGGACAAGCGCCCGAAGCCGAGTGCGCGCGAGGCGGGGTCCTTGACCCGTTCGAGTGTCTTGATCGCGCCCACGAGATCGCGGGATTGGGCCTGGATCAGCGCGATATAGACCAGGGCCGCATCGCGTTCGTACTTGCCATGGATGCTGCGCGCCATGCCGAGTGCCCGCTCGATGCTGTCGGCGTTGCCGATATCGGCAAGTGCAGCGGCGACATCGGCGGCTGCAATCGTGCGGATGCTGTCATCTTCAATCTCCGCGACGGTCGCACGCGCGTCGGAGAGCTGGTTGTGGCGCGCCTGTACCTGGGCGATTCGTCGCAGCGCCTGCTCTGCGGCGCTGGCCGACGGCAGCCGCTGAGCGGTGCCCTTGGCCGCGCTGAAGTCCCCGGCAGCGATCTGCGCACCGATCACGGCATTCAGGACGGCGGCGCGCAGGTCACTGGCGTCGATTGCATTTGCGGCGTCCAGTGCCGCGTCGACCTCGCCAAAGCGAGCCCATTGCAGGCCGACGTCGCGCAGCGCAAGGTCGTGACTTGGCGCACCACTCACCTGGCGGGCGATCTCATGAGCGCTACGCAGCGTCGCACGTGCGCTGTCCAAGTCGTCAAAGCTCGCGTTGACCGCGGCGAGGCGCAGCAATGCCTCAACCTTGAAGTACGGATCATCGATGTTCTGCGCGGCCGCGCTGGATTGGCCCATTGCATAACGCGCCCAGGTCGATGGCGCGCCCGGGTCGAGATCCTTGCGCGCGCCGATTTCCGTCTGCGCAGCGGCGAGCGCGCACCAAAGGGCAGCGGTAATCCACCACCAGCACCTGGGTTCGCGCGGCATTCGAGCCCTGAGTTCCCGACGGAATGTGCTCATGAATACAAGATCTGGCCGCCTCCGGCGGCCTAACGTACGTCTCCGGAAGCTGCATGTACACTTACGCACCATGTCCGATGGTGCCTTGCTCGAAGCCATGATCAGCGCTGCGCTTGCAGCGGGCCGGGCCGCCTTCGAGGTTTACCAGGGGCGCTTCGAGGTGCAACGCAAGCCTGACAATTCGCCGGTAACCGCGGCCGATCACGCCGCGGAACGGGTCATCCTTGAGCACTTGAGCGCACATGCGCCAGGACTTGCGGTCATCGCTGAGGAGCAGGTTGCTGTCGGCCGCGTGCCCCGGCTCGGAAGTGAGTTCGTCCTGGTGGATCCGCTGGATGGCACGCGCGAGTTCGTCCAACGAAATGGTGAGTTCACGGTGAACATCGCCCTGGTTCGTGGTGTCGCCCCGATACTCGGCGTGATCTACGCACCGGCGGTCGGCGCATTGTTCGCGGGCGATGTCATGGCGAAGACGGCGTGGCAAAGTCACCAGCCCACCGATGCGCCGCTGAGTAGCGAACGCGGCGCGATTCGAATCCGCCGCGCTCCGGAGAAGGGCATCACCGTAGTCGCCTCGCGCTCGCATCGTACGCCGGAGACTGACGCATACCTCGAGCGTTACGAGATCGCGCAAGTGCTCTCCATTGGCTCATCGCTCAAGTTCTGCAAAGTCGCGGCGGGGGAGGCGGACTTCTACCCGCGACTCGGGACCACGATGGAATGGGATACCGCGGCAGGTCAGGCGATCCTGGTGGCGGCGGGCGGCCAGGTTGTCACAGCTGACGGCGTTCCGCTCCAATATGGCAAGCCGGAATTTCGCAACCCGTGGTTCTTTGCGACTGGCACGGTCGACGTAAAGCAGCCCGGCTGAGTGATCGTGCGTACTGACTCGCAAGTCCTGCCGACCCATCTGAAGCGCCTGGAGGCTGAATCGATCGGCATCCTGCGCGAGGTGGTGGCGGAATTCCGCAACCCGGTGCTCCTCTATTCGATCGGCAAGGACTCCGGGGCGTTGCTGCATCTCGCCATGAAGGCGTTCTATCCGGCACCGCCGCCGTTTCCGTTGCTGCACATCGATACCGGCTGGAAGTTTCGCGACATGATCCGCCATCGCGATGCCATGGCGCAGCGCTACGGCGTGAAGCTCATCGTCTACACCAATCCCGAAGGCGTCGCGCGCGGCATCAACCCGATCGTTTCGGGCTCGCAGCTGCACACGCAGGTGATGAAGACCGAAGCGCTGCGACAGGCGCTCGACAAGTATGGCTTCGATGCCGCTTTTGGCGGCGCACGTCGTGACGAGGAGAAGAGCCGTGCCAAGGAGCGCATCTTCTCGTTCCGCTCCGCGGGACACGCCTGGGATCCGCGCAACCAGCGCCCGGAACTGTGGCGTCTCTACAATACGCGCATCAACAAGGGCGAGACGATCCGCGTGTTCCCGCTTTCGAACTGGACCGAGCTCGATGTCTGGGAATACACGCGGGCGGAGAAGTTGCCCGTGGTGCCGCTGTACTTCGCGGCATCCAGGCCTGTGGTCGCGCGCGATGGACTGCTCATCGTCCGGGACGACGACCGCATGCCGCTGCGCCCGGGCGAAACACTGGAAAACCGCACCGTTCGTTTTCGCTCCCTCGGCTGCTACCCATTGTCGGCGGCCATCGAGAGTTCGGCGGCGACCGTCGAGGACATCATCACCGAGATGCTCGGCACGCGTACCTCTGAACGCTCGGGTCGCCTGATCGACAACGACGAAGCGGGCTCGATGGAAAAGAAGAAGCGCGAGGGCTACTTCTGATGCTCGATCGAACCAGCGAGGCACAGTCCGGCAGCGTACCGCGGGCGGCGCGCCACGATCTGCTGCGTTTTCTCACCTGTGGCTCGGTGGACGATGGCAAATCGACGCTCATCGGGCGCCTGCTCTACGACAGCCAGTTGATTCCCGACGATCAGCTCGTGGCGCTGGAGCGCGACAGCGCCCGGCACGGCACGACCGGTGACGATCTTGATTTCGCATTGCTGGTCGACGGGCTCGAAGCGGAGCGCGAGCAGGGCATCACCATCGATGTCGCGTATCGATTCTTTGCAACGCCGCGACGCTCGTTCATCGTCGCGGACACGCCCGGCCACGAGCAGTACACCCGCAACATGGCAACCGGCGCTTCTGGCTCGGACGTGGCGGTCATCCTGGTCGATGCCCGCAAGGGCGTGCTGACACAGACGCGCCGTCACACGTATATCTGCTCGCTGCTCGGCATCCGGCACATCTGCCTGGCAGTCAACAAGATCGACCTGGTCGACTATTCGGGCGAACGCTTCCATCACCTCGTCGGTGACTACCTCGGCTTCGCGCAATCGCTGCAGTTCGCCTCGGTGACGGCGATCCCGGTTTCGGCACGCTTCGGCGACAATGTGCTGCGGCGTTCAGTTCACATGGCCTGGTACGAGGGGCCGACGCTCCTGGACTACCTGGAGATGGTCCAAATCGACGCGGCACTCGAGGAGAAGCCGTTTCGCTTTCCGGTGCAGTGGGTCAACCGCGCCAACCACGAGTTCCGGGGTTTCGCGGGCTCCGTCGTTTCCGGGTCGGTTCGTCCCGGGGATCGTATTGTGGTCGCGCAGTCGGGACGCGAATCGACAGTCACTCGCATTGTCACGGCCGCTGGCGATGAGCCCGTCGCCCAGTCCGGCGATGCGGTGACGCTGACACTCGCTGATGAAATCGACATCGCGCGCGGCGACGTGCTGGCACGGCCCGAGTCACGACCCGAGGTGGTCGACCAGTTCGCGGCGCACGTGCTCTGGATGGCCGAGGAACCGATGTTCCCCGGCCGTTCCTATCTCCTGCGGATTGGAACCAAGTACGTGCCGGCGCGGGTCACGACGCTGAAACACAAAGTGGACGTCAACACGCTCGAGCACATTGCCGCGCGGACACTCGCGCTCAATGAGATCGGGCTTTGCAATGTTTCGACCTCGACGCCGGTGGCGTTCGACCCCTATGCGGAGAATCG
>DASQOO010000075.1:0-51047 GCA_035644435.1 Steroidobacteraceae bacterium | reverse complement strand
CGCGCGTGCCGAAGCGGGCGACTCCTCGCGGGACAGCAATAACTCACCGCCCGCCAGCGGTTCGCAACGCCAACCGGGTTCGACCACTACGGTCGAATGCGGATCCGCAATCAGCGCTGGGCCGGCAATACGTGCCTGGTGCTTCAGCGTGTGCCGTGCATGCACTGGCACCTCCTGCCAGCGTTCTGCGAACCAGACGCGTGCGCTGCGCAGCATGGCGCCGTGATGTTCGGAGGCGACGCTACCCGCGGACCCAGCCGTGATCTTCGACGGGACGATCGCCTCGATGCCAATCGATGCGGCCGTGAGCTGCGCACCTTCGACACCGAATCCAAATTGTCGCCGATGCAGCGCGTCGAAAGCTGCGCGCATCGTGTCCAGCGCAGCGAAAGGCACGGTCAGGGCCGTGTCACTCCCGGTGATGCGGACGTCGACGGCGCGCTCGACCTCGACTGTGGCAGTCGCAAAACCCTGACCCGCAAGCGTTGCGAGCGCGGCGCGTTCGAGTTGCGCGAACTGGCTCTCCAATGCCGGCAGGAGCTCAGCGTGCAGCGGACGCTCGATCGATTGACGCCGGATCTCACGCACATCGGCGAGGCCGATGCCGTACGCGGACATGAGGCTCGCGAGCGGATGGATCAGCACCCGGTGGATGCCCAGGGCCTCGGCAACCAGACACGCATGCTGGCCCGCGGCGCCGCCGAAACAGAACAGCGTGAAGCGCGTTGAGTCATAGCCCTGGCGCACCGACACGTGCTTGATCGCATTGGCCATGGTCTCGACCGCGACGCGCAGGAAACCAGCGGCGACACTCTCCGCTGTCCAGCTGCCGGAACGTTCGCGCGCAATTTCCTTCGCGAGATCAGCGAAGGCGCGCCGTGTCACCTCGGCATCCAGGGACTGATCGGCATTCGGTCCGAGAACCGCTGGAAAAAGCTCCGGCTGCAGCCGGCCGAGGAGCACGTTGGCGTCGGTGACGGTGAGGGGTCCGCCGCGTCGATAACACTTCGGCCCGGGATTCGCGCCGGCGGACTGCGGTCCGACCTGGAAGCGGCCGGATGAGAATCTCAGGATCGATCCACCGCCCGCGGCGACGGTGTGCACGTTCATCATCGGCACATTGAGGCGCACCCCAGCGACCAGGTTGTCGAAGCGACGCGGGTAGCGTCCGTCATAGAGAGAGACGTCCGTCGAAGTCCCGCCCATGTCGAAGCCGATCAGCCGTTCGAAACCCGCGGCGGTGCCGACCTTCATCATGCCGACCAGCCCACCGGCTGGCCCGGAGAGAATGCTGTTCATGCCGCGGAACGAGCCGGCGTCGGTGAGACCGCCGTTACTCTGCATGAAAAAGAGGCGCGGCCTGCCGAACTCCTGCGCAAGGTCAGCGTGCAGTTCCTGCACGTAGCGCGTGAGCAAGGGCGAGAGGTACGCATCCACCACGGTCGTGTCGCCGCGGGCGACGAGCCGGATCAGCGGCGAGACTTCGTGTGAGACGGAGACTTGCCGAAATCCCAGCTCGCGCGCGATTTCGCCTGCGCGCCGTTCGTGCTGCGGGTGGCGGTAGCCATGGAGGAATGCGATCGCGACACTGTCGATGCCGCTCTCACGCACCGCGGCGAGGTCGGCGCGCAGCCGAGCTTCGTCGAGGCTCGCGAGCACCTCGCCCTTCACATCGATCCGTTCGCGTGCCTCGATCACCTGCGCGTAGAGGAGTTCGGGCAATCGAATGTGGCGCGCGAACAGATCCGGCCGGTTCTGATAGCCGATGCGCAGCGCATCGCGAAACCCCGCCGTGATGACGAGTGCCGTGGGCTCGCCCTTGCGCTCGAGAAGCGCATTGGTGGCGAGTGTCGTGCCCATGCGAACGCTGTCGACCCGTGCGGGCGCGCCGTGGGAATGCGCGCGCAGGACGCGGCGAATGCCCTCGATACCGGCGTCGCGGTAGTGAGCCGGATCTTCCGACAGCAATTTCAGCGTGACCAGCGAGCCGGACGGAGCCCGTGCCACGACGTCGGTGAACGTGCCGCCGCGATCGATCCAGAACTGCCAGCCCGGCTCAGAAGCAATGCCCACGCGCAACGAGATACACTGCCGTCAGTGACCTGACAACCCACAATCCACAAAGGCGCAGGTAACTCCATGTCTTCATCGCAAGCTGTGTGGACGGTGCTGGGCGCCAGTGCTCTGGTGCTTGTGGTGATCGCGTTGTGGACGCTGCGTCGCGCCCGCACCCTCGAGGACTTCCGCGCCGCGGGCGCGCTGGGTGTGATTCGCGGCGGCTTGAGCGGGGCGGCGAGCGCTTATTCCTTCTGGCTCGTCGTGGGCGTCGCCGGCGCAGCGTTTACGCTCGGCTGGTCGGCGTTGTGGCTCGCGATCGGCATCGTGCTGGGCGCGGCCTTTGCCTGGTTCGTGGTCGGGCCGGCGGTCAAGCGTGCCGCGAGCGCGGCCGGTGCGAGTACCGCGCTCGATCTCGCAGGCGGCAGCGGTGAGGGTTCCGGGGCGGCGACGCTATCGGTGACGAGCCTCGCCGCAGTCGCGGCGCTGTTTGGAATCGTGGCGCAACTGGGATTTGCCGGTGCTGCGGTCGCGAACGGTCTCGGCACCAGTGCAGCTGTCGGCGTGATGCTGGTGGCGGCACTGGCACTGCTCGCGCCCGTGCTCGGCGGCTTGCGTGCGACGGCCTCGGCGGGAGTGCTGTGCGCCCTGATCGTGATACCGGTGGTCCTGATGCTGCCCACGTTCGGGCTCATTTTCATTGGCCCGGTCGACCAGCTGCGCACGGCGCTCGCAACGACAGGAGACAGTGCCGCCGCGCTGTTCGGTGGCCGCAGCACTTTGGATGCCGCGGTTCTGGTGCTGGCCGCAGCAGGCCTCGGCGCCGGCATCTGCGGGCAGCCGCAGGTGCTCGACCAGTTTGTGGCCGCACGCAGCGAGCGCGCTCTGCGCGGTTCCGGAGTGTTCGCGGTGTTCTGGATGCTCGTGGTGCTGACGGGCGCCCTCGTCCTCGGCTGGGCGGCGCGCATCGATTACTCGAGCATTGCCAACCCGGACGATGTGATATTCGAAGTGCCACGCCGAGTGATGCCGCCTGCTTTTGCGGCACTCCCGGTTCTCGCCGTTCTCGCCCTCGTCGTCTGCAGCGTGGGCAATCAACTCGTCCTGCTGGCCCATGCCGCGCTCAACGTCGCGCGCAATCGCGATGCCCCTCCGGTGAGTCTCAAGCGCATTCGCCTGGTCATCCTGATCGCCGGCATTCTTGCGGCAGCAATCGCAGCGGTGAGCGGCGTAGGGAGTTCTCGTGGCTTTCTGCTCGCCTGGCTGGCCTTGTCGGCGATGGTTGGACCGCTGGTGCTGATGTCGTGCGCTGGCGTGCGCGTTCGACCGCCCTGGGTCGCGGGCGCCGCTCGCGCAGCGATTGCGCTGACACTCATCCTGTTCCTCCTGAGGCGCGAACGACTGATCGAAATCGCGATGTTCCTGCCGTTTTACGGCGCGCTGCTCATCGCACTTCTCGGACGCAGACGAGACGCTTGATGCCGGCGCAGGACAGCTCCATCACAAAATGTTCGCGTTCTGACCAAAGACGGGCATAATCCAGACTCAGAAGTGGAATAAAAACAACCATCCATATCAGCAGCGGAGGTTGGATATGAGCCTGTTATTTTCCCAGCGACACGCAACGCGTGCCTTTTATTGTTGCGCTATTGCAACGTTGGTGCTAGCGACGCCGGTACTCGCGCAGGAAACGGCGACAACGGAAACCGTGGTCGTCACCGGTTCGCGCATCCACCAGGATCCGCTCAACCAGCCCGCTCCGCTCGTCACGGTGGACGATAAGGACATCGCCAAGTCCGGCCTCACATCCGTCGGAGATGTGCTGCAACGCATGCCCGTATCGGGCGGTGGACTCAATACCAAGTTCAACACCAGCGGCAACATCGGCTTTCCGCCTGACGGCGGCGGTGTCGGCGCCGGCGCGGCTACCGCAGACCTGAGACATCTCGGTCCGAAGCGCACGCTGGTGCTGGTCGATGGTATCCGTTGGGTGAATGAGTCCTCAGCGTCCGGCGTCGGAGCCGCGACCGATCTCAACACGATCCCGACGAGCATCATCGATCACATCGAAGTGCTGGAGGACGGTGCGTCCGCGATCTATGGCTCGGACGCGATCGCCGGGGTGATCAACATCATCACGAAGAAGGGCTATGAAGGCGTCGAGATCTCGGGTTACGGCGGCGGCTACGACGAAGGGGATGGCAACACTCAGCAGTGGAACATCTCCGCAGGTGCGACCTCGGAAAAGACCCGCGCCTTCTTCGGGCTGAGCTACGTCGACCAGAGCAGCATCAGCTCTGCCGATCGCTCGATCTCCGAATTCCCGACGCCCGGCGCTGGCCAGTGCACGAACCGCTGCAGCTCGGGGACGCCACAGGCCCGCATCGATTTCAACAATCCCAACACTGGGCAAAACGGCTATGACCTCACCATTAATAACGGTGTGACCGGCATTCCCGTCTATGACCCGTCCATAGCTCCGGGCGCAGCGAGAACCGATGATTTCCACAACTTTGCGACAGCCGATCGGTTCAATTTCCAGCCCTTCAACTTCATCATGTCGCCGAGCGAGCGTATCGGACTGTATGGCCAGGTTGAAACCAACCTGAGCGACAACGTCAGCGTCTACGTGAAGGGCTTGTTCAACCAACGTAAGTCCACGAACCAGGCAGCACCCGAACCGATCTTCATCGGACCAGAAGCCGGCAACGGCGGCGGAAGCCTGCTCGACACAACCGGGATCGATATCAACAATCCCTACAACCCGTTTGGTTTCACTCTCTTCGGCGTCGATCCGATGACCGGCGGAACCGATTACTTCGTCGGTCGCCGGCCTCTGGAAGGCGGACCGCGCATATTTCAGCAGAATGTGGATACCTGGTACGCGGGCGGTGGTTTCCGCGGCAACTTCCAGCTCGCGGATCGGGACTTCTACTGGGACCTGAACGGCGTCTGGTCGCGCAATCACGCCGATCAAACCACTCACGGCAGCTACAACTCACTCAAGATCAGGAACGCGCTCGGGCCGGGCACTGTCGTGGGCGTGACCAACTTTGGCTTTACACAACCCGCGACCGCGACTGCGTGCGGAGCTGTGACAAACGTGGGTGGCGTGCCGACCGTGGTCGATCCGACCCCGAACTGCGTGCCGCTCAATCTCTTAGGCGGCCAGGGCGATGGCAGCGGCACGATCAGCGCCGCCCAGATCGCCTACATCCAGCCGGTGCTGCACGACACCAGCGAACAGGAACTGAAGGACTTCACCGCCAACATCTCGGGCACGATCATGCCGTTGCCCGCGGGCGGCCTCGATTTCGCACTCGGGTACGAGCATCGCAAGCAGGATGGCTTCTACCAGCCGGATGCGATCTACCCCGCCAACGAGAGTGCGGGCGTGCCGTCAGGACCGACCTCCGGTTCGTATGATGTGAACGAGGTCTACGGCGAGATTCAGATTCCGATTCTCAAGGGAGTGGCGGGAGCTGACCTGCTGCAGGTGAGCGCCGCTCTGCGCTGGTTCGACTACTCGACGTTCGGTAGCGATACGACCAGCAAGTTCGGCCTCAACTGGCGGCCGGTGAGCGACCTGCTGGTCCGCGGCACCTGGGGGCAAGGTTTCCGTGCGCCGGGAATCGGTGAGCTGTTCGGAACGTTCTCGCGCTTCGACCAGACGTTGACCGATCCGTGCTCGGCACCGGTCGCGCCTGCGAACGTGGCGAACTGTGCCACGCTGGGCGTGCCGCCGGGCTTCTCACAGCTCAATGCACAGATCTCGGTCATCACGGGCGGCAATCCGGACCTTAAGCCGGAAACCTCCGAAGGTTACACAGCGGGACTGGTCTACAGCCCGCGCTGGGCCGAGGGCGCATCGTGGTCAGACTCGCTGAGCCTCGAATTGACCTACTACAGCATCAAGATCGATGACACGATCCAGGCCCGCGATGCACAGGCGCAGCTCGATGGTTGCGTGGCGACGCTCGATGCAGTGTTGTGCAACGGGATCTCACGCACCGCTGGTGGGACGATCAATGGTTTCAACAACGCGTTGATCAACATCGGCGGCACCGACACCGCGGGCTACGATCTCAACGTCCGTTGGGTGATGCCAGAGACGAGTGTCGGCAGGTTCACCTTGAACTGGCAGAACACCTGGCTCGACAAGTTCGTGGAGTCAACTGAGACGGCCACGGGTTTTGTGGATACCGAGCGCAAAGGCACGGAGCGTGGGAGCCCCTCACAGTCATATCCGGAATGGAAGTCCGCGCTGACGGTTGACTGGGGATTGCACGACTTTGGAGCCTCGACCACGATTCGCTACACCGACTCGCTCACCGAGCCGTGCCGCAACATCGGGGCCTTCGCCTTCCTGTGCTCCGACCCGGTCGGGCTCACCAACAAGATGAATGCGACGACTTACGTCGACCTGCAGGCGAGCTGGTCACCGTCCCGGCTTGCGGGCTGGACGTTCGCGGTCGGCATCAACAACCTGTTCAATGAAGATCCGCCGAACTGCTACAGCTGCGAGCTGAATGGCTTCGATGGATCGACCTACGACGTGCCGGGCATGTTCTGGTACGGACGCGTGGTCGCGCACTTCGGCGGACAGTAACAGGCGTTCACTCAAAGGGCCGGCCTCGGGAACGGGGCCGGCCTTTTTTTTTATGGGACTCGGCCCCAACCCTCGGCGGATTGAGAAGCGCTGCCGACTACGGTAGCGGAAATCTTCTCCAGCCGGCTCAGCGTGTATTGGTAACCCATGTCGATCGCGCGCTCGAAGCCTTTCCAGTTGAGCATGTCCATGTTGTCGAGCGGCGGCTGCAGCAGCACATCAGTTTGTTCGCGATGCGCCATGGTGGCGGCGGCGCTGTTGACCATCCCCGCGCGCCACAGGATCTGGAAGATATTCACGCGCTTCTTCTTGGAACGGAACCAGCTCATCGCTTTCCACAGGCCCGGCACGTCGACATCATCGAAATCGGCGGTAAAGGCGCGGTCCACGCCGACATCGACACCGATGACGTGGCCGCGTCCGACTTCGCGCATCACATCGACCGGCAGATTGTTCATGGCGCCGCCGTCGACATGCACTTCACCGTTGTGAAATACCGGCGGCAGCACGCCCGGAATCGCCACGGAAGCGCGCAGCCAGCGCCACAAGAGTCCGGTGCGATGCACGGCGATGCGGCCCGCCGAAAGATTCGATGAGACACAGAAGAAGGGCAGGTTGAGGTCCTCGATCTGCATCTCGCCGAATTCCCCGCGCAGCAGTCCGGAGACCTTCCGTCCCGAGACCAGCGAAATCAGCGGCAACGTGTAATCGTTGAGCGGATTGGTATCGACGAACGTGCGCTTGAAGCGCTCGACCAGCACCTCGTGCGGCCACTCCATGGCGACGCCCGCGCCGAGAATCGCGCCCATGCTGGTGCCACCCACGGCATCGATGGGTATGTGGGCTTCGCGCAGTGCCTTGACGACGCCGATGTGCGCAAAGCCGCGCGCGCCGCCGCCCGACATCACCAGGCCCACACCGCGCCCGGTGAGCAGACGGGCGATGCGTCGCACGTCGGCGGCCGAACGCACATGGTGATGCGCCAGCCCAGGGAGTTGTGCGAGCCAGCGCTGTGTTCCACCGCGCACCACGCCTGACCCCTGTAGCAGCACGAGCTCGGCGCGCTGCAATGTGAAGCGCGACTCGCGCTGGCTGGCGAGGCCCAGCCAGGGGACGGGTTCGGCATCGGCATTGGCGAGCAGCAACAGCGCGTCTGCCTGGCGCAGGCACAGCTTGCTCCACGAGGTATCGCCGGGATCCGCGACATAGATGACGAAATCGTTCGCGGACTCGACGTTCGCGAACCAGTGACTGGTGTGCGCTGCGCCGCGTCCGCTCAATACGAGCTCGGTGCGCGAGCCGTGATTGAGCGCCATGACGAGCTGTTCGGCGAAAGCGCGCACGTCTACATCCGGCCCGTGCGGAAGGATGGTGAAGGTCTTCGGCACCGAACGCTTGCCACGTTGCTGGCGCTGCGAGTTCTCCAGCCGCTGCACCGTGAGCTGCGCGATGCGCAGCATCGCCTGCGGGTGATCGAGGAGCAGGGCATCGAAGGCCTGCTTGGAGAAGCGCCCGATCTCCGTATCGCGCAGGGCATGCACGCTCGCCGTGCGCGGCTTGCCCGAGATCAGCGCCATTTCGCCGACGGTTTCGCCCGCCATCACGCGCCCTACCAGGCGCGTGTGACCATCGGGCGTGCGCGCAAAGGCGCCCAGGCAACCGCTGATGACCATGTAGAGCGCGTCCGGTGGATCGCCAGCTTCGAACAGGCTGGCGCCGCCTGGCAGCGAGAACCATTCGATCTCGGCGGCGATTGCCCCGAGGATCGACGCATCCAGGCCGCGGAACAATTGCAGCGTGCCGAGCAGCGACAGGATATTGCGCCGCTCGATCGAGGTTTCGCCGATGTCGTGTTCCAGTCCCACCCGTGCCCTTCTGCTGTGCCGGCCTATTCTCGAAGCCTCAGCATGCGCGTGGCGGGCCGGTCGTCACAAATTGGCGGGAAATCGCGCATTTGTGGCGTCGCCGCCGCTATTTGGCAACAATCTGCGGCACATGAAGTCGCGCTCTGAAACGGACCCGGTTGCCCAGCTCAAGGCGTGGATGCACGCGGACATTCCTCTCACGCGGCACATCGATGTGCGCATCAGCCACTACGATCAGGACTCGCTCACGCTGTCCGCGCCGCTGTCCGCGAACTCGAATCACAAGGGCACGGCCTTTGGCGGCAGCCTCTTCTCTCTGGCGGTGCTCGCCGGCTGGGGGTTGCTGTCCCTCAAGCTGGAGGAACGCAATCTGCAAGCGGAGCTCGTCATCCAGGACTCCCGGGTCGAGTATCTCGTGCCGGTGCGCGCCGACTTCAGCGCGCGCGCCACACTTCCCGGCGCTACAGAGTTCGACCGGTTCGTGCGCATGCTCGAGCGGCGCGGCAAAGCGCGCATCCGCCTCGCGGTTGTCATTGCGCAGGATGGCAACGAGGCCGTGCGCTTCGAGGGTACATTCGCGGCAGTCGCCAAGAGCAGTTGCGTGCGGCCATTGGGGTGAATACCGTGAACGCCGTGCGCCGGGGTCACGGCGAGTGAAGGCAGCACCCGAAGCTTGTATCCCCGCGAACACAGCAGCCGGCGCCCGGCGTCAGGTATTGCACCCCAATGTCCACCCGCTCCTGCTCTTCATCGATAGAGTGAGTTCTGCGGCTCACGCCTAAGAGCCTTTGAGTTGGGACTGCGTAGTTGGAGAAGATAGGCAGGGTCGCGAAGCGATAAACCCCCAACTATCTCTTGCTAAATAGTGCAGGACGCTCGGGGCGTTGGGTGGGTGTGCCTTGAGAGCGTGTGTGAAATGCCCTCTGTCCGGGCGATCAGCGCTCAGACCGGATTGATTGACGGCAAGGTGGCTAGACAACGTTTGAGCGCCGCCCGGACTGAGGGTTCGCGTGCGATTTTGAGTTCTTGACTCGAAATCGCACTGCGCATTTCACCCACGCTCTCAAGGCACACCCAGCCAACGTCCCGAGCGGACTGCTCTACGCTGTCAAGGCACGCTCACCCAACGCCCCGAAACGGACTGCTCTCATTACTATGAAACGCCGCGCTCTACCACCCAACGCCCTCGAACGCATCTACGCTGCGATACGCGCCGTGCCGCGCGGTCGCGTTGCGACCTATGGCTTGATTGCCGAGCGCGCCGGCCTGCCGCGCCGCGCACGCCTGGTCGGTCACGCGTTGCGCCATGCGCCTCGGCGGCTGCGTTTACCGTGGCATCGAATCATCAACGCGCAGGGCCGGATCTCCTTTCCCCGTGGCAGCGAGCCTTATGTCGAGCAGCGCCGGCGCCTGGAAGCGGAGGGCGTGCGGTTCGTGCGCGGCCGCGTCAAGCTCGCACAGTTCGGCTGGCAACTCACGCTCGATGAGCTGCTTTGGAAGCTGCCCGGATAGGTCCACCTGGTGTTGGTGTCGCCGCCTTGAGCCATTGTTGCGCCTGTCGCCACTCGTGCGCGCTTGCTACCATCGCCCGGGTGCGCAACAAACATCACGGGGGGCGCGAATGCCTGATCGATACGTCGTCTTCTCCCATGGCCAAGGGAGCGGCCCGTGGGGCGAGAAGATCACGGCCATGGCGGAGATGGCCCGGAGCGAAGGCTTCGAGGCCGAATCGGTGGACTATCAGGGAATCGATGATCCGAACGATCGCGTTACACGGCTCCTGAGCTTCTGCAAGGACCTGCGCGGATCTCTCGTGCTCGTAGGCTCGAGCCTCGGTGGTCACGTCGCGACCGCCGCTTCGCGCCTGCTGCAGGCACGCGGACTGTTTCTGCTGGCGCCCGCGTTCTACATGCCGGGCTTCGAGCAGCAAACGCCCAAGCCCGCAGAGTGCCCGATCACTATCGTGCACGGCTGGCGCGACGACGTCGTGCCGGTGGAAAACAGCGTGCGCTACGCGAAGCAACACAAGGCGACGCTGCACATCCTCGACGGCGATCATCGCCTGGTCGAGAACATTCCGCAGATCAATTACCTGTTCGAATATTTCCTGATCACGCTCGAGCCGTACCTGTAGAGGTTATACGGGCGGCGTGGCGGCGCCTTCAGTGGCGTTCGCGGATGGCGCGCGCCGCGAGGCGATCGATCAGCGAAGGTGCGACGAGCCTCACCCAGCGAGCCATCCGGCCGCGCAGTGAAGTGAGCAATAGCCGCTTGCGCTTTTCGATCGCGGGCACGACGAGCTCGGCGCATTGCTGCGCGGTCATGATGCGTTCCTGGCGCATCGGACTTTGACCGAGCGGGCGCCCGTCGGGTCCGATCGCGCGCTTGTGAGTCTCGGTGACCACGAAATCGGGCGCGATGATGGTCACGCTCACGCCACTGTCCCCGAGCTCGATGCGCAGGGATTCGAAGAAGCCGACCAGCGCGTGCTTGCTCGCGGAGTAACCGGTGCGCTCCGGGACTCCCGTGAGTCCAGCCATGCTTGCGACGGCGACCAGGCGGCCTTGCGTTTGCTTGAGCCAGGGCAACGCTGCGGCGGTCAGATGGACAGCGCTGAGGTAATTCAACCTCACGAGGTGCTCGTAGACCGAGAGGTCTGCGAACGCGTCGAAGCGCGCCCACATGGTGCCGCCGGCGTTGTTGATCAGCACATCGAGGCGGCCGAAGCGGGCGATCGCCACATCGATGAGCGCGCGGCACTGCGCCGGATCGAGCACGTCGGTGGAGACCGGCAACGCCGCACTGCCCTGCGCTGCGCATTCGCGCGCCAATTCCTCGAGTCGCTGCAGGTTCCGGGCGGCGAGCACGAGCCGAAGACCGCGGCGGGCGAGCTCGAGCGCGAGAGCCCTGCCGATCCCTTCCGATGCACCGGTGAGCACGATGACATGGCCCGCGAGCGGGCTTGGCAGCTGCGCGCGCAGTGCGCCCTGACGATCAACATCCGGATTCACGGTACACTCTGGCGCCGATCGGGGGGAGGGGCTCGCCATGAAAATGTTGTTGGGTTGCCTGCTGTGCGCGATGGTTCTCGCCGCGTGCGGGCAGGATACTCCACCGAAGGAAGAGCAGCCGATGCGGGTCGAGGACACCTTCGCCGGTGACCTGATCCAGCAGAAGGAGAAGATTACAGACCAGGCGCAGAAACAGGTGGAGAGCCGGATGCCGGAGCTCAATCGCGAGATCGATCAGGCGTCGGGCGAACAGCCTTCGGAACCGCAGGACTGATCCGGGCGAAAGCTCAATAACCAGCGCATGAACGTGGGCGCCAGCCTCGCGCGGCCATTCACCTGGCTGCTGCGAAAAATCATTTCCCTGTGGGTGCGCACCACGGTGCGGCCAGCCGATATCGCGCAACGGCTCGGTGGACGCGAGCGGCTCACTTGCTATGTGCTCGAACAGCAGGGCCTGGCGGATCTGCTGGTGCTGCAAGACACGTGCGTCAACCTGGGGCTGCCGCGGCCCAGCCGTCGGCTGGTCATCGGCGATTTCAGCGAACGACGCTCGGTCTGCTACCTGGTGCGGAGCGCGAACTGGCTCGGCACGCGCATCGATCGCCGTCCGCCTGAATTGCTCGCCCACCTGGTCGCTGCGGCCAGCGCCGATCCCGCGCTCGACCTGGACATCGTGCCGGCCGCGATCTACTGGGGGCGCGCTCCGCAGAAGGAAGGTTCGTGGTTTCGCCTGTTGCTGGCGGAGGACTGGGCCTTCGTCGGGCGTTTTCGCCGGTTCCTCATGGTGATCTTCAACGGCCGGTCCACGCTGGTCCAGTTCGGCGAGCCGCACGCACTGCGCAGCTTCATCAAGCCAGGTCTCGACCCGGCGCGCTCACTGCGCCGCGTTTCGCGCCTGTTGCGCGCGCAGTTTCGCACGCAGCGCGCGGCGGCGATCGGCCCGGATCTCTCGCACCGGCGCACCATGGTCAACCGCGTGCTCGCCACGCGAGCGGTGCGCGTCGCCGTCGCGCAGGAGATGCGCGAGAAGAACCTGACGCGGCGCGAAGCCTTGCTGGTCGCCAAGCGTTACGCGGACGAGATCACCGCGAACTACTCGCACGCGTTCGTGACCTACCTGGCGCGGCTCCTCGGGCGGGTGTGGAACCGCCTCTACGACGGCGTGGTCCTGCACCACGAAAAGGTGCTGCACGAGGTCGCCGAGGGGAACGAGGTCGTCTACGTGCCCTGCCATCGCAGCCACATGGACTACCTGCTGCTCTCCTACATCATCTTCATAAAGGGTTTCACGGTGCCGCACATCGCGGCCGGCGTGAATCTCAACATGCCGGTGATCGGCCGCTTCCTGCGCAAGGGCGGGGCGTTCTTCCTGCGCCGCAGTTTCCGCGGCGACAGCCTGTACCCGGTGGTGTTCATGAAGTATCTCGGGCTGATGATGGCACGCGGCCATGCGCTCGAGTACTTCATCGAGGGCGGTCGCAGCCGCACCGGCAGATTGCTCGCGCCCAAAACCGGGATGCTGTCGATGACCGTGCGCAGCTTCCTGCTTGAGCCCGGCCGACCCGTGATCTTCGTGCCGGTGTATTTCGGCTATGAGCGGCTGGTGGAAGGCGATACCTACGTCGGCGAGCTCAGCGGCCAGCCGAAACAGAAGGAGTCGATCTGGGGACTGCTGCGCAGCCTTCCGAACCTGAAGGGCAAGTTCGGCAAGGTGCACGTGAGCCTCGGCGAACCGCTCCCGCTCATCGAGCTGATCCGCAAGCACCACCCGCAGTGGAATGGAACCGCGCTCGCCGACGACAGCCGGCCGGCGTGGCTGACGGCGGTGATCGATGACCTGGCGCGCCAGATCATGGTGCGTATCAACAGCGCTGCGGCCGTCACGCCGATCAACCTGCTGGCGATGACACTGCTCGCGATGCCGCGCCAGGCGATGCCCGAGAGCGATGCGATCCGCCAGCTCGACCTGTACCGCGCGATGCTGCTCGATCCGCCGTATTCACCGCGCATCTCCGTCACCGAGCTCGATGGTGCTGGCATCGTTCGCCACGCCCAGTCGATGCAGGTCATCGAGCGCGTCAGCCATCCGCTCGGCGATGTGCTGCGCATGGGAGAGCACAACGCGATTCTGCAGACCTATTTTCGCAACAACATCCTGCACCTGTTCGCCGTGCCCTCGCTCCTCGCGTGCTGCTTCTTGAACAACACCTCGCTCCACACCGGGGACCTGATGCGACTCGTCTGGCGCATCTATCCGTATATCGCTGACGAGTTGTTCCTGCCCTGGCGCGAGGACCAGGTTCCCGACGTCGTGCAGGGGACGCTCGACCAGTTCGCCACCCTGCGACTGATCGAACGCAGCGCCGACGGCAGCGAGTGGCGTCGTCGTCCGCCGCACGTCGTCGAGGCGATGCAGCTCTCGGTCCTGGCGCAGGGCACGATCCAGATCGTCGAGCGCTATTACGTCGCGATCGCGTTGCTGATCCAGGCGGGGAGCGGCGTTATCAGCCAGGAGGCGCTCGAGAAACGCTGCCACCTGACGGCGCAGCGCATCTCGCTGCTCTACGAGCTCAACTCGCCGGAGTTCTTCGACAAGACGCTGTTCGCGAGCTTCATCGACCTGCTGCGCCAACGCGGGGTGCTGCAACTGAGCCCCGACAACCGGCTGTTGTTCAACGAAGTGTTGCTGAACGTGGCGAACGATGCGCAGCTCGTCTTGAGCGAGCAGATCCGCCACAGCATCCTGCAGGTGACGCACTCCTAGCGTGGTGCCTTTTGAAGCCCCACTGCTATACTCCGGTGCCATTCGCTAGTGTTGTATTCGAGCCCCTGATTCGGTAATTAACCAACAAATTCAGGGACGGCCGGCAACAAGAACAGGGCTTCCGAGGGGATCCACATGATGGCGTTTCACATCGGCAGTGAGGTTCGCTCCGGCTGCCGCACGCATCGACTCGCGTTCGCCTGTGCGGCGCTAGGGATGGTGACAATTGCAGGCACGGCGCAGGCCGTCGATTTCTCCAAGGGCGCACTCACCGGCAGTTGGGACACGACTATCTCCTATGGCACGGCGTGGCGAATCCAGGACTCGGACTGCAACCAGATCGCCGTTGCCGACGGCGGCTGCGGCCGCTCTCCGAACATCGACGACGGCGATCTGAATTTCGGCACCGGGTCCTACAGCCGCGTGTTCAAGCTCACGAGCGAGCTTGGACTGAACTACGGCGACTTCGGCTTTTTCGTGCGCGGCTCGGCGCTCTATGACGACTACGTCGAGAATTCGCCGACCGAGCGCACGCCGCTGACCCCGCATGCGAAGAACCTGGTCGGCGAGTACGTGCGCCTGCTCGACGCCTTTGCCTATTGGCGCCCGAATTTCGGCGGTAAGCCGTCCGAGTTTCGTCTCGGCCGGCAGGTCGTGAGCTGGGGCGAGAGCACCTTCATCCAGGGTGGCATCAACAACATCAACCATTTCGACGTTTCGGCGCTGCGCCAGCCGGGTGCGGAGCTGAAGGAAGGATTCCTGCCGCAGGAAATGGCGTTCTTCTCGCTCGGCCTCACTCAGAATACCAGTCTCGAAGGGTTGTACCTGTTCGACTGGAACGACACACGCCCCGAACCTGTCGGCTCGTACTGGAGCAGCAACGACTTCGTGCCCGTCGGCGGGAGCAAGGTGGTACTGGGCTTCGGCGGGTTTTCCGACCAGGGCGTGGACTTCCGTCCGCTGGGCGGCCCGTTCATCACGAACTTCCAGGCTGTGCCTCGCGGGCCGACAATCGAGCCTGACAAGGACGGCCAGTACGGCGTGGCCTTGCGCACGTTCTTCCCCGGCTTCCTGAACGGCACTGAGTTCGGCCTCTACTTCATCAATTACCACAGTCGCCTGCCGCTGATTTCGGGACGTAGCGGCACGCAGGCGGGTATCGGCAATGCAGCTGGCGCGGTAACGGCGGTCGGTGGCGCGGCGCAAGGACTCGCGGCCGGCTTGCCGCTCCAGGCGGCGATTGGAACAGCCGCGGCTGCCGCCGTGCAGCGCTCCGCAGCCGCTGGCGGCAACATGTCGATCACGACCGCGACACAGTACGCGACGATTGGCGCGAATTACGCGCTGCAGGGCGTGAGCCCCGCGGACATTTCGCGCAACGCGAGCAACATCGCCACGCACGAGTTTGCTGAGACCGCTTCCTACTTCACTGAATTCCCCGAGGACATCAAGCTCTTCGGGCTGAGTTTCAACACCCAGTTCCAGAACACCGGCATCGCGTTGCAGGGCGAGGTCTCTTATCGGCAGGACGTGCCGCTGCAGTTCGACGACGTGGAGCTCCTGTTCGCTGCGCTCACGCCGCTCGAAGTCGCGCTCTTCCCGCTGAGCGCGCCGGGCGTGCCATTCCCGACCACCTGCAACTCGACGATTCCGACCCTGTCGCGCTGCGGCCAGCTCGGCCAGTTCGGTGTCAACCAGCTCGTCCAGGGCTGGGAGACGCATGACGTGTGGCAAGGCCAGTTCACGATGACCAAGATCTTCGCGCAAATACTCGGCGCATCGCAGTTCGTCACGGTGCTCGAAGCCGCGTACACGCACGTCGACGGCATGGAAGACAAACTGAGCGGCGGTCCGAACGCACGCGGCCTGCGCTTCAACGGGCCGGGCACCTCGGTGAGCGGTAATTTCGAGCTGCGTGGCCGCCATTGCCCGCAGCTGCCGGCTGCGCAGTGCCTCGCGCTCGACCTCGTCGAGCCGCAGAACCGGTTCGCCGATGCGGACTCCTGGGGCTATCGCGTTGCCGGCCGGCTCGAGTATCCGAACGCGATGGGCCCGTGGACGTTGATTCCACGCTTCTTCTGGCAGCATGACGTGGACGGCACTACGCCAGGCCCGGGCGGCGCATTCGTCGAAGGCCGCTATGCGCTGACGCTCGGTCTCACAGCCAACCTGCAGAACACCTGGGAAGTCGACCTCAGCTGGTCGAAGTACGGTGGTGCGGGCCGTTACAACGATATCAACGATCGCGACTTCGTCGCGGCGACGCTGAAGGTCTCGTTCTGATCGAAAGGGGCTGACCATGCTTAAGAGAGCAGTCGTATCGGTGGCGGCCACCCTCGCGCTGTGCGCGCTCGCGGCCGAAAGCCTGGCGCAAATCAGTGCCCAGGATGCCGCACGTCTGGGGGCGGATCTCACACCTCTCGGTGGCGAGAAGGCCGGCAATGCCGCGGGCACGATTCCAGCGTGGGATGGCGGGCTGACCTCGGCCGAGAAGGCTGGCGTCACCGGCTACACACCCGGCAAGCACCATCCGGATCCCTTCGCGAGCGAGAAGCCGCTCTTCACCATCAACGCGCAGAACGCCGCGCAGTACGCCGCGAACCTGAGCGAGGGACACAAGGCGCTGTTCAAGGCCTACCCCGACTACTTCATGCGCGTCTATCCGTCGCATCGCACGGCGGCGTATCCGCAGCGTATCTACGACGCGACCAAGGCAGTCGCCACGACGGCGAAACTGGCATCCGGCGGCAACGGTGTAACGGGCTCGGTGATCGGCATTCCGTTCCCGATTCCGAAGCAGGGCGTCGAAGTGTTCTGGAACCACGTGCTGCGTTACCGCGCGGATGGCGCGCAACGCAATATCGGCCAGGCGGCGCTCACCGCGAGCGGCGACTACACGATGGTCAAGTTCCGCGACGAGTTCTACGTCGTCTATAGCCTTGCGGGCGCCAAGGAAGAGGAGCTCGACAACGTCATCCTGTACTTCATCCAGGAGACAGTCGCGCCGGCGCGACTCGCCGGTGAAATCCTGCTGGTGCACGAGACGCTCGATCAGGCGAAAGAAAATCGCCGCGCCTGGCTCTACAACCCTGGGCAACGTCGCGTGCGTCGTGCGCCGAATGTGGCGTTCGACAACCCGGGCACGGCGGCTGACAACCAGCGCACTTCGGACCAGTTCGACATGTACAACGGCAGTCCTCAGCGCTACGACTGGAAGCTCGTGGGCAAGAAGGAAATATATGTGCCGTACAACGCGTACAAGTTGAACAGCAACCAGGTCAAGTACAAGGACCTGCTGAAGCCGCAGCACATCAACCAGGACTACGCGCGCTACGAGTTGCATCGCGTGTGGGTGGTGGATTCAACGCTCAAGGCGGGCACCGATCACGTCTACAAGCGGCGCACGCTGTACGTGGACGAGGACTCGTGGCAGATCCTGGCGGTCGACTGCTACGACAAGCGCGACCAGCTGTGGCGCGTGCAGGAAGGCCACCCGATTGAGTACTACGAAGTGCCCACGCTCTGGACCACGCTCGAGCTGGTGATGGACCTGCAGAACCGGCGCTATCTCGCGCTCGGCCTGCAGAACGAGGAATCGGGGAGCTACGACTTCACGATCAAGCGCACTGTAGCCGACTACCAACCGAACGCACTGCGAACCCGCGGCACTCGCTGAGCGGCTCGAGCATCACTCGCCGCGCATCTCGCGCGGCGAGTACGGGTGACCCCGACAGCGCGACCGACACGCCCATGAAGCCGCTCGTCATTTCCATCGTCGCAGCGTGCCTGAGCGCCGCCGCCACGGTCTCGCCGGCCGCGAACGAAGCAGGGCCGGCACCACCCGACGAGTTTGCGGAAATAGCTCCCTTGGCGAGCCGCTCGTTGCTGCTGGATGCAGCGATGGCGGGCTCGCGCATGGTCATCGTCGGTGAGCGGGGCCATGTACTGCTGAGTGACGACCAGGGCAAGGCGTGGCGCCAGGCGCGTGTCCCGACGCGCGCGACCCTCACCGGCGTTTTCTTTCTCGACGCGCAGCACGGCTGGGCCGTCGGTCACGACGAAGTCATCCTGCGCAGCGAGGACGGCGGCGAAACCTGGACGCGAACCCATTTCGCGCCGGAGAAGGAACAGCCGTTGCTGGACGTCTGGTTCGCCGACGCTGACAACGGCTTCGCGTTCGGCGCCTACGGAACGATTCTCGCCAGCCACGACGGTGGGCGCAGCTGGGCCGAGCAGATCTTCGAGCCGCATCCACTGGTCGAGAAGCCACAGGCGGCGAACAGTCCAGAGAGCAACGGAGAGAGCAAGGACGATTACGACGTGGAAGCATCGGTGAGCGACATGCATCTCAATGCCGTGTCGCCCGCCACCGATGGCAAGCTCTTCCTCGCTGCTGAAGCGGGGCACCTGTTCCGCTCCGATGATTCCGGTGCCAGCTGGCTCGAGTTGCCGTCGCCTTACGAGGGGTCATTCTTCGGCGTCCTGCCGCTCGATCCACCGTCGGTTCTCGCCTATGGACTGCGGGGACACTTGTTCCGCTCCGACGATGCGGGGGCTACCTGGCGCGCGTTGCCGGTCCAGACGACTGCGATGCTCACCAACGGGCTGCGTCTCGATGCACAAACTGTCGTCGTGACCGGTCTCGCCGGCACTCTCCTCGTGAGTCGCGATGGCGGGCAATCGTTTCAACTCCTCGCGCAGGAGGATCGCAAGGGCCTGGCGGCAGCACTCGCCGCCGCAACCAGCCTGGTGACCGCGGGAGAGGCCGGCATCAAGATCATCGCGCTGCCGGCTGCCGCGCCATGAAGCTCTCTTCCTCGCAGCGCGAAGCGCGTTTTGTCGAGTGGCTCACGCCGCACGTGTTTGGTCACCGGGTGGCGATCGTAATCGCCTTCGCGCTGATCACGGTGGTGATGATGTACGCGGCGCTCGCGCGCCTGCACATCGACACCAACTTCACCAAGCAGTTGCCGCTCCAGCACGAGTACATGCAGACCTTCGTCAAGCACCAGGAGGAGTTCGGCGGCGCGAACCGGGTGCTGGTGGCGGTGATCGCGCGTGACGGCAACATGTTCACGCCGGAATTCTTCCAGGCGCTGCGCACCGCGAATGACGAAGTGTTCTTCATCCGCGGCGTGGATCGCTCGCTGGTGCAGTCCCTGTATACGCCCAACGTCCGCTACACCGAAGTGGTCGAGGACGGTATCCAGGCGGGCAATGTCATCCCGGCGGACTTTCAGCCGACCCCGGAGGGACTCGCGCAGGTGCGCGAGAATATCCTCAAGGCCGGGATCGTCGGACGCCTGGTCGCGAATGATTTCTCGGGCGCGATCGTGAGCGCGACGCTGCAGGACATCGACCCGGGAACCGGCCGGCCGCTCGACTACATCCGCGTCGCGCACGACCTGGAAACGAAGATCCGCGACCGGCTGACCGGCGCCGGCAAGATTGCCGTCCAGGTGCAGGCTTCGAGCGCGCCGGTCGAAGTGCACATGATCGGGTTCGCCAAGATCGTCGGCGACATCGCGGATGGTTCGCTGTCGGTTGCGATGTTTGCCGGCATCACGGTGCTGCTGACGATCCTGTTCGTGTGGCTCTACATCCAGTCCCTGAAGGTCGCGCTCATCCCGGTCGTCTGTTCGATCGTCGCGGTGATCTGGCAGCTGGGAATGCTGGTGTTCCTCGGTTACGGCGTCGATCCCCTCGGCATCCTGGTGCCTTTCATCATCTTCGCGATCGGCGTGAGCCACGGCGTGCAGAAGATCAGTGCCGTCAAGGACGCGGCGCTCGCGGGCGATGACAGCCTGACCGCGGCACAGCGCACCTTCCGGCAACTGTTCCTGCCCGCAATCGTCGCGCTGCTCGCGGACCTCGTCGGCTTCGTCACCATCCTGCTGATCCCGGTGCAGGTCATCCGCGAGATGGCGATCACGGCGAGCCTGGGCGTCGGCATCGTGATCCTGACCGATCTGGTGCTGCTGCCGGTGCTGGTCTCCTACGTCACCTTCGATACGGGCTACCGCGAACGCATCGAGCGACGCAACACGCATGTGCTGCGATTCTGGGATTGGTTGTCGGGGGTCGCGCGGCGCGGGCCGGCGGCCGTCATCATCGTCATTGCGATCGTGCTCGCGGTGCTCGGTTGGTGGAAGGGCCGCGAAACCCCGATCGGCGATACGCACGCGGGCGTACCCGAGCTCAGGCCCGATTCACGCTACAACGTCGACTCGGACATCATCACACGCAAGTTCTCGATCGGCGTCGACATCCTCAACGTGATCGTGGAGACGCAGCCCGATGGCTGCATCGACTACGACGTGCTCACCGCCATGGACCGTTTCGCCTGGCACATGGCGAATGTCGACGGAATACAGAACGTCCTCGCGCTCCCCGGCGTGATGAAGATCGTCAGCTCCGGCTGGAACGAGGGAAGCCTCAAGTGGCGCAACATCCCGCGCAATCGCGATCAGCTGGTGCAGGGACAGGCTTATCTCGACACCACCACCGGGCTCTTCAACAGCGACTGCAGCGTGATGCCGGTGATGATGTTCACCACCGACCACCGCGCGCAGACGATCGAGCGCGTGGTCGCCGAGGTCAAGAAATGGCGCGCGGAGAATCCGACTCCAAAGGCGACCTTCCGACTCGCCACCGGCAACGTCGGCGTGATGGCCGCGACCAACGAGGAAGTGAAGGCCAAGGAATACCCGATCCTCGCCGGCGTGTTTGCCGCCGTGATCCTTATGTGCCTGCTCACGTTCCGCTCGGTGACCGGGACGCTGTGCGTGATCCTGCCCCTCGCATTGGGTTCGATCCTCGCGTACGCGGTGATGGCGATGGTCGGCATCGGCCTCAAGATCTCGACGCTGCCGATGGTGGCGCTGGGCGTCGGCATCGGCGTCGACTACGGCATCTATCTTTTCAGTCGCATGCAGGATTACCTCGAGAAGGGCGAGGACGTGCATGCGGCATTCCTGCACACGTTGCGGGTCACCGGCGCGAGCGTGATCTTCACCGGCATCACGCTGGCCATCGGGGTCGTCACCTGGGTGTTCTCGCCGCTCAAGTTCCAGGCGGATGTCGGGATCCTGCTCACGTTCCTGTTCGTCGTGAACATGCTCGGCGCGATCCTGCTGTTGCCCGCGCTCGCCGCGTGGCTGGTCAAACCTAAGA
Organism: Steroidobacteraceae bacterium; assembly: GCA_035644435.1. Lineage (GTDB taxonomy): Bacteria > Pseudomonadota > Gammaproteobacteria > Steroidobacterales > Steroidobacteraceae > DATBVX01. The sequence continues at coordinate 29,570 of DASQOO010000075.1, read as the reverse complement.
AAGCATGAAGAGCCCGCTCCGAGTGGGGGAGCCCCGACGGGGAATGTCCTTTCGAGGACGCCGTAAATACATCCCTGTAGGCTCCGTGCCAGACGTCCATGTCTGGCACGGCCTCGAAAGGACATTCCCCGCCGTGACTCCCCAAGCCCACGCGGGCTAAGAGCAAGAGGTTATGACTCCCGACGAGTTTCGCGAGTACGGGCATCAGCTGATCGATTGGATAGCTGACTATCGAAAGCGTGTCTATGCGGGTGAATATCCGGCGCTGGCGCAGGTCAAGTACGGCGAGTTGCGGAAGAAGCTGCCGGCGTCGCCGCCGCAGGAGCGCGAGTCGTTCGACGCGATCCTGCGCGATCTCGATCAGCACATCATGCCGGCGCTGAGTCATATTCAGCACCCCGCGTACTTCGGTTACTTCCCGGCGAACAGCCTGCTCGCTTCGGTGCTCGGCGATCATGTGAGCACCGGGCTCGCGCAGCTCGGCCTCAACTGGGCCTCGAGCCCGGCGCTTACCGAGCTCGAAGAGCTCACCACCGACTGGTTCCGGCAGATGCTCGGCCTGAGCGACCAATGGAGCGGCGTGATCCACGAGACCGCCTCGAATGCGGGCCTGGTCGCGCTCCTGTGCGCGCGCGAGCGTGCCAGCGATCGTAGCGCCGGGCACGGCGGACTACAGGGCGTGCCGTCTCCCATCACGGTGTACTCGTCCGAGCAGAACCACAGCTCGATCGAGAAGGCGGCGCTGCTGGCGGGTTTCGGCCGTGACAACCTGCGTCTCATCCCGACGGACGGCGAGCACGCGATGCGCAGCGACGCGCTCAAGGCCGCAATCGAGCGCGATGTGGCGGACGGTGCGACACCCGGCGCGCTGGTCGCGACGATCGGGACCACCGGCACCACCGCCATCGATCCGCTCGCCGAGCTCGCCGGGACCGCACGGCGTCACGGCATGTGGCTGCATGTCGATGCCGCCATGGCGGGTTCCGCGATGATCCTGCCGGAGTGCCGCTCGCTCTGGCAGGGAGTCGAATTGGCGGACTCGCTCGTCATCAATCCCCACAAGTGGCTGGGCGCGGCTTTCGACTGCACCACCTACTTCGTGCGCAATCCCGGCGACCTGGTGAGCGTGATGTCGACCAACCCCAGCTACCTGCGCACGCAGGCCGACAGCGAGGCGAAGAATTTTCGCGACTGGGGCATTCCACTCGGGCGCAGGTTTCGTGCGCTGAAGCTGTGGTTCCTGGTTCGCGAGCAGGGCGTCGCGGGACTGCAGGCGCGGTTGCGCCGGGATCTCGCCAACGCCCAGTGGCTGAAAGAGCAGGTCGATACGACGCCGGGCTGGAAGCGCCTCGCGCCGGTTCCCTTGCAGACCGTGTGCGTGCGCCACGAGCCCGAAGGACTCGAAGGTGAAACGCTGGACCGGCATACTCTCGGCTGGTGTGGCCGGATCAACGCGTCCGGCCGCGCCTGGCTGACGCCCGCGCAGCTTCACGGTCGCTGGATGGTGCGCGTCTCGATCGGGGCGGAAGCAACCGAGCGCCGGCACGTGCAGGCGCTGTGGGAACTGATGCGTCAGGAAGCAGAATCAACCAAGCGCTAACACGGGGAAAGACCATGACAGTGAAACGGTGGACGGTGTTCTCGGCAATGTTGTTGCTGGCAACTGCCGCGCAGGCGCAGCAGGACTTCAGCAAGGTCGAGGTCAAGAGCCAGCAGGTGGCCGGCAACATCTACATGATTACCGGCGCCGGCGGCAACATCGGAGCGCTCGTCGGCGATGACGGCACCCTGATCATCGACGACCAGTACGCGCCGCTCTCGCCGAAGATTCACGACGCGCTCGCGAAGCTCAGCCCCAAGCCCGTCAAGTTCCTCATCAATACGCACTATCACGGCGATCACACCGGCGGCAACGAGATCTTTGGCCGCGAGGGCTCGATCATCGTGGCGCACGACAACGTGCGCAAACGCCTGAGCGAGAGGCAGGTGATCGAGCTCTTCAAGATGGACACGCCGCCCGCGCCGAAGGAAGCGCTGCCCATCATCACCTTCACCGAAGACGTCGGCCTGCACTTCGATGGCGAGGACCTGCACGTCTTTCACGTGCCGAACGCGCACACCGACGGTGACTCGCTCATCTATTTCAGCAAGGCGAATGTCCTGCACGCCGGCGACACTCTCTTCAACGGCTTCTATCCGTTCATCGACGTGGGCGGCGGCGGCTCGGTCGCCGGCATGATCGCTTCGGCGGATCGAGTGCTCGGCATGATCAACGAGAACACCAAGATCATTCCCGGGCACGGGCCGCTCGCGACGCCGAAGGACCTCAAGGCGTTTCGCGACATGCTCGCGACGCTGCGAGATCGGGTCGCCAAGTTGATCCAGGAGGGCAAGAGCGCGGATGAAATCGTGGCGGCGCAGCCGAGCAAGGACCTGGACGAAGTCTGGGGCAAGGGCTTCCTCAAGCCCGAGCAGGTCGTCCGCATCGTCTATTCGGATCTCAGCCGGACCGTGAAGTAAGCAGCTGCGGCGCGTGCTCAATCGCGGCAGGGAGCCAGTGGCGGCATGCGCAGCGAAGCGAAGTCCTGGCTCCTTTACGGAGCGAACGGCTACACGGGCGAGCTGATCGCGCGCGAGGCCGCGGCCCGAGGCCAGCGGCCGATTCTCGCCGGCCGCAATGCCGCGGCTATCGAGAAGCTGGCGCGGGAGCTCGGCTGCGAAGGGCGCCCGTTCGCTCTCGATGACGAAGCGGCACTGTCGAAAGGGCTCTCAGGCGTCGCGGTGGTCCTGCATTGCGCCGGGCCGTTCTCGACCACCGCCTACCCGATGATGCGCGCGTGCTTGCGGGCGCGCGCTCACTACCTCGACATCACCGGCGAGATCGACGTCTTCGAGCGAGCCCACAGCCTCGACCGCGAAGCTCGCGAGGCCGGGATCCTCCTGTGTCCGGGCGCGGGGTTTGACGTCGTGCCGAGTGATTGCCTCGCGGCGCAAATCAAAGCCGCGCTGCCCGACGCGACCCATCTCGCGCTCGCGTTCGACAGTCGCAGTGCGCCAAGCCGCGGGACCGCCAAGACGATGATCGAAGGGTTGCGCGAACGCAGCAAGGTCCGGGTGGATGGCCGTATCGTGAGCATTCCGCTCGCGAGCTGCGTGCGGCAGATCGACTTTGGCGAAGGGCCGAAGAATGCTATCGCCATTCCGTGGGGCGACGTCAGTACTGCGTTCTATACGACAGGCATAGCGAACATAGAGGTCTACATACCCTCATCGCCGCGTGCGGTGCGTCGCCTGCGGCGACTCGATCGGTGGCGCCTGGTCCTCGGCCTCGGTGCGGTGCAATCCTGGCTCAAGCGCCGCGTCGAACGCTCGGCGCGGGGTCCGGACACCGAGCAGCGCGAACGGACCCCCGTGCTGCTCTGGGGCGAGGGACGAAATGCCGCGGGACGCACCATCGTGGGGCGAATGCGCGTCGCCAATGGCTACACGACCACCGTGCATTCCAGTTTGGTGTTGGTGGAACGGATGCTCGATGCCACGACTCCAACGGGCTACCGAACGCCCTCGCAAGTGGTGGGAGCGGACTTCGTCAGCCGCTTGCCGGGGGCAACCGGGGTGTCGATCCGCGATCGTTGAGTGTGTCGAGCAATTGCTCGCAGTTGGGTACGATAGGCCACCTGGACTCGATCTCGCGAGTCGGCGATCCCCTTAATAACGCCGTGTATGCCACGGACGGAGCCCGGTGGAGCCCCATGAAGTCACGTTCTGCGCGCCTCATTGTCGCCACGGTATCGATTGCCACGCTGACGGTCGCTTGCGGCAAGTCCGCGCCACCCGCGTTCCCGGTTCCGGAAGTGGAAGTCATCAAGGCGCAGGCGCAACCGGTGCCGCTCACGCGAGTCTACGTGGGCCGGCTCTCGGCGACGCGTGCGGCGGACGTGCGCGCACGCGTATCTGGCGTCATTCTCAAGCGCCTCTATCTCGAAGGGACGGAAGTCAAGGTCGGGCAACCTCTGTTCCAGATCGATCCCGCGGCCTATAGAGCCGCGCTGGATGCTGCCGAAGCAGCGCTCGCACAGGCGGAGGCGAATGCCACCAATGCGCGGCTGTTCGCGCAGCGCACGCGCGAGCTCAAGACCACGGGCGCAGTGTCGAAGTCGGACGTGGATACGGCCGATGCCAACGAACGTTCGACGGCGGCGGCAGTGAAGCAGGCCAGCGCCAACCTGGAGACAGCGCGCATCAACTTGGGCTACGCCACGGTGCGCGCCCCCATTGCCGGTCGCTCGAGCCAGCAGCGCGTCACCGAGGGCGCGCTCGTCGGGCAGGGTGAAGCGACGCTTCTCACCACCGTCGAGCAGATCGATCCGATCTACGTCAATTTCGATCGGCCGGTTTCCGAGGTGCAGGAATTGCGTCGCGCGCAGGCGGCGGGCGAGGTGACCCTGCTCGAGGGCGACAAGGCACAGGTACAACTCATCTTCACTGATGGCACAGCGTACGGACAGCCCGGCACGCTCGATTTCGCCGATGTCAGCGTCGACCCGAACACGGGTGCGGTGGCATTTCGCGCGCTGATTCCAAATCCCGATCACCGCCTGTTACCGGGATTGTTCGTCAACCTGCGCGTCACGCTGGGCGAGCTCAGTCAGGCCTTTCTCGTGCCGCAGCTCGCGGTACTGCGCGACGGCACCGGTCCGTACGTGATGGTCGTAGGTGCCGACGGCAACGTCGTGCAGAAGCGCATCGATCTCGGCAGTGCGCAGGACAATCGCTGGGTAGTCACCAAGGGGCTGGCAGACGGCGATCAGATCATCGTCTCGGGCATCCAGAAGGTGCACGCCGGTGCGCCGGCGAAAGCGGTGGCCGCCCAGGCGCCGCAGCCGAACGCTCCGGGACCCGCTCCTGCCGGCCAGCCGCCCGCCGCGCACTGATCACAAGGACCGACGATGCCGCAATTCTTCATCGATCGCCCGGTGTTCGCCTGGGTGCTCGCCATCCTGATCACGGTCGGCGGCATGCTGGCGATCTTTCGCCTGCCGGCCGCAGCGTATCCGAACATCGCGCCGCCACAGATCAACATCTCGGCGAACTACCCGGGCGCGAATGCCGACACGGTAGAGCAGGCCGTCACCCAGGTGATCGAGCAGCAGCTCACCGGTATCAACAACCTGCTCTACTTCACTTCTTCTTCGAGCTCGAACGGCGACTCCTCGATTACGCTCACCTTCCAACCCGGCACCGATCCCGATATCGCCGCCGTCCAGACGCAGAACCGTGCCGCACTCGCGCAGCCGCGCTTGCCGACCGAAGTCACTCAGCTGGGCGTGACGGTCTCGAAGGCCAACGCCGGTTTCCTCCTGGCGCTCGGCGTCCGTTCAGACGACAACTCCTTCAGCTCACAAGCTCTCAATAACCTGCTCGCCGCGCGCGTACTCGATCCGATCCGCCGCATCCAGGGCGTGGGCTCCGCGAATCAGTTCGGTTCCGAGTACGCGATGCGCATCTGGCTCGATCCGGACAAGCTGCACGCGTACTCGATGTCGCCGGACACGGTTCTCGATCGCGTCCGCAACCAGAACGTGCAGTTCGCTTCCGGTGCGATCGGCGAACAGCCCGCGCCCGCGAACCAGCAATTCACGGCACCGGTGACGGCCGAGGGGCGCTTCACCTCGCCCGAGCAGTTCGAGAACATCATCCTGCGCGCCGAAGCGAACGGCACGACGGTGCGCCTGAAGGATGTCGCGCGCGTCGAGCTTGGCCTCAGCGGCTACGGGTTCGATGTGCGCCTCGACAACAGGCCGGTGGCGGCGTTCGGCGTGCAGCTCCTTCCGGGCGCAAACGCGCTCGAGGTCGCGCGCGACGTCAAGAAGAAGATGGACGACCTGCAACAGAGCTTCCCGGCAGGCGTCAGGTGGTTCAACGCGTTCGACTCGACCACCTTCATCACGCACGCGATCAAGGAAGTGATCATCACGCTGGTCGCCGCCGTGGCGCTGGTCTTCATCGTGATGCTGGTGTTCCTGCAGAGCTTCCGCGCCACGCTGATCCCGACCCTGGTCGTCCCGGCCGCGCTCATGGGCGCGTTCATCGGCATGTACGCGCTCGGGTTCTCGATCAACCAGCTGAGCCTCTTTGGCATGGTGCTCGCGATCGGCATCGTGGTGGACGACGCCATCGTGGTGATCGAGGCGGTGGAGCGCATCATGCGCGAGGAGGGTTTGCCGCCGAAAGAGGCGACCCGCAAGGCGATGGGCCAGATCACCGGGCCGATCATCACCATCAGCGTGGTGCTCGCGGCGGTGTTCATCCCGAGCGCCATGCAGACGGGCAGCGTCGGCGAGATCTACCGGCAGTTCGCGCTCACGATCGCGATCTCGATGCTGTTCTCCGCGTTCCTGGCGCTGAGTTTCACGCCGGCGCTGTGCGCGACGATCCTGCGCCCGGCACACCTCAAGCCGAATTTCATCTTTCGCTGGTTCAATCGCGCCTACGAACGCTCGCAGTCGGCGTACACGCGGCGTGTCGATCAATCGACATATCACGCGCCACGCTGGATGGCGGCATTCGCGGTGCTGGTCGTGATCACGGGGCTGCTCTTCGCGCGGTTGCCGGGAAGCTTCCTGCCCGACGAAGACCAGGGCTACACGCTCGGGTTCGTGCAGCTCCCGCCCGGCGCCACGATGAACCGCACCATGCAGGTGCTCTCCGATGTCTCGGGGCGCCTGAGGCAAAACGAGGCCGTGCACTCGATCTTCCAGGTCGCGGGCTTCAGCTTCATCGGCCAGGGCGAGAACGTCGGCATTCTCTTCATTCGCATGAAGGACTGGGGCGAGCGCAAAGCCAACGCTGCGCAGTTCGTCGGCTGGGCCAACGGCATGGCGTTCATGACGGTGAAGGATGCGCAGGTGTTCTTCGCCAACCTGCCGACGATCAGCGGCCTGGGACAATTCGGCGGCTTCGATTTCTACCTCGAGGATCGTTCCGGCCAGGGCCACGAGGCGCTGCTGGCGGCACAGGGTGCCCTGATGCAGAAGGCCTCGCAGAGCAAGATTCTCGCGAACGTGCGCCCGAACTCGCTCGAGCCGGCGCCGCAGCTGCGCATGACACTCGATCGCGTGCAGGCCCAGGCCATGGGTCTGCCGGTGAGCGATGTGTTCTCGGCCGTGCGCCTGATGCTCGCGCCCGTGTACGTCAACGATTTCTATTTCGAAGGGCGTGTGCTGCGGGTCCTGATGCAGGCGGACGCGGAGTTTCGGTCGGGTCCCGATTCGGTCCGACACTTCTATCTGCCTTCCACCTTGGCAGCCGTAACTACGGAAAGCGCCAGTCCCGGCGCAATGGCGAGCAGCGTGCCGCGCACGGAAGCGCCGACGACGCAGACGATGGTGCCACTCTCGGCCGTGATCAAGTCGGACTGGATCGTCGCCTCGCCCAGCCAGTCGCGCTACAACGGCTATGCGGCGGTCGAGATCACTGGCGCGAACGCCGCGGGGAAGAGTTCGGGCGAAGCGATGAAGGAAATGGAGCGGATCGTCAACGAAGACCTGCCGCGCGGATTCGGCTATGACTGGGCCGGGCAGTCGCTGCAGGAAATCCTCTCAGGGGCGGAGGCTCCACTGCTCTTCGCCCTCTCGATTCTCGTCGTGTATCTGTGTCTTGCCGCGCTCTACGAGAGCTGGTCGACACCGCTGTCGGTGATGCTGGTCGTGCCGCTCGGTGTGATGGGCGCGCTGATCGCGGTGTCGCTGCGCTTCATGCCCAACGACGTCTACTTCAAGGTCGGCCTCATCACGATCATCGGTCTCGCGGCCAAGAACGCCATCCTGATCGTCGAGTTCGCGGTCGATGAGCAGAAGAGCGGCAAGAGCCTGCACGCCGCGGTGGTCGAAGCGGCGCGCCTGCGCCTGCGCCCGATCCTGATGACCTCCTTCGCCTTCATTCTCGGCGTGATGCCGCTCGTGATCTCGACGGGAGCCGGTGCGAACGCGCGTCGTGCGATCGGTACGGGCGTCGTGGGCGGCATGTTGGCCGCGGCCTTCCTCGGCGTGCTGTTCGTGCCGGTGTTCTACGTCGCCGTGCGCCGGCTGATGGGCGACCCACTCGAGGGTACGCGTCCCGAGCGCAGTGGCGGGGGAAGGCCGCCGTTGCCGGCGCCTGCGCACGCTCCCGAGGAGTGATTTTCTAACGACGGTCGCGAAACCGGCTGGTCCGTGAGCCCGAACACGGGCAACGAAATGGCGTAACCGAGCGCGCCCTTCCTCGCCATGCCATCGAGGGCGGCATTCCACTTTTGCGGGAGCCTGGGCTCGGGCGGGAGGAGTCCCGCGAGCAGCCAGGCTGCCCCGCACACCGCCAGCGTTTCGAACGTGGCGCCAAGTCCCAGGCGTAGATTCGCGACCAGCGCCGGCACGTGCAGCAGCAGGAACACGACCCACATTGCTCCCAATACGGCGGCGGCTGGACGAGCCATCCGGTTGAGGAGCAGGCCGTGATCCCTATCGCGAACACGGTGCGACCCAACCTGATCGAACTGTCTGCTGTCATGCGAACTCCCGGGTCCAGCGCGTCATCGCGGAGAGTGATGCGCCGTTGGCGGTGGCACGTTTCATTCTTCAATCGTCCAATGCCACACGGCCTCGGAGGCGCTTCACCGACTTGCGCGTGCGCTTTGCTTCCATGCGCCGTTCCTTCGCAGCGCGCGTCGGGCGCGTGGCATGGCGCACTTTCGGCTCGATGAGCGCGCGACGGATGAGCTCCGCCAGCCGCTCGAGCGCATCGCGGCGATTCTGGTCCTGGGTGCGATGACGGCGCGCCATGATGAGCAGGCTCCCGTCATCGTTGAGGCGTTGGCCGGCGAACATACGCAGGCGTGCTTTCACCGCCTCGTTGAGCGCGGTGGTCCCCGCCAGATCGAAGCGCAACTGCACGGCGGAGGCGACCTTGTTGACGTTCTGGCCGCCAGGTCCGGAAGCGCGCACGAAACGCATTTCGAGATCGGAGTCGGGGATCTCAATCGCTGAGATATGCAGACCCACGGGTGGGGCGCTTCACTCCGGGCGCGGCGGCTGACCGCGAATCACCCAATCCTCGGCGTCCTCGGGCGAGGAGTACACGCGGATTTCCCGTTGCGCGACCGGGATCGTGATCCTGTTCTCCTGGAACAGCCGCCAGATGGTGCGATTGACCTCGGAGCGCACGTTGTTGACGCCCTCCTGCGGGTCTGCGATCCAGAAGCGCAGCTCCAGGTCCATGCCGTGATCGCTGAAGGCCATCAGGCGCGACACGGGTGCGGGCTCGCGCAGGATGCGGCGGTGTCCTTCGGCGGCCTTGATCAGCACGCGCAGCGCCAGCTCCGGATCGTCCCGGTAGCTGATTCGCACCGGCACCTTGATACGCACCTTGGGATCGGTGTAGCTCCAGTTGATTACGGAATTGGTGATGAGATTCTGGTTCGGCACCAGGGTCTCGACGCCGTCGCGATCGCGCACCACGACGTAGCGGCCCTTGAGCTCCTGCACCCAGCCGAAGCCTTCAGTGGTCGTACCGCCGACGCCGGTGAAGCTGATCACATCGCCCGGCTTGATGGAGCGGTCCATCAACAGCACGAAACCGCTGACGAAATTGCTCGCGATCGCCTGCAGGCCGAAGCCGAGGCCAATGCCGAGCGCGCCGGTGAACACGGTGAGCGTCTTCAGATCGAGGCCCGCGACGTTGAGGCCGATGAGGATGCTGAAAACGATCAGGAACGCGTGGGTGAACTTCGCGACCCCGATGCGCGTACTGACCGCAAGACCCGTGAGCCGCATGAGGCGCCGCTCGATCCAGCGCGCGAGCCAGGTCGCGGCGAGCACGAACAGCGTGATGATGAAGAGCGATTCCAGCAGCTCCCAGAGCGTCAGCGGGTCCTTGCCCTTGGTGAGCGGAACGGCATTGAGGCGCGCTCTTACCGGCCCGAGCCACCCGAACAGGTTGATGGCGACCACGCTCCAGATCACGAGCGTCACCCACGTCTCCCAGCCCTTGAGCCAGGTATCGGGTCCGAGCGAGAGGCGCAGCAGGAACACGCCGATGCGGATCAGCACCAGCGCGCCCATCAGCTGCAGCATCAGGTCGAGAAAGTTGATGGCGATGCCGAAGCTGTTGAGAACGCCGCGAGTCAGGAACAGGAGCAGCGTCGCGATGATGAACGGGCTGATCTTGACCGTGGCCTCGGCCAGGTGCTCGCGCAGGTTGGTCGGTGCCGGGGCTTCGGGCGGGATCAGCCGGTAGCGCAGGTAGCGCCCCAGGAACCAGCCGAGGCCGAAGGTGGCGAGAACCGCGGCGAGCTCGGTGAGCGTATCGCCGATGAGGAACTGATCGAGAAGTTGCTGGAAAGCTTTGAAGTAGTCTTGCATCAGGCGTTGAGGTCCGGGATCAGCTGGCTTTCGAGCTTCGCGATCTGGTCCTTGAGCATGAGCTTGCGCTTCTTCAGGCGCTTGAGCTGCACTTCGTCCACATCGAAGTCGAGCGACAGGCGGGCAATCACGTCGTCGAGATCACGATGCTCGATCCGCAGTTGCCGCAGGCGCTCGATGTTCTTGAACAGCTCGGTATCGACGTTGTCGGGTGGCTGGCTCATGGTGCGAGCAGCACCTCAGGCGAGACTCTGCCAGACCGGTTCGATTCCAGCCGGTAGCTTAGCCAACCGACCGGGCGGATTCCAAGGTATTTGTGGATCGTGGAAGTCCGAGCCCACCGATCCCGCGAGTCCAAAGCGGGCGGCGAGTGCCGCGAGCGGGGCGATGTGGGCCAGGGCGCGGCCGCAAACGACTTCGATGGCCGTTCCTCCGCTGTCGCGAAACGCGGTCACCAGGAGCCGTCGCGCGCCGGCCGACAACGTATAGCGCATCGGGTGCGCCAGCACGGCGATGCCGCCCGCGGCACGGATCCAGGGAACTACTTCGGACACGTCCGGGAAGTTCGATGCGACGTGTCCCGCTCCGCCACGCCCGAGGTAGCGCTTGAAGGCTTCCGCCATGCTCTTTGCGTGCTGTTGCGCGACCAGCGCGCGCGCCAGGTGGGTTCGCGTCACCACCGGGTGCTCGATTTCGAGCTGCGCAAGCAGCGCGCGAGCGGGAATTGACTTGCGTTCCAAGCGCTCGGCGATCGCGCTCAGGCGCAAGCGGCGCAGTGCCTGGAGCCTGTGTATTCCATCGACCAGTGTCTGCGCGCTCGGGTCAAGACCCAGTCCAATCACATGGATCGTCTGGCCCCGCCACGTCGAGGAAAGCTCGGTGCCGTTGAGCATCCGGATGCCACGGCGCGCACACTGCCCGCGCGCCTCTTCGAGCCCCGAGGTGGTGTCGTGATCGGTGAGCGCCATCAATTCGACACCCGCATCCGCGACGCGGTCCACGAGTTCCGCGGGCGCGAGCACTCCATCGGAGTGGTTCGAATGCAGGTGCAGGTCGACGCTTGTCATCTTGATTCAGTGCAGAGGGCCCGGTGCCAGTCCGACAGCTTCCAGCGAGAACCCGAGCAATACCACAAAGCCCTGTCGCCGCGTCATGCCATCGTCGGTGTAGTCGAACACGTAGTTCCTGCGCCAGGTGAGGCGGCCGGTCGTATCGCGCGCCGGGCGCATGCTGCTGAATGCGACCGTGCCGTCGAGGAACTGGACGTTCGCCGTGCGGCAGGTGTCGATCGCCACCGCATTGGCCTCCTCACGCGCCCGCAGTGCTGCCTGCCAGAACCACGCCGTGAACAGAGCCGCCAGGACCAGAATGAAAGCGAACCACATCCGGCCGTATGATACCGGCGCCATGCCGACCTCGCCTTCATCCCTTCCCGACTGGGGCCGGATCGACACCGTGCTGCTCGACATGGATGGCACGATCCTGGACCTGAAATTCGACAACACCTTCTGGCGCGAACTGGTCCCGGCGCGATTCGCGGCCGTTCGCGGGCTCGAGGTCGAGGCGGCGAAGGCGCAGCTGCGGCCCGTATTCGCGGCCAAGCAGGGCACACTCGACTGGTACTGCATCGAGTACTGGAGTCGCGAGCTCGATCTCGATCTGCCGCAGCTCAAGCGCGAGGCTCGTGAACAGATCTCATGGTTGCCCGAGGCCGAACGCTTCGTGCGCCGGGTGCGCGCCCTCGGCAAACGCCTGGTGCTGGTCACGAACGCGCACACCGCGACCCTCGCGATCAAGGAAGAGCGCCTGGATTTTCGTGGTCATTTCGACGCGGTCTACTCCTCGCATCGGTTCGGTGCCCCCAAGGAGAGTGCGCCTTTCTGGAGTGCGTTGCTCGCGGCGGAGCCCTTCGACCGCGAGCGGACGCTGTTCGTGGATGACAGTCTCCCGGTATTGCGCGCGGCCCGCGACTTCGGGATCGCGTGGATCTATGCGATCGCGCGCCCCGACACGGGCCAGCCGCGGCGCGAAATCGCGGAGTTTCCTGCAGTCAATTCAATCGACGAGTTAATGCCGGAGGTGGCCATTGAGCGACGCAACTGCGGTTGAAGGACTGGAATACGCCGGCTTCTGGGTTCGGTTCTGGGCGACGATGATCGATTTGGTCTTGTCGAGCCTGATCGTTTCTCCCATCGTGAATGCCGTATATCGAGGATCGGCGCCCGGAAGTAGCGATAATCCGGCGCAGATGTTGAACGCATTGAGCAAACTGGCCGGGGATCCGCTTCAGTTCTTGAACGCGGCATTGAGTACTCTGGTCAGGGGGCCACTGGACGCATTCATCTCGCTGGGCTTACCGACAATCGCGATCATCGTGTTTTGGATCTACAAGTCCGCCACCCCGGGCAAGATGCTGCTGCACGCCAGGATCGTCGATGAGCGAACCGGCGGCGCACTGACCGCCGGACAGAGCATTGGCCGCTACTTGGGGTACTACGTCTCGATCTGCACGCTCTTCATCGGCTTTCTGTGGGTCGCGTTCGATCCACGCAAGCAGGGCTTTCACGACAAGCTCGCAGGCACGGTGGTGATCCGCAAGCGCCGTAACGCCGCCGCCGACTTCAAGGGACCACCGCCCCCTGTGAATCCGGGATAGAGACGGTTTAGCGTGTCTTGCGGGCTTACCTTCCCGTCAGCCCGACGCGCATGAAAACTATCGTGAGATTCCGGCGTCAGCTTTCGCGGGATACGGCTGCGTATCGGCCACTCAATCAGTAAGAACGGGCTCACGGGAAGGTAAGCCCGCAAGACACGCTAAACCGATGCCGTCCCAGCTTCGCTAGCGTGAGGTGCGACGCTGGCGGCGGCTGCGGTGGTGGCGGTGTGAGTGCTGTGGGACTGTGCCTTCTTCTAGGGTGCGGGGACGCCGTGCGCCCGGACGGGTCACTTCGGCGAGCATCTCCGGTGCGATCGCTTCCACTGGCACCTTGTGTCCGATGTAGGCTTCGATGTCCGGCAGTGACATCACATATTCTTCACATCCGAAGCTGATCGCATCGCCCTCGGCACCGAGGCGTGCCGTGCGGCCGATTCGATGCACGTAGTCCTCGGCGTCCTGCGGCAGATCGAAGTTGAAGATATGGCTCACTTCCGGCACGTGCAGCCCGCGCGAGGCCACATCGGTAGCGATCAGGATCGCGAGGGTGCCGCTGTGAAAGTCGCGCAGCATCCGCAAACGCTTGCGTTGCGGAACGTCGCCAGAGAGCGCTTCGGCGTGAAAGCCGTTCGCGCCGAGCACCCGCTCGAGTTCGTCGGCCATGCGACGCGTATTCACGAACACCATGGTGCGATGCGGGTCCATGTGTCGCAGCAGGCCGATGAGAAGCGGCACCTTCTCGCTCATCGCCGGGAAATACAGCACCTGGCGCACGCTATCGACCATGACCTTGTCGGGTTCGATACGGACCAGCTCGGGACTGTTCATGTGCTCGTAGGCGAGCTCCATCACCCGGTAGGAGAGAGTCGCGGAAAACAGCATCGAGAGGCGCTGCTCCGGGCGCGGCAAACGCCGCAGGACATAGCGAATATCGGCGATGAAACCCAAGTCGAACATGCGGTCCGCTTCATCCAGGACCATGACCTGGACGTGGCGCAGGTCGAAGACGCGCTGCTTGAAGAAGTCGATAGTGCGTCCGGGCGTGCCGATGAGCACATCGACGCCTTGTTCGAGCGTGCGCCGTTGTTTTTCGTAGTCGGTGCCCCCAAATGCGAGTCCCAGCGTTAATCCCGTGAACTGGCCGAGCCCCTCGGCATCCTTGTGGATCTGTACTGCGAGTTCTCGTGTCGGCGCGAGCACCAGGGCGCGCGGCGCGGTGCCGGGCCGTGTCGGCGAGGCGGGACGCGTCAACAGGCTGTTGAACAGTGCAACCAGGAACGCCGCAGTCTTGCCGGTGCCAGTCTGCGCCTGGCCGGCGACGTCACGTCCGGCAAGAGCAATGGGAAGAGTCTGCGCCTGAATTGGCGTACAGAGTTCGAATCCGGCTTCCGCGATTCCGCGTGAGAGGGTTGCAGGGAGATTCAGCGAATCAAAGCGCAGTTCAGATAGATGTGTTTCTGTCATCGAGAAGAGAGAGTCGTGAGAACGAGGCTTGCAAATTGCCTCAAAGTTGGGTCCAATACCGTCCAGCCGTAGCGGCGCCGTCCGCACTTCCTTGAAGATCCACCACCCGGCCTGATTATTTCGATACCCAAAGCAGGGTTATTGTAACCGTAAATCGACTGCACTGCGTCCGCCTGACGCTGCACACGCCCCGAGGGGCCCTTCTTTCACCATTCTCCACATCGCAGCGACGAATTCGTACAACTTGTTTTTTCATTACCCCGTCAGGAGGTAGTTCCGAGTGGGCAAGCAAATTGTTCACACCACAGACGCCACGTTCGATCAGGACATCCTTAAATCAGATACTCCCGTACTGCTCGATTTCTGGGCTGAGTGGTGTGGTCCGTGCAAGATGATCGCGCCGGTACTCGACGAGATCGCCGAGGAATACAAGGACCGGCTGAAAATCGCCAAGATCAACATCGATGAGAATCCGCACACGCCGCCTCGTTTCGGCATCCGCGGAATCCCGACTTTGATCCTGTTCAAAAACGGCACGGTGGAGGCGCAGAAAGTCGGCGCGGTCTCCAAGTCGCAACTCGCCGCCTTCCTGGACAGCAACCTGTGAGAGGCTACCTAGGTAACTCGGCTCGCAGCCGACCCAAGGGGCAGGGTGGCGGTCGTAATCAGAACCGCAACAATGACCCCAACCGTGGCGGACGGCAGGATGATTTCCTGCCCGAGGACAACTTCGCCGATGGCGAAGGCCTCGACGTCATTACACCCAGCGAGCTTGCGGCGACGCGCCGCTCGATGAATCTCACCGAGCTCAAGACCAAGCCGGTCTCGGAGCTGGTGGATCTCGCTACACAGATGAACCTGGAGAACATCGCCCGTTCTCGCAAGCAGGACATCATCTTCGCCATCCTCAAGGCGCACGCGCGCAATGGCGAGGACATCTACGGCGATGGCGTGCTCGAGATCCTGCAGGACGGCTTCGGCTTCCTGCGCTCGGCCGACAGCTCGTATCTCGCCGGGCCGGACGACATCTACGTCAGCCCGAGCCAGATCCGGCGCTTCAACCTGCGCACCGGGGACTCGATCTCCGGCCTGATCCGTCCGCCAAAGGATGGCGAGCGCTACTTTGCGCTCCTCAAGGTCGGCGAAATCAACTTCGACTCGCCGGAGAACTCGCGTCACAAGGTCCTGTTCGAGAACCTGACGCCGCTCTTCCCGAAGGAACGCCTGAAGCTAGAGCGCGGTAACGGCAGCACGGAAGACCTGACGGCCCGCACCATCGACCTCATGTCGCCGATCGGCAAGGGTCAGCGCGGCCTCATCGTCTCCCCACCGAAAGCCGGCAAGACGATGCTGCTGCAGAACATCGCGACCGCGATCACGGCGAATCATCCCGAGTGCGTCCTCATCGTGCTGCTCATCGACGAGCGGCCCGAGGAAGTCACCGAGATGCAACGCACGGTGAAGGGTGAAGTGGTGTCGAGCACCTTCGACGAGCCCGCGAGCCGGCACGTCCAGGTCGCTGAAATGGTGATCGAAAAGGCCAAGCGCCTGGTCGAGCACAAGCGCGACGTCGTGATCCTGCTCGACTCGATCACGCGCCTGGCGCGTGCCTACAACACCGTGGTCCCGTCATCGGGCAAGGTGCTGACGGGTGGTGTCGATGCGAATGCGCTGCAGCGGCCGAAGCGCTTCTTTGGCGCGGCGCGCAACATCGAAGAGGGCGGCAGCCTCACGATCCTGGCGACGGCACTGATCGACACGGGCTCGAAGATGGACGACGTGATCTACGAGGAGTTCAAGGGAACGGGCACCTCGGAAATTCACCTCGACCGGCGTATCTCCGAGAAGCGTGTGTTCCCCGCGTTCAACATCAACCGCTCCGGAACGCGCAAGGAAGAGCTGATCACGGCGCAGGAAGAGCTCGCCAAGATGTGGATCCTGCGCAAGCTCCTGCACCCGATGGACGAGCTGGCGGCGATCGAGTTCCTTCTCGACAAGATGAAGGACACGAAGACCAACGGCGAATTCTTCGAGGCGATGAAGCGCTAGCGCACCCCGGCTGAAGAAGAACTAAGGTCTAGGGAGGCTCCTGATGAACTCCAGGACCGCGGCTCTCTCGGTCGCGGCCATGGGCGTTGTGTTCGGCGATATCGGGACCAGCCCGCTGTACGCGCTGCGCGCGTGCTTTTCGTACGTCGCGGGGGTCAGTGTCAGCCCCTCGAGCGTCCTTGGAATCCTGTCCCTGATCTTCTGGTCGCTGGCGCTCGTCATCTCCATCAAGTACGTCAGCATCATCCTGCGCGCCGACAACGATGGCGAAGGTGGCGTCCTCGCGCTGACGACCCGCGTCCTCAACGAGCGGCCGATGCGCGGGACCGGGGCGATCGCCGCGCTCGGCCTGATCGGCTGCGCACTGTTCTACGGCGATGGCGTCATCACGCCCGCGGTCACGGTGCTCAGCGCGATCGAGGGCATCAGCATCGCGACCCCGGCGCTGGGCCACGCGGTTCTGCCACTCGCGATCCTGGCACTCATCTGGCTATTCGCGTTCCAGCGTCGCGGGACCGGCGCGATCGGCCGCCTTTTTGGTCCGATCATGCTGCTGTGGTTTCTCGTACTCGCCGGCCTCGGTGTCCACAGGATCGTCCTGCATCCCGTGGTGCTCGAGGCCGTGAACCCCGCGTACGCGGTGTGGTTCTTCGTGGAACACTCCGCCGTGGCCTTCGTCGTCTTCGGAGCGGTGTTCCTCACCGTCACCGGGGGCGAGGCGCTGTACTCGGACCTGGGGCACTTCGGGCGCCGGCCCATCGCGATGGCCTGGTTCCTGGTCGTCTGGCCGTGCCTGCTGCTCAACTACTTCGGCCAGGGCGCGCTGCTGCTCGAAAACCCCGCGGCTATCGTCAACCCCTTCTACATGCTCGCTCCGGAGTGGGCGCTGATCCCGCTGGTCGCGCTGGCTACCGTGGCCAGCGTCATCGCCTCGCAGGCGGTCATCTCGGGGGTGTTCGCGATCACGCAGCAGTGCCAGCAGCTCGGTTACATCCCGCGGGTGCGGATCATGCACTCATCGGATGCGCTGATCGGGCAGGTGTACGTCCCCTCGGTGAACTGGCTGAGCTGCATCGCCACGGTCGCGCTGGCCGTGGGCTTCGGATCCTCAGCCCGCATCGCGCACGCGTATGGCGTCGGCGTCTCGTGCACGATGCTCATCGATACCATCCTGATTCTCGTCCTGCTCTGGGGCGCGACTCGCCGCTCCGAGCGCCTGCAATTGTTCGTCATGTGTGGCCTGCTGGCGCTCGACAGCGCGTTCGTCGTTTCGAACCTGGACAAGGTACCGACCGGAGGCTGGTTTCCCATCCTCTTCGGGCTGGCCATCTTTGGCGTGATGAAGACCTGGCAGCGTGGGCGCCTCATCGTCACGGAAAAAATGCGCCGCGAAGAGCGGCCGGTGGCCTCGTTTCTCGAAAAGATCGAAAAGGACCCGCCGCTACGCGTGCCCGGTGTCGCGATCTTCCCGACCAGCAACACCACCGGCATTCCCCGCACGCTGGTGCGCAACCTCAAGATGAATGGCGTCCTGCACGAGGACACGATCATCTTTTCCCTCATCACCGAGCGGGTGCCGCGCGTGAGCGAAGGCGGCCGCGTCAAAGTCCAGACGCTCGGGCCCGGCCTCTATCGGGTCGTGGCGCGCATGGGGTTCATGGAATTCCCGGAGGTTCCCAAGCTCTTGCGCACGGCCCAGCAGTGGCTGCCGGTGCGCACCGAGGATGCGGTGTATTTCCTCGGGCGCGATGACATCGTCATCGCCACCACGCGGGGCATGCATCGCTGGCGCAAGAAGCTGTTCCTGTTCCTTGCGCGCAACTCGCAGTACGCGGCCTCGAGTTTCGGCATTCCAGCCTCGCGTCTCATGGAAGTCGGCGGGCAGGTCGAGATCTGAGGCGCGACGGAGCTGCAGATGGCTGGATATTCCGCAACGCCGCTCGCGAAGAAGCTCGGGATCAAGGCCGGCACGGTCTTGTTCACCGACGGCGCGCCGGCGAACTACAGGAAGTTGCTGGCGCCGCTCCCTGACGGGGTGAAGTTCGCGACGCGCATGTCCGCGGACGCCGAAATCGCGCATCTCTTCGTCACGCGCCGCGCGGAGCTCGCCCGGCAGCTCAAGGCGATGCTCGACCGGATGCCCCAGGGACGGTGCGATCTGGATCTCCTGGCCGAAGAAATCAGATTTACCCGCGCCCTGATCCCGCCTCGGCAATCAGGGTCTCGCGCGAGATGGCGCGATAGCCGATGTCGTGGCGAAACTGCACGCCGGGCCACTGGATTGCGTTGACGAGCGCGTAGGCTTCGCGGCGTGCCATGCGAACGGTGTCGCCGAGCCCGACCGCGCAAAGCACACGCCCGCCATTGGTGAGAACCTTGCCGTCCGCGACGCGGGTGCCGGCGTGGAAGACTTTCCCGGGCAACCGGGCCGCCGCGGCAAGCCCGGTGATCAGATCGCCCTTGCGATAGTTGTCGGGATAGCCTCCCGCCGCCATCACGACGCCGAGCGCAGCGCGCGTATCCCACTCGGCGTCCACCTGGTTGAGCCGGCCGTCGAGCGCGGCGTCGCAGAGCTGGACCAGGTCCGACTTCAAACGCATCAGCACCGGCTGGGTCTCCGGATCGCCGCAGCGGCAATTGAACTCGAGCACGTTGGGCGTGCCATCCGCCGCGATCATCAGGCCGGCATACAGGAATCCCGTATACGGCGTCCCGTCCTGCGCGAGGCCGAGAATCGTGGGCTCGATGACCTCGCGCATGATGCGCGCGTGCAGCGCCGGCGTGACGATCGGCGCGGGCGAATACGCGCCCATGCCGCCCGTGTTCGGCCCGCGATCACCGTCATCGCGACGCTTGTGATCCTGCGAGGTGGCGAGCGGCAGGATATGCCGTCCGTCCGCCATCACGATGAAGCTCACTTCCTCGCCCTTCAGGAACTCTTCGATCACGACTTCGCGGCCGGCCTCACCGAACTGGCCGGCGAACATCGATCGGGCCGCCTCGATCGCCTCCGCGGCGCTCTCGGCGATGATCACACCCTTGCCGGCCGCAAGCCCGCTCGCCTTGACCACGATCGGCGTGCCGTGCGCTTCGACGTAAGCAGGATCGAACGATTCCTGCGTGAAGGTCTGTGAGGCCGCGGTCGGAATCCGGTAGCGGCGCAGGAATTCTTTCGTGTACGCCTTGGAGCCCTCGAGTTGGGCCGCGCGTTGCACCGGTCCGAAGCAACGCAGGCCCGCAGACTGGAATCGGTCTACGACGCCCGCGACCAGCGGCGCCTCCGGGCCCACGATCGTGAGATCCACGCGTTCCTCGCGTGCAAACGCCACGAGGGCCGGCAGATCTTCGGCCGCGATATCGACATTGCGGGTCTTGGGCTCGAACGCGGTGCCGGCATTGCCCGGTGCGACGAACACTTCCGTCACCAGGGGTGACTGCGCGCTCTTCCAGGCCAGCGCATGCTCGCGGCCGCCGCCGCCGATGATGAGGACCTTCATGTCGAGAGCGTTCTAATGCCTGAAGTGGCGGACCCCGGTGAATACCATCGTCATGCCGTGCTCGTCGGCCGCGGTGATGACTTCGGGATCACGGAGCGAGCCGCCGGGCTGGATCACGGCTGCGATGCCGTACCCCGCCGCGATGTCGATGCCGTCGCGGAAGGGGAAAAACGCGTCGGAGGCCATGGCGGCGCCCTTGATGTCGAGCTTGGCTTCAGCTGCCTTGATCGCGGCGATCCGGCTCGACAACACGCGGCTCATCTGGCCCGCGCCCACACCGATCGTCATCCCTTCACGGGCATAGACAATCGCATTCGACTTCACGAACCGGGCCACACGCCACGCGAAGAGCAGGTCCGCCAACTCCGCCTCGGTCGGCTCGCGCTTGGTGACCACGTCGAGCTCGCCCGCGGTGATCGAGTCCGTGTCGCGCGTCTGCACCAGGAGCCCACCGCCCACGCTTCGATACTCGGGCCCCAGATCGGTCGTCGTACGCAGGTCGCCCAGCGCGATGACACGCACGTTTTCCTTCGCCTTGAGTGCCTCGAGGGTCCCCGCATCGAAGCTCGGGGCCAGGATGACCTCGACGAACTGTTGCTTGAGGATGGACTGGGCCGTGACGCCATCGAGCGGGCGATTGAAAGCGATGATGCCGCCGAACGCGGAGGTCGCATCAGTGCGATAGGCCTTGGCGTAGGCGGCGCCGATGTCGGAGGCAAGCGCAACGCCGCAAGGATTCGCGTGTTTAACGATAACGCACGCCGGCTCGGCGAATTGCCGCACGCACTCGAGCGCCGCATCCGCGTCCGCGATGTTGTTGAAGGAGAGCTCCTTGCCCTGCAACTGGTTGCCGCGCGCGATGCTCGCGCCTCTCGCGCCCGGATCGGTGTAGAACGCCGCACGCTGGTGCGGGTTCTCGCCATAGCGCAGGTCGAGCTTCTTGTTGAAGACCGCGGCCAGGGTCTCGGGCCAGGACTCGTCCGCCACCGGCCACTTCTGCATCAGGTACCCGGCCACCATCGTGTCGTAACTCGCGGCGTGGGCGAAGGCCTTGGCGGCGAGCTGCGCGCGGAACACCTTCGAGGTCTCTCCGGAATGCGCCTGCAACTCATCGAGGAGCGCGGAGTAATCCTCCGGATCGACTATCACGGTGACATCGGCGTGGTTCTTGGCCGCGGCACGCAGCATCGCGGGGCCGCCGATGTCGATGTTCTCCACCGCTTCTTCGTAGCTGCAGTCGGGACGCGCGATGGTCTGCGCGAACGGGTAGAGGTTGACGACCAGGAGGTCGATCGGCTCGATGCCGTGCTCGGCCATGACCTCTTCGTCGACGCCACGACGACCCAGCAGGCCGCCGTGAATCCTCGGGTGCAGCGTCTTGACGCGCCCGCCCATGATCTCGGGGAAGCCGGTGTGGGCCGCGACTTCCTTCACGGCGACGCCATTCTGCAGGAGGAGCCGGGCGGTGCCGCCCGTTGACAGGATTTCGACGCCGCGTGTCGCGAGGGCACGGGCCAACTCGACGACGCCGGTCTTGTCGGACACGCTCAGCAGAGCGCGGCGCAACGGCGTCATTTCGAGAGTCCGAACTCCCTCAACTTCTTGCGCAGGGTTCCGCGATTGATCCCCAGGATCACCGCGGCGCGGCTCTGGTTGCCGCTGGCGTAGTCGAGCACCGCCTTGAACAGCGGCTCCTCGACTTCCCGCATCACCAAATCGTAGAGCGCGGCCGGACGATGGCCGTTGAGGTTGGTGAAGTAGGTTGTGAGCGCTTCATGGGCATGATCGCGCAGGGGGATGTCCCTGCTCACCGCGCGAGCCACGGGCTCCCTGCGCAGTCTGGATTTCTTCTTGACCACCATTTAAGGTTCCCCGCTATCGTCAAGAATTTTTCTTCTTATCAAGCCGCCAGGCTGATACCCGATGCCAGTTGACCAAAGTACTCGCGGGCCATCGCGAACTGCTCATCGGTCGTCGTCGCCGTCATCACTCGCTTGCGGAATTCTCCTGCTTCGGAATGATGCTGGCAGTACCAGCTCAGATGTTTACGTGCCACTCGAACGCCTGTGTCTGCTCCGTAGTGCGAGTAGAGGGCTTTCAAGTGGGCGAGCAGAATATCACGGACTTCTTGGAGCGCAACCGGAACGTGCGCACGTCCGGTGGCGAGGAAAAAGTTGACTTCACGAAAAATCCATGGCCGACCCTGCGCGCCGCGACCGATCATCACGCCATCGACGCCAGTCGCTTGAAAAATCTCGCGGGCCTTCTGTGGTGAGTCGATATCGCCATTGGCGAACACCGGAATTCTCACCGCGTCCTTGATGGCACGCACGGTTTCGTACTCCGCGCTGCCACGAAACATGCATGCACGCGTCCGGCCATGCACCGCGAGTGCCAGCACACCGCTCGCTTCGGCAATTTTCGCGATCGTGACGCCATTGCGATGCTCCGGACACCAACCGGTGCGGATCTTCAGCGTCACCGGCACGTTCACCGCGTGCACGACGCGCTCCAGGATGCGCGTCACCAGCGATTCATCGCGCATCAGCGCCGAACCCGCGGCCTTGTTGCACACTTTTTTCGCAGGGCACCCCATGTTGATGTCGATGATCTGCGCGCCGGCATCGACATTGAGCCGCGCGGCCTCGGCCAGCATCTCGGGCTCGGCTCCCGCGATCTGAACGACGCGCGGTTCGGGTTCATCCTCGTGCGTCATGCGCAGCCGCGACTTGGCCGTGTGCCAGAGCCGGGTGTCGGCGGTGAGCATTTCGGACGCCGCGACGCCCGCGCCCAGCCGGCGACACAGCAAGCGGAACGGACGATCGGTCACACCCGCCATGGGAGCGAGCGCGAGAGGAGCGGACAGGGCGTAGGGACCGATTTGCAGCACAATTTATTCCAATCAGTTAGCCATCTCGTTCCGTATGGCGGGCCCGCGGCCGTTTTCGGTCGGGTTGCCTTTCTAGCCCCGCGCCCTCGGCTGGTCTGCGGCGCAGTTCACGCTTGCGGCATCGCGCAAGCACACATCGATCTCGAAACCGACCGCATCCTTGCCGGGATCGACGATCGCGATGTCCGCATCGACACGTTTGCCCGCACCGAGGAGCTCATTTGCGAACGGTGGCACGTGCAGGTATTCGCGCGGCTCGAGGTCCCGCGAGCCGACACGCCCGCCGAAGCGATCCTGGAGCGTCAGCCGCAGCAGCGGATAGGGTTGTGCACGGTCCGCGGAATTGAAAACGCTGGCACGCACCCGCAGTGTGCCGCTGTCGCCGGGCTCCGCAGCGGCGCCCCATTGACGCAGCTCGTAAGCATTCAGGTCCCAGTGAGGCGAGAGCTTCACGCCGAAGCCCGAGTACACCTTGCTGATCACGGAACCGAAGGTGGGGCTGCGCGCGAGCGCATCGCGGTTGAAATGAACCAGCTGAATGACGAGGAGCAGTCCCAGCCCGGCGCTGGCGAGTCCCCAGCGCTTGCTGAGGTAGTTGCGACGCTCGCGCTCCTCCTGGAGCACGCGCCCCGGTTCAGATTCGGGATCGATCTCCGCGATGCCCTGGTTGAACTTGAGCCGCGCTCCGGACGGCAGGACGAACTCAGCGCGTGTCTCCGGATCGCCGGCGAAGGCGGCCTCGATCTCGCGCTTGAGATCCGCATCGCTCGGCGGCGGCGTGGGCGGAGGAACCGCGATCGCACTGAATTCGGAGGTCTGATTGTCCAACTCCATGTCCGGCCCCACCGGCGCGAGGCTCGCCGTCACCTGGACATCGTCGCCTTCGAGCGTGATCGCCTCGACCGTGTGCGACTCCTCGATCTCGATGTCGAGGATTTCATGCTCGGCGGTGACTTCATCGGAGGGCGGGGGGATCGGAACCGGCGGTTCCTTGGGAGTCAGGCGCAGCGATGGCGCCGGGGCCTTGACGAAGACGCGGTTCAGGTCATCGACGGTGAGGTCGAACTCGAGCGCGGACTCAGGGATCTCGTCGCTCTCGTCCTCGGCTTCGAAGGGCAGGTCGGAGGCGCGCCGGTTCGGCCCAGCAGGGATATCGGGCGGCAATTCCTCGGACGTCGCGTCGGGCGGTACATCGGAGTCCGGCTGCTCGATCAGGAACGTGAGCGCATTGAACACGTGCGAGCAGCGTCCGCAGCGCACGCGTCCCTGCGCGGCCCTGAGCATGGCCACGGTGACCCGAAAAACGGTCTGGCACTGTGGACACTGCGTGAACAAGTCAGCGACGCTCCCCGTTCAGACACACCCATGAATCGCGAGTGGCGAACGTGCGCATATCAAACCACGGCGCGTAAGCCAGTGTCACGGCCGCCGCCTGCGCTTCGAGGATCCCGGAGAGCGCCAGCGCGCCACCGGGCCGGACCAGCGCGGCAAAGCGCGGCGCCAATTCGATCAGCGGCTCCGAGAGAATGTTGGCCACCAGGAAATCCACGGGCTCGCGCGCCGCATCCGGCTTCCCGACGCGAATACGTTCGGCGACCTCGTTCCGCTCGGCATTATCAGTGGTGGCGAGGAGCGCCTGCGGGTCGAGATCCACGCCGAGCACGTGGCGCGCGCCGAGCTTCACGGCAGCAATGGCGAGAATCCCGGAGCCACAGCCGTAGTCGATTACCTCACGATCATGCAGCTTCGCGCCGTCGAGCCACTCGAGGCACATCGCCGTGGTCGGGTGAGTGCCGGTGCCGAACGCGAGCCCCGGATCGAGCCACACGATCACCGGAGAGGGCTCGACCTCGGGCGGCAACTGACCGTGCGGGCACACCCAGAGTCGCGCGCCGAATCGCAACGGCCGAAAGTCCTTGAGCCATTCGCGTTCCCAGGCGCGATCCGCGAGCTCCTCGAACCGATGCGCCGGGAGCGCGCGGCCCAGCGCGGCCTGAAGCGCGTCGACAACTTCGCGCGGTTCGCGGCTCGCCGCGAACAACGCCGTCACCTGGACGTGGCTCCACAGGGGCGTCTCCCCAGGTCCGGGCTCAAAAATCGGTGCATCGCCCGCATCCGCGAGACTGACGGCGAGTGCACCGGCGTCGAAGCAGGCCGCTTCGATGCGTTCGGCCTCTCCGGACGGGGCATCGAGAGTCAGTTGCAGGAAGGGCATGGCGAAGTGTCGAGCGCGGGGTCCGTGCGCCGAGCGCGCATCGCGGCGATGCGGCGATACGCGTCAGCTACTTCAGGCCCAGGCGCCGCTCGAGGTAGTGAATGTCGAGGCCGCCCGAGCGGAACGCGGCGTG
Source organism: Steroidobacteraceae bacterium (assembly GCA_035644435.1). Lineage (GTDB taxonomy): Bacteria > Pseudomonadota > Gammaproteobacteria > Steroidobacterales > Steroidobacteraceae > DATBVX01. The sequence goes on along the minus strand of DASQOO010000075.1, from coordinate 4,269 downwards.
ATTGAAGATCTCCTGGTGCAATGGGATGTTGGTCTTGATGCCCTCGACCACCATCTCGGCGAGCGCATTGCGCATGCGTGCGATCGCCGATTCGCGCGAGTCCCCATGCGCAATGATCTTGCCGATCATCGAATCGTAGTAAGGCGGCACGGTGTAGCCCGAGTAGACGTGGCTGTCGACGCGGATACCGGGGCCGCCCGGCGCGTGCCACAGGCGCACCGGGCCGGGGGACGGAATGAAGCCCTTCGGGTCCTCGGCGTTGATGCGGCATTCGATGGCGTGGCCGCGCATCTCGATGTCGTTCTGGGTGAACGTGAGCGACTCGCCGCCAGCGATCAGGAGCTGCGTCTTGACGATGTCGATGCCGGTGACCATCTCGGTGACCGGGTGCTCGACCTGGATGCGCGTATTCATCTCGATGAAGTAGAACTCGCCGTCCTGGTAGAGGAACTCGAGCGTCCCCGCGCCCCGGTAGCCCACTTCGCGGCACGCCGTCGTGCAGCGCTCGCCCATCATGCGCCGCTGCTTGACCGTGATGCCGGGTGCGGGTGCTTCCTCGATGACCTTCTGGTGGCGGCGCTGCATGGAGCAGTCGCGCTCGCCGAGGCTCAAGACGTTGCCGACGTTGTCACCGATGATCTGGAACTCGATGTGCCGCGGGCGCTCGAGGAACTTCTCCATGTAGACCTGCTCGTTCCCGAATGCCGCCAGCGCCTCCGCCTGCGTGATGTGGATCGCGTTGAGGAGCGTCGCGTCGCTGTGTACGACGCGCATGCCACGCCCGCCGCCGCCGCCCGAGGCCTTGATGATGACGGGATAGCCGATCTCGCGCGCAATCTTGAAGTTGTCTTCAGACTCCTTGACGAGCGGCCCGTCCGATCCCGGGACGCAGGGCACCCCGTTCTTCTTCATGACGCGGATCGCCGAGACCTTGTCGCCCATCAGGCGAATGGTCTCGCTGCGCGGCCCGACGAAGATGAAGCCGCTCTTCTCGACCCGCTCGGCGAAGTCCGCGTTCTCAGAGAGAAAGCCGTAGCCCGGATGAATGGCGACAGCGTCGGTGACCTCGGCGGCGCTGATGATCGCCGGCATGTTGAGGTAGCTCAGCGCCGACTGCGGCGGACCGATGCAAACCGTCTCGTCGGCGAGCAGCACATGCTTCTGGTTGTAGTCCGCGGTCGAATGCACCGCGACCGTCTTGATGCCGAGCTCGCGGCAGGCTCTCAGGATCCGCAGCGCGATCTCGCCGCGGTTTGCGATGACGATCTTGTCGAGCATGGCGCGCTTATTCGATGACGGATTATTCGATTACCGCTTATTCGATGACGAAAAGCGGCTGGCCGAACTCCACCGGTTCGCCATTCCTGGCAAGGATCGCGGTCACGCGGCCGTTCTTGTCCGATTCGATCTGGTTCATCATCTTCATCGCTTCGATGATGCAGAGCGTCTGACCGACCTTCACTTCACTGCCGATCTCGACAAAGGACTTGGAGCCCGGAGCGGGCGAGGCATAGAAGGTGCCGACCATGGGCGCGGTCACGACGTTTTCGGCGGATGGCGGTCTTTCGGCGCCCTGGGCCGTTGCAGCGGAGGGCGCGGCGGGAGCCGCCAATGCTGGCGCTGGGGCGGGTGCCGCTGCCTGGGCAGGCATCGCGTGCGCCACTTGCGTGACCACCTGGCCGCCGTAACGGCTGATGCGAACGGATTCCTCGCCCTCCGTGATCTCGATCTCGGCGATCCCCGACTCCTCGAGCAGCTCGATCAGCTTCTTGACCTTGCGGATATCCATACCTGCTTCCTCGGAGTCTCAGCTCTTGGGCGCGGCGTCCAGGCGCGCGATCGCGGCCTGCAGCGCGAACTCGTAACCCTGGGCGCCAAACCCGGCGACCGAACCCACCGCGATGTCGGAGAAATAGGAGAGGCGTCGAAACGCCTCGCGCGCGTGCACGTTGCTCAGGTGCACCTCGATGAAGGGCACGCGCACAGCGAGCAGGGCGTCGCGGATCGCGACACTGGTGTGCGTGAAGCCGCCGGGATTGAAGAGGATGAAATCGACCTGGTCAGCGGGGCAGCGCTGGATCCGATCGATGATTTCGTGCTCGGCATTGCTTTGATAGGCAACCAATGAATGCTTCGCCTTGGTGGCGATACTCGTTAGACGCTTCTCAATAGAGGCGAGCGTGTCCGCGCCATATAGCGCGGGCTCCCGGGAGCCCAACAGGTTGAGGTTGGGCCCATTAAGAAGAAGCAGCCTTCCCATCAGCCGGAGTTTTTACTTATCGCGTTGGCCGCAGAAGGCGGCAAGTTTAACCATAGATCGACGTAGATGGGTACTTTTTCATGTCAATGGACTATGAAGGCCACCAGAATCAGGCAGATGGCGGCTGGATGGGGCGGGGAAGGCGGGGGGATGGAGTGTATTTCGGATGGTTCCGGATTTCACTTCCCTATCACTTCGCCGTGGTTGGGAGGTCGAGCGGGCTCAGGACACCCCGGCCGCCACGGTTCAGCACGTGGGTGTAGATCATCGTCGTCTTCACGTCGCTATGGCCGAGCAGCTCCTGCACCGTACGGATGTCGTAACCCGATTCGAGGAGATGGGTCGCGAAGGAGTGGCGGAAGGTATGGCAGCCCACGGGTTTGTCGATGCCGGCCCGGCGCACCGCGGTTCGAACCGCGCTTTGCAGGGTGCTCGGCGCCATGTGGAATCGATGGACGATGCCGGTGTCCCGGTCCGGCGAGCGAACCGCAGACGCAAACACGAATTGCCAGCCCCACTCGATGTTCGCGGTCGGATACTTGCGAGCGAGCGCGAACGGCAATGGCGCACGCCCGAAACCGCGTGCCAGGTCGCGCTCGTGCAGTGTCCTGACGATGCCCAGGTGCCGTTGCAGCGGCTCACGGATGGAAGTCGGCAGCAGCGTCCTGCGGTCCTTGCGCCCCTTGCCATCGCGCACCGTCACCTGGTTGTAGGCGAAGTCGATGTCCTTCACGCGCAGGGTCACGCACTCGAGCAGGCGCAGGCCCGAACCGTAGAGGAGGTTGGCCGCAAGCCAGGTCGTGCCGCGCAGCTCGGAGAGCACGCGCTGCACCTCGGCGCGCGTGAGCACTACGGGCACGCGCACCGGCCGGCGCGCACGATCCACATTTGCGAGCCACGGTAAATCGATCATCAGCACCTGTTTGTAGAGAAACAGCAGAGCGCTCAGCGCCTGGCTCTGAGTCGACGCCGCCACATGACGATCGTTTGCGAGGTAGTTGAGGAATTCCCTGATCTCCTCCGCACCCAGCTCGCGCGGATGGCGCTTGCGGTGAAACCGGATGTAGGCTCGCACCCAGTTGACGTAGGCCTGCTCTGTGCGATGGCTGTAGTGGCGCCGGCGAACCGCGAGGCGGATCTGGTCGAGGAGTTTCGGGCCTTCCATGGCACTCGCTCCCGCTGCGTCCATACAGCGAATTTTGAGTCAAACACTTGATTCGCGGGAAGCTCGTCAGATTAGACAGAATGTCTACACACTTGCGAAAAGCTTTACCGAGGTTCTCAATCCAAATTGTTGATCCCAGGAACCCGCGTCAGGATAGATAGAATGTTTCTGCCTTTTGAACTAGACATTCTCCTCTCTACTTATAGTTAGCTCCCACTGGACAGCGAAGTGCGCATTTATTACTCGCCTGATTCCGACGTCATGATTCTCGACACCGTCGCGGGGCTCAACGAGTTGTGCCTTCTCCTCGGGTCCTTTCTGGCGACGGCTCAACGTTTCATTAGGTGCTCCGCGGATGTCTCTGGTACGGCCACTCCTTACGCGCAACTATTGGCCGCGCTCGAGGTGGAGAAAGGGAACGGACCTATAGATGTGTCCGTTACTGATCAAGGAACACTGAGGATTGGAGGGTCCAGTGAGAATCTTTCGGTCTATGCGAAGCATTTCTCGTTTCGCGATGACGAGGAGGGGTCGCATCATCATCCGGAACACGTGAGCCGCAGCGACTACATCCGTCCTGGGACACTCTCAGTGGTTATTGAGGCCGATACCGCGAGAATTGAGGAGCTGGCAAGTGGGAGCTAACAACCGGTTGCAGCGGGCCGTGAGGGATAAAGTGCCAGCGTCCACTACACATCGTCCGGCCGCTGAACCGGGACGTTGATATGACTTCCGTCGTCAAGTGGTTTGTTGTCTGTCTGGCCGGCGCTCACGATCACGGCGGTTGGCCGTGCCAGGGACACAGAGGCAGCCAGTAATCGCGACGGTTGATCATGCTGATATT
>DASQOO010000074.1:0-4407 GCA_035644435.1 Steroidobacteraceae bacterium | reverse complement strand
ACCGGCGCCCTGACGCTGGAGTTCGTGGCGACGATTGACCGCACGCCTATCAGCCCGTACGGAGACCAGGTCGAAACGAATCCGGTCGACGTGTCGCCCGAGCAGCTCAAATTCATCATCGACCATGGCTCCAGTCTGCTGTCGGACAAGTTCTACACCGGGCTGTTCACGCAGTCGGTGAAGGTCTTGCGTCCGCTGTTGTAGGTCTTCTCGGCTTTCCGAGTGAAGGGCAGGGCATGCTGTTCGGCAAACTCTTCCACACCGCGATCAAGACCGCTGATCTGGACGCGACCGTGCGCTTCTACACCGAGGTGCTGGGCATGATCGTGGCCGATCGGCCGCCGATCGGTTTCCCCGGCGCATGGCTGAAGCCCGCGCAGGCGGGTGCCGACGCGATCTTCCACTTGTATGCGGGCGATGCGGCAAAAGAAGCGGATGGCTCGGTGCAGACCGGCACGGCAGCCATCGACCACGTGTCCGTCGTGTGCCAGGGCTACAGCAGCTTCAAGGCGCAATTCGAGAAGTACGGCCTGGCCTACCGCGAGAACATCGTGCCGGCGACGCCGCTGTGGCAGTTGTTCGTGTTCGACCCGAACGGCATTCAGCTCGAGCTCACGTTCCACTCGGCGGCCGAGCGCGAGCCACCCCCTGTGATTGCGGCGCAGCGCCGCTATGCGGCGAGCGAACGCTGGTTCCAGCCAGAGCCGTATCGACAGTTCTCCGCGCGTTGAACGAGAACCTATCGATGAAGATCACTCGCGTCGAAGCCCTCTGGCTGCAGGTCCCGATCCCGGAGGACCGGCAGCACGTGAGCGACTTCGGCCGCGCCACGACCTGCGACGCCGCGCTGGTGCGGGTCGAGACCGATGCGGGCATCACCGGCGTCGGCGAAGCCAAGGTCTCAGCCGGAGGCCAGGGCGACTACCAAGGTGTAGTGGCCGTGATCAACAAGGAGTTCGGTCCGGGCCTGATCGGCGAGGACCCGCGCAACATCGTGCGCATCTGGGAGAACCTGTACAGCGGTACGCGCGGCCACTACGCGATCGCACGCGGCCACGTGTTCCCGGCGATGAGCCGGCGCGGCGTGTCGATCTCGGCGATCTCCGGCATCGACATCGCGCTGTGGGACATCCTCGGCAAATCGCTGGGCGTGCCGGTCTGGCAACTGCTCGGCGGTCGCAAGGCCGAGCGCATGCCGGCATACGCCTCGGGCGGCTGGGCCGATGCGCGCGGGATCGGTGCTCAGCTGATGGGCTATGTGAAAAAGGGCGATTTCAAGGCCGTGAAGATGCGCATCGGCGTGATCGATGGCTCACCGGCGGCATCGGCCGAGCGCGTCGTCGCCGCGCGCGAGGCGCTCGGGCCAACCATCGATCTGATGGTGGACGCACACGGCACCTACACGGTGTCCGAGGCCAAGCAGTTCTGCCGCCTCGTGCGCGATTGCGATCTTGCGTGGTTCGAGGAGCCCGTGACGGCAGACGACAAGCGTGGGCTGGCCGAGGTGCGGGCCGGCACCCACATCCCGATCGCCAGCGGCGAGAGCGATTGCACGCGCTTCGACTTCCGCGACCTGATCGAACTGCGTGCCGCAGACATCCTGCAGCCCGACCTCGGCATCTGCGGCGGCATCACCGAGACGATGCGCATCGCGGCGCTCGCGAGCGCGGCGAACCTGCGTCTGGCGCCGCACCTGTGGGCCGGCGCACCGGCGTTCGCCGCCGGCCTGCATTTGTCGGCGGCGTCGCCGGCTACCCACATCCTCGAGTATTCGCTGGGCGCGAATCCGATGATCCATGAGCTGATCGAAGAGAGCTTCACAGTCGAGGGCGGCATGTTGACGATCCCCGACCGGCCGGGCCTGGGCATCACGATTCGTGATGACTTCGTCAGGCGCTACCGCAAAACCGGGTGAATCGATGGAAGGCCTCGAGCAAACCAGCAAGCTGCTCGGGCTGATCCGCGAGCGTGGCTTCAAGCCCGGCGACAAGCTGCCCTCGGAGCGCGACCTCGCGGCGCTCTTCGGCATGAGCCGCAGTGCGGTGCGCGAGGCGCTGATCCGGCTCGACACGCTACGCATCGTCGAGAGCCGGCCCAAGTCGGGCGTCTACCTGCAGCCCTATGGGGCCGAGCGCAGCATCGAGGCGATGGTGTTGTTCGCCGAGACCAACACGCCATTATCGGCGGCAGAGGTCGCGCAGTCGGTCGAATTGCGCGGCGTGCTGGAAAGCGAAGCCATGCGCCTGGCTTGCCTGCGCCGCACCCAGGCCGACCTGGACGACCTGCAGCGGATACTGCGCGACAGCGCGGCCGCGATCGGCCGTGGCGAGACGCTTGCCGAACTCGACCCGCAGTTTCACAAGGCCATCGTCGCAGCCACCAAGAACGATGTGCTGCTGCGCTTCATCAACGTGTTCTATCGCATGTCGCGCAAGCGGCGCGAGATCTACTTCAAGGAACCACAGCAGAGCAAACGCTCGCACGCCCAGCACCTGCAGTTGTACGGCGCGATCGAGGCGCGCGACGCCGTGCTAGGTCAGCAGATTCTGCGCCGCCATCTGAAGGGCGTGGACGCCTACTTCCGGATGTTCTTTTCCGAAGGGGCGCTGCCGGTGGCAAGGAGCAGGGTGGCCTCCAAGCGCGTGACACTGAAGCCTGCTGAGCGCCGCGTCCGACGTTGAGTCTGCATGCCGCGCATCCTGCTCACCCAGGCCATTCATCCGCAGGCACAGGCGCGGCTGGCCGAGCAGGGCGAGGTCATCGTCGCACCGAACACCTCGCCGGATGCGCTGCGCGCATGTGCCATCGGCTGCGAGGTCCTGGTGGTGCGGGCGCAGTTGCCCGATGACATCTTCGACGCGGCCGCGAGCCTGATCGGCGCGGTGCGCCACGGTGCAGGCGTCGACATGATCCCGATCGCCGCAGCCACGGCGCGTGGCGTGCTCGTGGCCAACGTGCCGGGCGTGAACGCGAACACGGTGGCCGAGCACGTGCTGCGCAGCATTTTGCAGCTCGCGCGCCGCACCGCGCCGATGACGCTGCACTTGCGCGAACGCAGTTCCGGCTGGGCGAAGGCGCGTGCCTTCGCCGATGCGGGTTTCGAGCTGGCCGGGCGCACGCTCGGGCTGGTCGGCTTCGGCCACGTCGGCCGGGCGATCGCGCGCTTGTGTGGCACGGGCCTGTCGATGACGGTGCTCGCGCACACACGATCACCGTTGGCGCCCGACGAGATGATCGCGCGGCGCGTGCCTTTGCCCGAGCTGCTCGCGCAAAGCGATTTCGTGGTGTTGGCGTGCCCGCTGACCGATGAAACCCGGGGTCTGATCGGGGCAGCGGAACTGGCGTTGATGAAGCGCGGCGCGTATCTCGTCAATGTGGCGCGTGGCCCCGTTGTTCAGGAGGGTCCCCTGATCGAGGCCTTGCAGGCGGGCCGGCTCGCCGGTGCAGCGCTCGATGTGTTCGACGCGATCCCGCTGCGTGACGATCACCCGTTCTGGGAGATGGAGCACGTGCTGATCACCCCACATGTCGCCGGCATCACCGAGGACAGCATGCTGCGCATGGGGCACGCGGCCGTGCTGGCGGTCGCACATCTGCTGCGCGGCGAGGTGCCGCTGAACTGCATCAACCCGCAGGCCGTGCCCGGCTTCCTCGCGCGCTTCGAATCGCGCCACAGATGACGAACGTCGTGTCGGTCGGTGCCGGAGTCGCCGCAGCGAGGTGTCAGCGAAACTGCGCCGCGCGGGCGCGTCACTGTACTGCGGTGCCGATTCATGGGACGCTCGCCGCCTCGACAATGTGAAGGACTTCACCTTGGACCAGGCCACCCACCCGACGCGAACGCAGCATGCGGCGCTCGCGCGCATGCAGCAGTTCATGTCCGCCTCGCCGGTTCCGTCGATCTCGACCGAACTTCTTGCCATGGCCGACGGCGAGTTGAATCGCGAACTCAACCATTTCCTGTTCGATCCACCCTCCGATCCACACCTGCTGGAAGGAAAGCGCATTGCAATCTGCTGTACCAATGGCGTGGAGGAAGTCGAGATCCTCGGAGCCATGCGCTGGTTGCGCGAGCACGGCGCCACGGTACACATCGTCGCGCCCAGGATCGGCCCGTTCCCGGAGAGCATGGGCCTGCGGTTCCCGCCCATCGCCGAGACGCATGTGCTGGCCATCCGCCTGATGGAGAACGCCGGCTGGCTCAAGATCGACACCTATCTCGAGGATGCGAAGGTCGCCGACTACGACGCGGTGATCCTGCCCGGCGGCTGCTGGAATCCCGACTTCCTGCGTGCCGACAAGCACGCCCAGGATTTCACGCGCGACATGCATGCGGCAGGCAAGCCGACCTGCGGCATCTGCCACGGGCCCTGGGTGATGGTGAGCGCCCGGATGCTGCGCGGAAAA
>DASQOO010000073.1:0-17133 GCA_035644435.1 Steroidobacteraceae bacterium | reverse complement strand
GAACGGCCTCGAAGCAACGCGTCACATCGTTGCGCAGGCGCCCGGAACCCGCGTCCTGATTCTCACCGCCCACGAATCCGATCAGGTCGTGCGCGAGGTGTTCGAGGCGGGTGCGCAGGGCTACCTGCTCAAGTCCGATGCGGGTCACGAGCTGGTGGCCGCGATCCAGGCGCTTCTCGATGGCAAGCCGTACTTCACTTCGAAGGTGGCGCCGCTGATCCTCCAAGGTTACCTGGGAGCGGGCTCCGCGGCGGCGGCACGCGTTGGCGGCAAGCTGTCTCCGCGGGAGCGCCAGATCGTACAGCTCCTGGCCGAAGGCAGGACCAACAAGGACATCGCACGCCGGTTGGGCATCACGGTCAAGACGGCGGAGAAACACCGCAATAACATCATGAACAAGATGGGCTTTCGTTCGCTGGCGGACCTGGTGCGCTACGCCGTCCGCAATCGCATAGTCGAAGCCTGAGCAGGTTTCCCTGCTCCGCTACGTAGTCTTCCCCCCGCCCGGTACGGGTTTCTACTCATTCGCTATTCGTGGCCGCGCGGCTACTGTCGTGCGCGATCTCCCGCTACCCAGGTGTCTTGGATGGCTGAAACGCGCGCGACAATCAGACCGCCCTCCTTACGTGCCATGGCGACGCGCAGTCGCCCGCGTGGTACGTCGACGTTCGCCGCCGATGTGCAGGCGAGCGTGCGCTCGAGCGCGGTAGGCACCGAACCAAGGACCGCCCGCGTCCTGGCAGACAACCCGTGCCTGGATCATCTGCTGCTCGAGTGGTATGGCAACGAGAACGGTGATGCGATCGTCATCATCTCGCACGCCGGTACCGTCGCCCATGCGAACGCCCGCTTCCGCAGTCTGTGGAATGTCGAGTCGACGATGCCACTGAACGTCGAGGCGGATGTCTGGAATGCGGTGCTGCGCCTCGTCGACGAGCCGCAGACCGTGCAGGACATGATCACTGCCTTCGGCCTCGATTCGGTCGCGGCCGCCAAGTGGACCTGGAAGCTCACCAACGGACAGCTGGTTGAGTGCCGGACTGCGCCGCTGAACGACGATGGCAGCTCGCGCGAGAGCCGCATCTGGTCATTCCGTGAGATCAATAAGGACGAGCCGCGGATGATGGACCAGGCGTTGCACGCACAGCGCCTGGAGGCGATTGGCACTGTGGTGTGTCAGCTCACGCACGAGATCAAGAACGCCCTCGCTCCCATCATCGGCGCCGTGGAGCTGGCGCAGCTCGCCCTGCCGCACGACCATCGGGTCCACAACCACCTGAACCAGATTACGCGCGCCACCGCTCGGGCCGGCGACCTGGCGCAGAAGATTCTCGGCTTCGGACACAACGGCATCGAGCCCCGCCAGCAGCACGATCTCGGAACGATCGTGCGCGACTCCCTCGATCTGCTGTCCGCGGCTCTGCCACGCAACGTGGCGATCCAGACGCGCATCGAGCCGGTTCCGCCGGTCCTGGTGAGTGCGCGCGAAGTGCAGCAGATCCTGATGAACCTGTGCATCAACGCCTGGCAGGCGATCGAGCCGGCCCCGGGCACCATCACGATCAGCGTCAGCGAAGATCGAGTCGCAGCGGCAGACCTGGCCGATTCGCCCGACCTCGTGCCGGGGAGTTATGCGCGCCTGTCAGTGCGCGACAATGGCTGCGGCATGGACGAGGCAACGCTGCGACGGATCTTCGAGCCGTTCTTCACCACCAAGGCATCGGACAGCGGCACCGGTCTCGGCCTTGCAGTCGTCCGCGCTATCGCTGACTCGCATGGCGCGTCGATTTCAGTCGACAGTGCCCCCGGTCGGGGCACCGCGTTTCACGTGTGTTTTCGCGCCGCCTGATCAGGCAAGCGCAAACAGCAGATCGACGAACGAGCGGACAGCCCCGTCCATACCCACGAGCTTCGGATTCTTTGAGTCGATGAGGTAGTACTCGTCGGGCGCGTGGGCGCGCGCCCCGTGGCCCATGCCGTGATGAATCGCCGCCAGCTTGAGTGGCGCGCCCGTGAAGACGTAGCCCGGCCACGAACCACCGCGCCGCGGCCACATGATCGGATCGACTCCCGCACTTCGATACACGGATCTCTGGACCTGGACCAGTCTTGAATCCGCAGCGGTCGTAGTCGGATCGTAGCCTCCGGTCACATTGACCTCGATGTCGCCGTAGCCGCGACTGTTCAAGTGAGCCTTGAGTTTCGTGACGGTGTCATCCCAGGTCATGTCCGGCACGAGTCGCAGATCGAGTTTCGCCGCCGCCTGGTGCGGCAGGATCGTCATGCCGCCCGCTCCCGTATAGCCGCCCACCAGGCCCTCGATGTTTACCGTGGGCCGGAAGCAGATGTCTTCCAGCGCCTGGCGCCAGCTCGCATCGCGTGCCCAATGCTCGACGCCGAGCGACTGCTTGGTGCTCTGCTCGCTGATCCTGAGCGCAGCCTCATCGAGCATCTTCTGATCGGCAGCGGAAATCGGCTTCACCATGGCCAGCAAGCCGTCGATCGCCGGATCTCCCTTCGCGTCGACCAGGGTATTGAGCGCCTGTACGAGGTGCCATGGCGGGCTGTCGACGCGGGCGCGATTCGATGAGTGAATATCCTTGAGCGGCCCGCGTCCCCATTTTTTGCCGCTCGCGACCAGCTCCGCTTCGACGACACCCTTGGCGCCGAGCGAGATGGTGATGGTTCCGTCGCGATCCTGCGCCGCGTCCGGCATGAAAATGCCGTCGCATTTCTCCAGTGCCGCACGCACCGTGGGCGTGAGCACCAGCTGCCGGATATGCGGTGAGCCGATTTCCTCCTCGCCTTCGGCGAGGAGGACCAGGTTGACCGGGAGCTTGCGCTTGGCACCGCGAATCGCGTGCAACGCTGCGAGGAAGGAGGATTCGGGACCCTTCTGATTCACCGCGCCGCGACCCATCACGACCGTGCCGAGATCGGGCATCTCTACCAGACGCGCTTCCCACGGCGGCACCGACCATTCCTGCCCCTCGACCTGCTTGACGTCGTACATGAAATACACGGCGAGCGTGCGCTTGGCGCCCGCATCGAGCGTCGCGAAGATGCCCGGATGCCGGTCGGTGGCGATGCGCTCGACGTGCTGAAAACCCGCATCGCGCAACAGCCCCATCGTGAACTCGCAGCTCTCGCTCACGCTGTTGTTTTCGGCGGCGATCCCGAAGTGGCGGATCCATTCCTGGAACCGCGCGACCGCTTCCTGGTGCCGGCGCTGCACTTCGGCGTAGATCGGCGCCAGGTTGGAAGCAGCGAAAGAGCGTTGCGCCAGCCACAGTGCGGCACTGGTTCCGGCCGCACCAGCCACGAATTTGCGACGGGTGATGTTGTTCACGTTGTTGAGTTCCTGTCAGGTGGTGCCCGCGACATCGACCAGCAGCTTGACGCCCTCCTGGCGGTGCAAGCGCTCGAAACCGTCGTGGATCAGTTGCGGGAATGGAATGGTTTCGACCCAGCCGTCGGACGGATAGGCGCCGGCAGCCATTTCAGTAATGACCTGCGGAAATGCGCCGCAGGACAGAGCGACACCGGTGATGCGGGCTTCCGACATCAATATTTCCATCGGGTGAATCTGCAGCGGCTGGGTGTGGATCGCGACCACGACCACGTTGCCGTCGACCGCGGTTCCCCGCAGCGCCGCCTGAAATGCTGCAGGCACACCGGCGGCCTCCACCGATGCATCGACGCCTCGTCCGTCGGTGAGATCGCGAATAGCACTGACGACGTTGGTATCGCGCGGGTCGAGGATTTGATCAGCCCCAAGAGCTTGCACCACGGCGCGGCGCGCGGGTGAGGGGTCAACCACGATGACGCGCACGCCGCGCCGGCGCAGCGTGAGCAGTACCCCGATGCCGATCGGCCCGGCGCCATGCAGGGCCACCGTTTGACCCGCTTCGACACGGCAGCGATTCACGGTGCTCCAGCCGATCGCCATTGGCTCGATGAGTGCGCCCTGGGCGGGCGAGATCTCCTTCGGAAGCTTGTGCGCCATCGAACGGCGGACGACCGTGTACTGAGACAGGCCGCCGCCACTGCGGTTGTAACCGTGAAAGGCCAGCAGACCGCAGTGGTTGTACTGTCCGGCACGGCAGAAGAGGCAGTGGCCACAGGTTTCCACCGGCTCGACCGCGACCAGGTCACCACGCTCGAGATCCTCGATGCCGTCCCCGACCTCGACCACGATGCCGCTCAACTCGTGGCCGAGAATGACCGGGTTCTTCACGCCCGTGAGCGGGTGCGGGTCGCGGCGGGTGGTGATCGGGCCATCGTAGTACTCGTGCAGATCGCTGCCGCAGATGCCGTTGAACTGCACGCGCAGCTTGACCTCGCCCGAACCCGGAGAGGGCTCAGGCACATCTTCCAGCCGCAGATCCTCGCGCCCGTAGAAGACTGCCGCACGCATGGTGGGATCAGCCCGCGCCCAGCTGCGCAGCGTGATGGCGCAGATGATCTTCCATGAAGGTGGAGATGAAGTAGTAACCGTGGTCGTAGCCTTCCTGCATGCGCAGCGTCACCGCGGTGCCCGAGGCGCGGCAGCTCTCCGCGAACACCTGCGGGTAGAGCTGCTCGGCGAGGAATTTGTCAGCGGTGCCCTGGTCGATCAGGATCGGCAAGCCGAGGCGGCGGCGCGCCACGAGCACGCTGGCGTCGTATTCCTCCCAGTCCTTTTGGTTTTCTCCGAGATAGCCGCGAAAGGCTTTCTGTCCCCAGGGACAGCGCATGGGAGCGGCGATGGGCGCGAACGCCGAGACCGAACGGTACAGTCCCGGATTGCGCAATGTGCACACCAGCGCTCCGTGCCCACCCATCGAATGGCCGAAGATTCCCTGTGAATCGCGCCGCACCGGGAAGTTGTCCTGCACGATGGCGCGCAGTTCCTTGGTCACGTAGCTGTACATGCGGTAGTGCTGGGACCATGGCGCCTGCGTGGCGTCGACATAAAAGCCCGCGCCCAGCCCGAAGTCCCAGCTCGCGTCATCGCCGGGGATGCGCGCCTGCCGCGGACTGGTATCGGAAGCGATCAGCATCAGGCCGAACTGCGCAGCCAGACGCTGCGCACCGGCCTTGATCATGAAGGTCTCCTCGGTGCATGTGAGCCCCGCAAGGTAATACAGCCCCGGAACCGGGCCGGAGTTGGCCTGCGGCGGCAGATACACGGAAAAGCGCATCTCCGTGCGGCATTCGGAGGAGGCGTGCGCGTAGAAACGCTGGATCCCCCCGAAGCAGGCGTGCTCGGAGAGGAGTCGAAGCTCTGTCATGGCCCGGGATCTCCGCGAAAGAACTCGCGGGATTCTACCCGGGTCGAGGACCTACTGTGAGCGCGCTACCGCCGTCTGAACGCCGACCGGCACGGCCACCGAGTAGTGCACCAGCAGTCGCGCGACATGGCCGTGCTCGCTGCTCCAGTGAGCCAGGTTGACGCACACCGAGCGATGAGCGCTGCCCTGCATCTGGTCGTAGGGGCCATCGGCGAAACGGGTACCGCCCGCGTCCTGGTTGAGCTCGACCTTGCTCTGCTCCCAGGGCTGCAGGTCATCGTCCGGCTTTGCGAACAGCTCGACCCCCGAGATCTTCGCTGGCACCGGTACCGCCGTGCAGAGCGCGACGCGTTCCGCCGTGGCTTCATCACACGCAGGGGTCTCCACGCCGACGCTGACCGGCTGCGCGCGACAGGGATGCAAGCGAAGGATGGCCTCGGCAGTCACCGCTCCGGCGAGCGCCACCGGCGCGGCCGAACTCGCGGGCTCCACCTCGGAGCGAAAATGCTCGAGCCGCTCGGTGGAAGTCGATAGTTCTTTCAGCTGCGCGGCCAGGTCCATGCGCAACTGCAGTGTATCTTCGCGCACGCGCTCGGCGCGCAGCTCGGAATAGGCGAATCCGCCGACGGCCGACGCCAGCACTATGACAGCCACCGTGGCGATCGAGCGGGTGGCGCTGCTGCGCTTCGGTCGAGTCTCAGCCTTCGCCTTGCTGCGCAGGTGCAAGAGCTGAAAAGTCGCCGTCATGATGGTCGCCGCAGCGCCAATCATCGCGGCGAGGATAGTTTCCGAAAGCCCCATGCAGCCGTGCCTCGAGTTTGACTCAATGCAGGAATGTGCCGCGCGACTGTAGCGATTCGCTCCGGCAGTGAACTGCTACGCGGTTGGCAGTTTCTATGGCTGCTCCGTCGCTCTGCGTATTTGCGGGTCTGGCAGAGCTCTATTTGCGGGCTGGTTCCAGCTTGTCGCTGCGTTGCGACAGATCAGCCGGGAGGCGCCTGGCGAGCGCGCAGAACCAGGCCAATGCCGCCCAGCACCGCGAGCGAAGACAGTGCGAGCCGCAGGCTCGCCTGTTCGCCCAGGAGGAGCACGCCGCCAATGGCGGCGATCACGGGCACGGAGAGCTGTACCGAGGCCGCGGCGATCGCGCGCAGCCGCGCGAGTGCGGCATACCAGATGACATAACCGAGACCTGAGGCCACGGCTCCGGACGCCGCGGCGAGCAGCAGGCCATGCGTCGATGCCTGCGGCGGATGCGCCAGGATCGGCACCGACAACAGCGCCAGCGGCACCGTCCAGAGAAAATTCCCGGCAGTGGCTTGCAGCGGGTCGGGTGCCTTGCGGCCGCGCAACGAATAAACGCCCCACGCGACACCGGCCAGCGCCATCAGGAGCGCATTCAACAGCGGCGGCGCAGTGACGCCCGGGGCCAGCAGCGCCGCAAGTCCCGCACAGGCCAGCACGAGACCACTCCAGCCGAGTACCGGCAAGCGCTCACGATTGACGAGCCCCGCCCCGATCATGGTGATCTGCACCGCGCCGAACAGGATCAGGGCGCCGGTTCCCGCCGACAGCCCCAGGTACGCGAACGAAAACGCGATCGCGTAGGCGAAGAGTGCGACCACCGCGATCACATCCGCTGGCATGCGCAGGGAGCGCCGCTTCGAGAGCGCGACCAGCAGTGCCAGGAAGAGCGCGCCACAGACCAGCCTCACGGCGGTAAAGCTCGCCGCATCGATGAGACGCGCGCCGAGCGCCATTCGGCACAGGAGCGAGTTGGCGGCGAAAGCAACCATCGCCGCGGACGTCAGCAGGATCGTGCTGACGCCTGCCGCGCGGGTCATGGCTTGTATTGAGCGGTCGACGCCGGAGTGCTTGCCTGCAGACGCTTGGCAACGGCCTCTGCCTTGCCAAGAGCCTGGAGCAGGTTCTCGCCCGCGAGCAGTTTCAGGTCGCGGTCGGACCAGCCGCGGCGCATGAGCTCGGCGAACAGGTTCGGATACATCGACACATCGCTCAATCCCTCGATGATGAAATCGCTGCCGTCGAAGTCGCCGCCCAGTCCGACGTGCTCGATGCCGGCCACATCACGCACATGCTCCACGTGATCGGCCACCTTGGCCACGGTCGTGGCCGGCATCTTCAGGCTGAGGATGACTTCCTTGTAGAGAGCCGCGCGCTCCTCGTCGGTCTTGAGATCGCGTGCACGCCGGTTGTACTCGGCGATCGCCGGCCCAGTGACCTTGGCCACCTCCGGATCGATGAAGCCCGAGACGAATGTCACCATCAGAACGCCGCCGTTGCGCGCCAGGTCGCGCATCACATCGTCCGGCACGTTGCGCGGCACATCGCACAATGCCTTGGCCGCGGAGTGCGAAAAGATCACGGGCGCCAGCGATACACGCAGGCTGTCCTGCATCGTTTCGACCGAGACATGTGACAGGTCGACGAGCATTCCCAGGCGATTCATCTCGTGCACCACTTCCTCGCCGAACGGGGTGAGTCCGTGGTGTGCGGGCGGGCTCTGCGCGGCGGAATCTGCCCAATCCGTGTGCGTGTTGTGCGTCAGGGTCATGTAGCGCACGCCAAGATCGTAGTAGGCGCGCAAGGCCCCGAGCGAATCCTCGATGGCGTGTCCGCCCTCCATGCCCAGAAGCGAGGCGATGCGTCCGTGCGCATGGGCTGCGCGAATGTCGACCACCGAGCCGGCAAATGCGAAGGTGTCGGGATAGCGTTCGATGATGCGGCGGGCGAGCTCGATCTGCTCGAGCTGGGTCCGTGCGAAGTTGCCAGGCGCTTCGCCCGGCGTGTAGACGGACCAGAACTGCGCACCCACACCTCCCTGCCGCAGGCGCGGAATATCCGTCTGGCCGGGCGTCCGCTTGCGCAGGTCATAGGCGACCACATCGCCAGGCGCTGCGGCGTAGGTGCGCACCGCCCACGGCAGATCGTTGTGCCCGTCGACAAGGATGGTTTGCGCCAGCAGGCGGCGCGCGCGTTCCACCAGCGCGTCGTCGGCGTGACTCAGCCACGGCAACAGAGCGAGGGCGGCGATGAGCGCGCCGCGGACCAGGTTTCGCATAAGGCTCCCTTCGGTCGGATCGAACGAAGGTGCCTACGTTACACGAGTTGCCACAAAGACAGAGGGGCCACAGGTGTGGCCCCTCCGGAGACCAACGCTCAGGCGTGGAATGCACTCATCCTTGCGCGACCTGGTCGTTGGATACGGTTCAGTGTTTCTTCGCTTCCCTGATGGCTTTCACCGCGTTGACGAAGCCGTAGCCCGTATCCGGATCGAATCCCTTGCGGCCCACGACGAACGGTTCGGTGATGCGACCGGCCGCCAGCTTCATGTCCTCGGCCGTGTCGCGCAGGATGTCGTTGATCCCCTGCGGTGTGATCGCGTCACAGTCACGGAAGCGCGCGCCCGCCGCGACTCGCTGCGCTGCTGTGGCCGGAGGCAGGATCAGGGTCTGCTCCTTGTGGCGTTTGAGGTCCACGCACACCTTCCAGTTGTTGCCCGCGGCGATGCCGTCGTTGCGCTCGTCCAGCATCAGGGCAGCGACCGCCGCGACGTGCGGCGCGGAAGCCGAGGTACCGAAGAAGTTCGGGAACTCGTCCGGCTCGGTCGTGCCGGGCACTTCAAACGGGAATAGCGCAAAGAAGAAACTGGTGTTGCCACCATCCGGGCCCACGACGCCGGGCTTGATGCGCACCACTGGCTTCTCGAGGCGCTTGCCGTTGATGTCGAACAGGATCGGCGTGCCGCCGGCCGAGGAGAAGATCTCCAGGCACGCGGGCACGCACTGCGGGTGAAACGCCGGACCCCATTCCGCGGTGTTGTACCAGGGAGCGGCGCCCACGGCTTCAGCCCCCGCCGCATTCGAATGGCCGAAGGTCGTCGGGCTTTGCGTGTCGAAGTCATCCACCGTCATCTCCCCGTCGCCGAAGTCGAAGTAGACGTACTTCGTCACGGCGGGAGGCGGACCGCTGAACAGTTCGAGCGAGATCGCCACCTGCACGTCGGCGCCGGTCTGATTCGAGATCAGGGCCAGCTCGACCGGGTCGGCCCCGGTGTTGACGTCGAGTCCCGGAAGCTGACACACGGCCGGCTCCAGGTTGTCGTCGCAGAACGGGACCAGGTTGCCGTCGAGGTCGTAGAAGATGACGTCGATGTCGCTGGTGGCGCCTGGCGCGCCGCTCACCGAGGCGAAGGGCTGATCCCACTGGTAGCTCAGTACCTCGATCGCGCCACTGGTCAGGGTGATGGTCTGGAAGGTATCGACGCCCGGACCCGGATCGAAGTCGTGCTGCTCGGCGTCCGCGCCGAAGATGCCGGAAGGCCGGAAGCGCGAGACGTAGGACTGACGCGCGCGGTTGCCAGCCGAGGAGTAATAGGCGATGCCCTTGGAGCGCACGTAATCGACCGCTTGCGCAATGTTCCCGTCCTGGAACATGGGTTCGGCGAGGTAGCTGATGTCATCGACGATCACATCCGCGGCGGCCTGCACTGCCAGTTGCACGATGCCGTTGGCGAAGTCCGCTTCGCCGTCATCGGCCGTGTGGAACGCGAGACGCGCACCGGGCGCGACGTCATGGATGATCTGCAGCATCGCGCGCCCTTCGTCGTTGCCATCGTTGCAGGTCGGGTCTTCCTTGAGGACCACGACGCCCGCCGGCAGATCGCCGTTCGCGACGTCCTGCTCGGCCGTGGTGTGCATCTGCCCCGGCAACAGCGGCCCGGTCGTGCAGTTGAAGCTGTCGGACATCGCGCCGACGGTGATACCGGTGCCATCGACGCCGAAGCGCGCGCGTGCCAGGTCGCTGTTGAGCGAGCGATCGCCCTGCGTCGTGACGAGGCCGGCATCGTGTGCGCGCACCGACGGCCTGGCGAAGTGCAATGAACTAGTGGCGGCCAGGTCACCGAGTGCACTTGCCGGCAAGCGCCCCGAGACGACATTGCCGAATACGCTGCCGTTCTGCAGGCCGCGACTGACGAGTTCGGTGTGCAGCGCCTGTGCCTGGCCTGGTTTGGCCACGGCATCGATGACGATGTATCCATCGACGACTTTGAGCAGCGGGTTGCGCCCGCTGCGGGCGACGGCAAGGCTGCGCTGCTTCGCCGTGGCGCCCGCCTTTGCCGATTGCTCGAGGCGCAGCAATGCACCGCTGAGCTTCGAGGAAGCCCCCTGCTTGAGTGCATCACGCTGTGCGCGAAATTCCTGCAGGCGCGCCACGCCATCCGTAACCTGGGCCTGCGCCGCGAAGACGCAAGCCACACCCGCGAGCGCGATGAGCGCTCCCGTCCATGTGCGTTTCATTTTCATCCCCTTTAGGTGTTCGAGTCCTGGAGCGATCGACTGGCACTTTCCGGCCATTGCGGGCGACGCTATGAACTCGGTATTGCGCGGGCAAGCTGCGTGGGACGAAGGGGAACTGCAGCAGTCAAACCGCCGTGCTGCGGGGACGGACCGGCGTGACGTCCCGGTGCATCTCTTATAATCGCCGCATGTGTGCCCGCTTTGTCTCGCGTGTCATGGCCGCCCTGGAACGCGCCGTCCAGGTGCGCTGGCACGATCCCTTCGACCTGATCTACAACGCGGCGCCGAGCATGCAACTATCAGTCGTCACCGCCGGGCCCGACGGCCCTGAAGCGCGCGCGATGAAATGGGGATTCGTCCCCGGCTGGTGGAAGCAGGCGAAGCCGCCCAAGCTCACGATCAACGCGCGTTCCGAGGACGCGGCGAATCTGCCGATGTGGCAGGCCGCATTTCGTGGCAGTCGCTGCCTGGTGCCCGCTATAGGCTGGTACGAGTGGCGCAGCGAATCGCGCGTCGACACCACGACCGGGGAGATCAGCGCGGTTCGCCGTCCCTACTTCATTCATCTCGAAGGACTGGAGCCGTTGTCCTTCGCGGGTTTGTGGTCGCGCTGGCAGCCAGACAAGGATGCCGAACCCCTGCTCACGTTCTCGATCCTCACGCGCACGCCCACGCCGAGTCTCGCGCAGTTGCATGACCGCATGCCTGTGGTGTTGCGCGAAGATCAGTTCACCGCCTGGCTCGATCCCGCGAACGATGACTCGAGCGCGCAACGCACACTCTCGGGCGGCGCCCTGCTCGAGTTCAGGCACTACCCGGTGAGTACCTACGTGAACAACCCGCGTAACGAGGGGAAAGAGTGCATCGAGCCGCAATCTGCGGACCCGGAGCCTCCGAAGAACTTTGAACTCGTAGGCTGATCGGCGATTGGCCTGTCGTCAGCGGGCCCGGGTCAGAATTTCTCGACCCACGGCCGCAGGTCGAGCTCTTGCGTCCAGGCACTGCGCGGCTGGCGATGCAGCGCCAGGTAGGCTTCGGCGATCGCAGTCGGATCGAGCAGGGAGTCCGGGCCGCGCTCGTCCGCGAGATGCGCATAGCGGCGCGAGTGAATCTGGCCGTCGATGATCGCGTGCGCTACGTGAATACCCTTGGGACCGAGCTCGCGTGCGAGGCTCTGCGCCACGGCGCGCAACGCAAACTTGGGTGATGCGAGATTCGCGAAGCCGGCGGCGCCTCTGAGTGATGCTGTCGCGCCGGTGAACAGAATCGTGCCGGCACCATGCTTGAGCATGGCCTTCGCGGCCGCGCGCCCGACGAGGAATCCCCCAAAGCAGCCGACCCGCCAGCAGCGCTCGAATTCTGCCGGGTCGGTCTCCACGACGTTGGCCTTCTGAAACACGCCAGCGTTGAAGACCGCGACGCGCAGCGGTCCGTGGCGCTCCGCCTTGGAAAACAAGTCTTCGACCTGCGCCGGATCCGTGGCGTCGCACTTCACACGGATGATCTCGCCGGTGCTGGAAGCAGGTGCGTCGGGCGCAGACTCGCCGCGTGCTGCGGCGAACACGCTGTACCCCTGTTTCGCAAAGATGTTGACCAGTGCCGAACCGAGCCCGGGTCCGACGCCTACTACGACTGCCGTTTCGTTCTTCACTTGCATTTCCTCCTCGACCAGGGGAATCAGCGAAAGTCGCGCGACTTGGCCGCCAGTGTACCCAGCCAGCGGCTGAGGTCCATGAAACGCGCCGCGATCACGTGCATCACCTCGCCCTGCCGCTGCAGTTCACCGTGCACTTCGAGCAGGCGCGCCTCGAGAAAGTGCCGCCGCTGCGCTTCGGCAACGCCCGGCCAGACGATCAGGTTCACATGGCCGGTTTCATCCTCGAGGGTGATGAAGATGACGCCGCTGGCGCTCGACGGGCGCTGGCGCGTGATGACGAGCCCCGCCGTGCTCACGCGCGTGCCGTGCGCAATCGTGCTGAGATCGCTGGCGGTCTGGAGATGACGAGCGTGCAGCCGCTCGCGCAGCAGGGCGAGTGGATGGCGTCCCAGCGTCAGGCTCAGCGAGCGATAGTCCGCGAGCACGTTCTGTCCTTCCGTCGGTGCCGTCAGCATCGGGATGCCCTCGGCAATCTTGATTTTCGGAAAGACCGGGAGCGCTGACTCCACGCCGGCAACCTCCCACACGGCGCGATGGCGATTGCCGGTGAGGCGTGCGCACGCGCCCGCATCGGCGAGCGCATTGAGATCGCGCTTATCGAGCTGAGCACGCTCCGCCAAATCCTGCAGGCTTTCGAAGGGACGCACGCGCCGTGCCGCCACGAGCCGCTTCGCCCCAGACTCCGAGAGCCCCTTCGTGAGCCGCAGTCCGAGCCGCAAGGCCGGCTCGCCGTCATCGCGCCGTTCGAGCGTGCACTCCCAATCGCTTTCGAGAACGTCGACCGGCCTCACCTCGACGCCGTGTGCGCGAGCATCGCGCACCAGCTGCGCGGGCGCATAAAAGCCCATCGGCAAGCTGTTGAGCAACGAGCAGGTGAAGATCGCGGGCTCGTGACACTTGATCCATGCCGATGCATAGGCGAGCAGAGCGAAGCTCGTGGCGTGCGAGTTATGGACAATGAGATTGTTCGCCAGGAAATTGTGATCGCCATCAATCTGAAGATCATAGGTTTGCTGACGCCCGAGAGCTTCGATCTCAGTGATCCGGTCCCAATAGATATCAGAGCGCGCCAGGAGTGCGAGATCGCGCGAGCGCAAACAGGCGGCAAGGCGGTCGATTACGAAACGACGAAATCCACCCTTGTGGGCACTCTGTGAACTGATCTCGCGCATGCCGAGACCGGTCAGCTGACCAATTCTGCGCCAGGTAAGACCAGACGCGAGGCGCTCGCGCCGTATCACAGCGCCAACCGTCGCAGGAATGACATCGCGTGACATACGTCCCTTGGGACGCATGGCCAAATCCCTGGATTGCTTACGCTTGCGAGGATCCAGTAATCGGGACCCGATACAACGCCAGAATTCGCGCAGCGGTTCTCCCGTCACGGAAACGACGTAATGATCGAGCTTTCGTCCCTTGTAACGACGTACCCGTCGATACAGGCGCGCAATGATCCCGAGACGCAGCAGGAGGTGCTGAACTTCCCCGGCAAGTCGCGCCGATGCGGTGTCGTATGAAGCGTGCCCGGCACTCGAAAAGCTGCCGTCCCCTTCCCACATGCGCGCCAGCAGCAGCGCGATGTCGCTGTCACGCAGTTCAAAGACGGCGGGTGGAAGAAATTTCGTTCGTGCATTGCAATCCCAGATGCCGAGTGATCTCGCCCAGGTCACGGCGCCGATCGGCCGGTCGCGCGCGATACGCCGCACGCGTATCGAGTAGCAGTTGCGATGACGTTCGACAACCGCGCGAGT
Organism: Steroidobacteraceae bacterium; assembly: GCA_035644435.1. Lineage (GTDB taxonomy): Bacteria > Pseudomonadota > Gammaproteobacteria > Steroidobacterales > Steroidobacteraceae > DATBVX01. The sequence goes on along the minus strand of DASQOO010000073.1, from coordinate 3,131 downwards.
ATTTGGAAAGCGTTCGACCGCCTGCACGAATTCGTCACGATGCCACGCGGCAGTTGTATAAAAGTAGAACGTGCTGGGATGACAGAGGTTGCCTTCAGCGATCAGATCAGCAAGCACCAATAGCTGATGACGCGCCCAGCGACGGCGACCTGCAATCGGCAGGGTACGCGCCGCCGCCACGTAATCCCCTACCCGCAGCTTGCCGAGCTCGCGCCACCCATCCAGGGTCAGCAGGGGGTGCCGCGCCGTTGCGACTATCGTGTGGCCCAGCGCCGTACGCAGACGCGACACCGATTTGACGCCACTGCGCGTTATCGCGAGCACTTTACGTTTCCGTAAGCGCAGGCTTGCATCGCACGCAAGGGTGTTCTTGATACCAGCGCCTGCAGAAACAAGTTCATCGATGGTGAGCCACTGCCCGCTATCGGCGTCCACAACTCGCGTCTCGCCAACGACGCACTCCGGGAATCCATACTCACCGAAACCCTGGATCTGCCGAAAGATGCGCGCCGCGAACTCCTCCTGGTAACCGCGTTCGCGCATGCCGCTCATGAGGCGCTCCTCGAAACGTTCGAGGCCTCCGCGCCGTTTCCAGGCGGCCATCGAACGGCGCAAGTCATCGGCCTCACCGGGCGTGAATCCCGCCGCCACCATGGCGAGCTGCATCACCTGCTCCTGGAAGATCGGTACGCCGAGCGTGCGCTTGAGCACTTTCTCGACTTCAGGGCTTGGATAGCTTTCGGGCTCCTCGTTATTGCGGCGCCGCAGGTAGGGATGAACCATGTCACCTTGAATCGGCCCCGGCCGCACGATCGCCACTTCGATCACCAGGTCGTAGAAATTTTTCGGCTTCAATCGCGGCAGCATCGACATCTGCGCGCGTGATTCGATCTGGAACACGCCCACCGTGTCGGCACGCTGGATCATTGCGTAAACGGCGGGATCCTCGGGCGGGATCGAGGCCAGCGTGTACTCGCGGCCGCGGAAGTCGCGCAGCAGCTCGAGCGACTTGCGCAAGGCCGAAAGCATCCCGAGGCCGAGCACATCGACCTTGAGCAGTCCGAGCACATCGAGATCGTCCTTGTCCCACTGGATGACGGTGCGATCGGGCATCGTGGCGTTCTCGATCGGCACCAATTCCTCGAGCGGTCCGCGCGAGATCACGAAACCTCCGACATGTTGCGAAAGGTGGCGCGGAAAGCCGATCAGCTCGTGCACTCGCTCGAGGAGCCGCGCGAGCAGCGGGTTGCGCGGATCGAAGCCCGCCCCACGCACGCGCTCATCGGCCACCTTGCTGCCATCCCACCAGTGCATCGTGTGTGCCAGCCGCTCGACCTGCAGCGGATCGAGGCCCATTGCCTTACCGACATCGCGCAGCGCACTGCGTGGCTGATAGGTGATGAGCGTGGCGGCAATAGCCGCGCGCTGCCGTCCATACTTGGCGTAAACGTACTGGATGACCTCTTCGCGCCGTTCGTGCTCGAAATCGATGTCGATGTCGGGCGGTTCGTTGCGCTCGCGGGAAATGAAGCGTTCGAACAGCACGTCCTGGCGTGCGGGATCGACCGAGGTGACACCGAGGCAATAGCAGACCGTCGAATTGGCCGCCGAACCGCGCCCCTGGCAGAGGATCCCCTGGCTGTTCGCAAAGCGCACCAGGTCGTGCACGGTGAGAAAGTAAGCTTCGTAGCGCAGCTCGGTGATGAGCGCGAGCTCATGCTCGATGAGATCCCGCACGTGCTCGGGCACTCCCTTCGGCCAGCGCCAGCGCGCGCCCTCCTCGGTGAGCCGGCGCAGCCATCCGGAGGCACTCTCTCCCGCGGGCACCAATTCCTCGGGATATTCGTAGCGCAGCTCCTCGAGCGAGAACTGGCAGCGCTCGGCGATTCGCAGCGTCTCTTCGAGCAACGGTGGCGGGTAAAGACGCGCCAGCTCGGCGCACGCGCGCAAATGTCGCTCGCCGCTCGGTTGCAGGGCGTAGCCGACTTCCGAGATCGGCGTGTTGAGCCGGATCGCGGTCAGCAGGTCCTGCAGTGCGCGGCGCTCGCGCACGTGCATCTGCACGCCGCCAGCCGCCACCAATGGCAGGTGCAATCCGGCGCCGAGTTGTGTCAGCGCGGCGAGCCGGCTGCGGTCGTTACCGGTGCGCAGCAGCTCGACCGCCAGCCAGGTACGATCCGGGCAGAGAGTCTTGAGCCAGGCGCCTTGCGCAGGATCGGGGTTCTCATCCGCAAGCCACAGCGCAAGGCAGCCATCGAGATCCGCACGCTCGATCTGCCCGCACGTCAGGCGGTAACTGCCTTTGTCCGCCGCGCGGCGCGCGCGGGTGATCAGGCGGCAGAGCCGGCCATAAGCAGCGCGATCGGTAGCGAGCAGAACCAACCGAGGTCCATCAGCCAGCCTGAATTCGCTGCCGATGATGAGCTTGAGTGATTTGTCTTTCGCCGCTTCGTGGGCGCGCACCACGCCGGCGACGGAACATTCATCGGTGAGGGCCAATGCGTGGTAGCCGAGCTCCGCCGCGCGCTCGACGAGCTCCCGCGGATGCGAGGCGCCCGTCAGAAAGGTGAAGTTGCTGCTGCAATGGAGCTCGGCGTAAGACATCGTTGCGGCCGCACTTCATCCGAATATTCCGTGCACATACCAGCCGTGCGGTGCGCACCGCTCGCGATACACCCACAACCGGGCGCCCCCTGCGTCGCGCATGTCGAAGTAATCGCGCGTGACTTCACGTCCGTCCCACCAGCCCGTCTCGATGCGTTCGGGCCCGCGAAGTCTCTTTCCCTGGCTGGTGATGCGCTGTGGCTGTACCAGTAACCACAGCGGACGTTCGACGGCACGCTGCGCAAAAGCAGCGCGAGTGTTTCGTGGCGGCTCGTTTTCGCGACAAATTCTCCAGGCTCCCTCGGGCCTGTAATCCTCGATCGCGCAGACACCGAACACCTGCTCGTTGCCGAGCCGCGCGCGCAGCCGCTCGATCAGCCGTGGCAGCGCCGTGGCGGACTCTTCCGACGCGCCCTGCCTCCACAGCCAACCGCTCGCCGGCAGCGCCGGCAGCAGGGCTCCCGAGCGCAAGCGCATGCCGATGACGGGCGCCGGCAATGAAAGTGCCAGTAGCCGCTCAGCCAACA
>DASQOO010000072.1:0-2127 GCA_035644435.1 Steroidobacteraceae bacterium | reverse complement strand
ATCTTCGCCGGCCGCGAGGTGCAGTGGGCTCGCCTGCGCTTCACCCCCGAGGCGGCGCGCTGGGTGGCCGCGCAAAGCTGGCACCCGAAGCAGCGCGCGCGCTTCGACCCGGACGGCAGCTACCTGCTGGAGGTGCCCTACTCGCACGACCGCGAGCTGCTCATGGAGATCCTGAAGTTCGGCGCTGACGTGGAAGTGCTGGCGCCCGAAGCCCTGCGCCAGCGGGTCGCTGAATCACTGGAAAAGGCGGCGAGCCGCTACGCAAAATCGGGGTCAGAGCCCGATTCTTTGCCGCCCCCCTGACAAGGGGAAGCGAGCTTCGCGCCACCCGCTTTTCTGGTGCTCAGGCCGCATCATGGCGCGACGCACGCTTCCAACTCGCGCGAAATCGGGGTCAGAGCCCGATTGCCGTGAGCAGGCTTAGCAGCGGCGGGCATTGGCGGTAAGATGCGATTAATGAATGCGCCAGACTCTCGCCGCCGCCTGACTCGCATGCCTCGCTCGAATTTCAAGCGGCGGCGCTCGAAGGCGTTTCTGGCCGAGCTGCGGCGCCAGTGCCGGCTTGCGAATAAGGCCGATCAGCGCGACAACTGGCGGCAGTACCTCTACTTTCCTGAATGAGCCTTCGCCGCGGCGACCTCGTCACCGTCGCAGCGAAAGGCCCTTACACCGCAAAGCCGCGTCCCGCGCTGGTCGTTCAGGCGAGCGAGACGCTTCCGTACCGCGATAGCGTCACCGTCTGCCTCCTGACTGCGGATTTGATCGACGCTCCCTTGTTCCGCGTGCGCATAGAGCCGGCCGCGGCAAACGGGCTGCAGCAGCCATCGGACGTAATGGCGGACAAGGTCTTGACCGTGCCGCGTTCAGTCGTCTCCCCGAAACCGTTTGGCCGGCTCAACGCTTTCGATCTCGAGCGGGTCGAGGTGGCGCTGCGTTTCTGGCCAGGTCTGTAGGAAGTCCCTCACTCAGCGGGCGAGACTTGGCGCCCGCATCGGGGCGTTCAGGCTGTGAAAATCAGGGACAGACCACGTTTTCCCGAGCCGGGGCGGAGCATGGAAAGACTCGAGCGCTTCTACAAGATCGACCAGCTCCTAGAGGATCGAAAGGTGGTTTCTTTCGCGACCTTCAAGGAAGTGCTCGGCATGTCGCGCGAGCGTGAAGCGCGACCTCGAATACATGCGCAGCCGCTTCAATGCGCCGATCGAGTACGACCGCGAGCTGAACGGCTACCGCTTCGGCAAGCCGCGCTCAGGCAGGCTGCGCAGCGTTACTGAATCAGGCTGCCGTGGTGCGCTTCGCGCCCGGGGGAGCCTGGACGAGATAGTCGAGAATGTCGCGCTGCATGCGCTCGATCTCCAGCCGGTAGCCGGAGCTGAGCTCGGGCCATTCCTCCGGCCGTGCGCTCTTGCGGAGGTCCTCGAGCAGGCGCTCGAACTTCGCTACGCGCTCCCGCGTGACGGCAAGTTCCTGATCGTTGTGGATCATGCGACCTCCAATATGCCACGAAGCGTTCCGTCGCGCTTGGTCTGCCAGACGCGCAGAAACTCTCGCATTGCGGCGTCCGTGACCCCCTCTTCCCTGAGCCAGAAGATGCTCGCACCGTAGCGCGCCTCGGCTTGCGCGTGCGAAAAGAGGCTCCGCGATTCCGGCGGGCAATCCTCGACTCGGAACCTGGCGCTCATGATCAATACCACGTCGACGTCGCGGGGCGCGGGCACTGCCGATACGAAGCTCCCGAACACGTAAAAGTTTCTCAGGGCGCCGGTGCGGCTCGCGAGCTCATGCAGATGCTTGAGCGTAGCCAATGCGCGGACGCGCGCGTTGCTTACGGTCCCGAACCGCTGCTCGATCTCCGTCCAGCCAGCGACATGCACTCCCGGCGGAAGCTCACCGTCCTCGTTTGGCAGAGGTAGCACTGTTCCTGTGTCAACGCCGACCTCCGGATCGCGATGACATCGGCGACGCCCCGTGAGCCACTGCCACCTAGTGCGTGAGTAGTCGCGCGCTGGCTCACGCTGTGAGCCACTACCTCCCGCACCATGGGGTCAGAGCCCGATTTCCGCTTCTTCCTGGTTTCGGGCTCTGACCCCGATTTTTCGGAGGAACCATGGCGCGCACCATCATCGT
>DASQOO010000071.1:0-31352 GCA_035644435.1 Steroidobacteraceae bacterium | reverse complement strand
AGCCGCAATTTCCCGCGGGCATCGATCGCGGCGCGCAGATCGATGGCAGCGCCAGCATCGCCTCGAGCGCCTCGATCGGAGCCAATGTCGTGATCGAAGCCGGCGTGCGCATCGGCGAGCGGACCCGGATCGGTCCCGGGTGCGTGATCATGCAAGGCAGTACGCTCGACGCGGACACGCGCCTGGTGGCAAACGTCACGCTGTGCCACGACGTGCATATCGGCGCGCGGGTGCTGGTGCACCCGGGCGTCGTGATCGGTGCGGACGGTTTCGGCCTGGCGCCCGAACGGGGTCGTTGGATCAAAGTGCCCCAGGTGGGGTGCGTGCGCATCGGCAATGATGTGGAAATCGGCGCCAACACGACCGTCGATCGTGGCGCCATCGACGACACCATCATCGAGGATGGTGTCAAGCTCGACAATCAAATCCAGATCGGGCACAACGTGCGGGTTGGCGCGCACACCGCCATCGCCGGGTGTACCGGTGTCTCCGGCAGCACGAGCATCGGCCGCAACTGCATGATCGGTGGCCTGGTCGGCATTGCCGGGCACCTGGAGATCTGCGACGGCGTGATCATCACGGGACGCACGCTGGTGAGCCGCTCGATCACGCGGCCCGGCATGTACTCGGGAGGGCTGCCGGCCGACGAGGTGCGACGCTGGCGCCGCAACGCGGCGCGTTTCCGGCACCTCGATGAGCTGGCACGCCGCGTCGAGCAGCTGGGCGGTGGAAAACTGGGCAACTCAAAACAAGAGGACGAGGATGACTGAGCCGGCCTACATGGACATCAACGCGGTAATGAAACAGTTGCCGCATCGCTACCCGTTTCTGCTCGTGGACCGCGTGCTCGAATGCACGCCCGGAAAGACCATCCGTGCTCTGAAGAACGTAACGGTGAACGAGCCGTTCTTCAGCGGTCACTTCCCGCATCGCCCGGTGATGCCCGGCGTCATGATCCTTGAGGCGCTGGCCCAGGCGGCCGGGATACTGGCGTTTCGCACCGCGGGTATTTTTCCGGATGAGCAGTCACGCTTCTTCTTCGTCGGCATCGACAAGGCGCGCTTCCGCAAGCCGGTCGAGCCCGGTGACCAGCTGGTGCTGAAGGCGGAGCTGGTACGGGCCTTCAAGGGGATCTGGAAGTTCGCGACGGTCGCCGAGGTGGGGGGCGAGGAAGTGGCATCGGCCGAGATGATGGTGACGCCCGAAGCGCGTGCGCCAGCCCCAGGGGGCGATCAGCAATCATGATCGACGCGCGTGCGGTCATCGATGCACAGGCCGAGCTCGCTGCAGATGTCGAAGTCGGCGCATTCGCCATCATCGGCGCCCACGTCAGCATCGGGCCCGGCTGTCGCATCGGGCCGCACGCAGTCATCAACGGGCCGACACGTCTCGGGGCGCACAACCACGTCTTTCAGTTCGCCTCCCTCGGGGACGCGCCGCAGGACAAGAAATATCGCGGTGAGCCCACGCGCCTCGAGATCGGCGACCACAACACTTTTCGCGAGTACTGCACCGTCAACCGCGGCACGACGCATGGCGGCGGGGTCACGCGCATCGGCAGCGACAACTGGTTCATGGCCTACACCCATGTCGCTCACGATTCCCGGATCGGCGATCACTGCATCCTGGCGAACTTCGCGACGCTGGGTGGCCACGTCGAACTGGGCGATTGGGTCATCATGGCCGGCTTCTCGGGAATTCATCAGTTCTGCAAGGTGGGCGCGCATTGCTTTCTGGGCAACAACACCGCCGTGACGCGCGACGTCCCGCCGTACCTGATGGTGACCGGGCAGCCGGCGCAGCCGCACAGCGTGAACGCGGAAGGACTCAAACGGCGCGGCTTCACCCCGGAGCAGATCCGCAATCTGCGCAATGCCTACCGGGTTTTGTACCGTTCGGGACTCAAACTGGCGGAGGCGACCGAGCAGCTCCAGGCGCTGGTGCCGAGCCAGCCGGAGCTGAAGATCTTCGTCGATTTTCTGGGAAACACAACGCGCAGCATCGTGAGGTAAGAGATTGCGCTTCGCCCTCGTGGCCGGTGAGGCGTCAGGAGATCAGCTCGGCGCGGCGCTGATGCGTTCGTTGCGGGAGCGTGATCCGTCGGCCAGATTCTTCGGTGTCGCGGGCCCGAAGATGCAGAGCGAGGGCTGCGAGGCGTGGGCGCTCTCCGAAGAGCTGGCGGTGATGGGTCTGTTCGAAGTGCTGAGCCACTTGCCGCGGCTCGCGCGGCTGCGCGCAGACTTGCGCAAACGATTGCGGACAGAGCGTCCGGATGTGTTCATCGGCATCGACGCGCCGGAATTCAACCTGGGCCTGGCCCGGGACCTGCGCGGTGCGGGACTTCGCACGGTGCAATACGTGAGTCCGCAGGTCTGGGCCTGGCGCCAGGGGCGGGTGCGAAGCATCGGTGCTGCCGTCGACCTGGTGCTGTGCCTGCTCCCATTCGAGGAGCAGTTCTATGCGCGCGCGGGAATTCGCGCCGAGTTCGTCGGCCATCCGCTCGCGGACCTGATCCCCGAGGACAGCGACCGAGGCGCGGCCCGTCGACAGCTCGGCTTGCAGGACCGACTCACCGTCGCGGTCCTGCCGGGCAGCCGCGTGGGCGAGGCGAGCCATCTCGGTGATGACTTCGCAGGGGCGATCCGCTGGCTGCGGGAGCGTCGTCCGAGTCTGCAGTTTGTTGCGCCGATGGCGAACCAGGCCGTACGACTCATTTTCAGCCGGGCGCTCGAGCGCAATGCCGCAGGCGTTGAGGTCCGCCTGCTCGACGGTCAATCGCACGTGGCACTAGCGGCCGCGGATGTCGTGCTCGTTGCCTCCGGCACGGCGACACTGGAAACATTGCTCACCCGAAGGCCGATGGTCGTGGCTTACCGGCTGGGTGCGCTGACCGCCTGGTTGCTCAGAACTTTCAATCTGATGAAGGCGCCTTATTTCTCGCAACCGAACCTGCTCGCCGGCAAGCGGATCGTGCCCGAGCTGTTCCAGGAGCAGGTGACCCCCGAAACGCTTGGCACCGAACTGTTGCGCGAGCTGGACGATCCGGCGGTGCGCGAACGCCAGGAGCGCGTGTTCGGCGACATTCACCGGCGTCTGAAACGCAATGCGAGCGATCGTGCCGCGCAGGCCATTCTCGGCCTGCTGAGCTCCGCGCCGGCCGCGGGTTCAACATGAGGCGTCGGCGCATTCAGCAGCGACTCCCGTTCCCGGAGCCCCGGCGCCTCGCTGGCGTCGACGAAGCCGGGCGCGGACCCCTGGCAGGACCTGTGGTCGCCGCGGCCGTGATCCTCAATTCCAGGCGACCCATCCGCGGGCTCGCGGATTCGAAGGTGCTGGAACCGGAGGTTCGCGAACGCCTGGCGGTCAAGATCCGGGAGCGGGCGCTGGCGTGGTCGGTGGCGTGGGCCGATCGCGAGGAGGTCGACTCCATCAACATCCTGCAGGCCACCTTGCTCGCGATGCGCCGTGCGCTGCTCGGCCTGCAGATTGCGCCGGATGAGATTCGTATCGACGGGGATCGCTGTCCGTCGCTCGATGGCTTGACGTTCAGCTGCCCCGCGATCCCGATCGTCCAGGGCGATGCGCTGGTGCCGGCCATCAGCGCCGCATCCATCCTGGCAAAGACCTTCCGGGACGCGTGGATGCGTTCCTATCATGAGATCTGGCCTCACTACGGATTCGCATCGCACAAGGGCTACGCCACTCCCGAACATCTCGCGGCGCTCGATTGCCACGGCGCCTGCCCATTGCATCGGCGCTCGTTCATGCCTGTCAAGGAAATCACTGCGCTCGAGTGGTCCGCATTCGCCGCGGAAATCGTCGTGGCGCAGGCGCCGGAAGTCGTGTCGCCCGAGGACGCACAGACTACAATCGCGCCCGTCCAGTTGCTGGTCCTCGAATGACCATCCTCGCATGACCCAATTCGTCCACCTGCGCGTCCATACGGAGTACTCGCTGCTCGACAGCGTGGTGCGCGTCCCGGAGCTCATGGCCGCCACCGCCGCCGCAGGGATGCCGGCGATCGCGCTCACGGACGAATCGAACCTGTTCGCGATGGTGAAGTTTTACCGGGCGGCGCAATCCCGGGGGGTGAAGCCCGTCATTGGTGTCGACTTGCGCCTGCGCGAGAGCATCGAAAGACAGGAACCGGCACGGTTGACGCTGCTGAGTCAAAACCTCGGCGGTTACCGCAACCTCACGCGCCTCATGACGCGCGCCTGCCTCGAGGGTCAGCGACGCGGCGTGCCCCTGGTGGATCGCGCCTGGCTCACGCCAGCGAGTACCACGGGCCTCATCGCCTTGTCGGGCGCGCAGGACGGCGACATTGGCCGCGCGCTGCTCAACAACAGGCCCGACGACGCGCGCCGTTACCTCGAGCAGTGGCGCGAGCTGTTCGCGCAGCGCTTCTACGTGGAGATCCAGCGACTCGGTCGTGCGAACGAAGAGGACTACCTCGACGCCGTGCTGGACCTGGTCGCGACTTGTCCTACGCCCATCGTCGCCACCAATGACGTCCGTTTCATCACCGCGCAGGATTTCGAGTCGCACGAGGCGCGAGTCTGCATCCAGGAGGGGAGCCAGCTCGGCGATCCGGCTCGCGCGCGCCGCTATAGCGAGCTGCAGTACCTGCGTTCGCCGGCCGAGATGGCCGAATTGTTCGCGGATCTGCCGGAGGCGCTGGAAAACTCGGTGGAGATCGCCCGGCGCTGCAGCCTGGAGCTGAAGTTCGGTGAGTCGAAGCTGCCCGAGTACCCGGTGCCGGCCGAAACGACGGCCACTGACTACCTGCGATCCCAGGCGCGCGATGGCCTGGAGAAGCGGTTGCAGGGCGTGCCGCCCGCACGCGCTCCGGTGCGCGACCGAAGAGTCTACGAACAGCGCCTTGCGACCGAGCTCGAAACGATCTGCAGCATGGGATTCGCCGGCTACTTTCTGATCGTCGCGGATTTCATTCGCTGGGCGAGGGAGAACGGCATTCCGGTCGGCCCGGGCCGTGGATCCGGGGCCGGCTCGCTGGTCGCCTGGAGCATCGGCATCACCGATCTCGATCCGATCGAGCACGACCTGCTGTTCGAGCGCTTCCTGAATCCCGAGCGCGTGTCGATGCCGGATTTCGACATCGACTTCTGCATGGAAGGCCGCGACCGTGTCATCGACTACGTGGCGGGGAAATACGGGCGCGACCGTGTTTCGCAGATCATCACCTACGGAACCATGGCCGCGAAGGCCGTGGTGCGCGATGTCGGTCGCGTGCAGGGGATGAGCTACGGCTACGTCGATCGGATCGCGAAGCTGATTCCCTTCGAGCTCGGCATCACGCTCGACAAGGCATTGCAGGACGAACCGGAGCTGCGCCGGCTCTACGATGCCGAGGAGGACGTGCGCAGCCTGATCGACCTGGCGCGCTCGCTGGAGGGATTGACCCGCAATGCCGGCACGCACGCCGGCGGAGTCGTCATCGCGCCCTCGATGCTCACCGACTTCACGCCGCTGTTCTGTGAAGAAGGCTCGCACAACGTCGTCACGCAGTTCGACAAGGATGATGTCGAAGCCGCGGGGCTGGTCAAGTTCGACTTCCTGGGGCTGCGCACACTCACGATCATCGACTGGACGGTCAAGTCGATCAATGCACAGCGCCAGGCTGCGAACGAAGCGCTGCTCGATATCGCGGCATTGCCGATGGACGACCCGGCCACCTATGCGCTGCTCAAGAGCTGCCGGACCAACGCCGTGTTCCAGCTCGAGTCGCGCGGCATGAAGGACCTGATCCGGCGTCTGCAGCCCGATCGTTTCGAGGACATCGTCGCGCTGGTGGCACTGTTTCGACCGGGCCCCTTGCAGTCCGGGATGGTCGAAGATTTCATCGCGCGCAAGCACGGACGCACGGACCAGCCGATCGACTACCTGCACCCGAACCTCAAGCCGGTGCTCGCAGGCACGTATGGAGTGATCCTCTACCAGGAACAGGTGATGCAGATCGCCCAGGTGCTGGCCGGCTACACGCTGGGCGGCGCTGACCTCCTGCGCCGTGCGATGGGCAAGAAGAAGCCCGAAGAGATGGCGAAGCAGCGCTCGGTGTTTACCGATGGGGCCGTGCAGCGCGGCGTACCTGAGCCGCGCGCCCGTCACATCTTCGACCTGATGGAGAAATTCGCGGGCTACGGGTTCAACAAGTCGCACTCCGCGGCCTACGCGCTGCTCTCCTATCAGACCGCGTGGCTCAAGGCGCATTACCCGGCGCAGTTCATGGCTGCGGTGCTGTCCGCGGACATGGATCGCACCGACAAGGTGGTGACTCTCATCGATGAATGCGTGAGTCTCGGGCTGCAGGTCGAGCCGCCAGATATCAATTCCTCGCGCTACGCGTTTGCGGTGAGCGGCGCGCACAAGATTCGCTATGGTCTGGGCGCAGTGAAAGGCGTCGGGCAATCAGCGGTCCAAGCCATCATGGCCGAGCGCGGTGCGCGCGGACCGTTCACCGGCATCGAGGATGTCTGCCGCCGGCTGGATCTGAACCGGGTGAACAAGCGCGTGCTGGAAGCACTCATTCGTTCCGGCTGCCTCGATTCCCTGGGACACACGCGCAGCACGCTGATGAGTCGCCTCACCGCAGCGATGCAACTCGGAGAGCAGAACACGCGCGCGCAGGCGGTTGGCCAGGTCGACTTGTTCGGGCTGGCGGCCGGACCTGCGATGCCACTGGACTCGAATCGCGAAATCGAATTGCCCGAATGGCCGGAGGCCACGCGGCTCGCCGGTGAGCGCGACACGCTGGGACTGTATCTGACCGGTCACCCGATCGCGCAATACGAGTCCGAGCTGAGCTTCCTGAGCAGCGGACGCCTGGGCGATCTTGCGAGCGGGCGTCCGGCGGGCGCGGCGGAAGGCGGTCGATGGCAACCGGGTCGTAACGTCACTGTCGCCGGGCTGGTGCTGGAAGTACGCAAGCGCACCAATCGTGTGATCCTCACACTTGACGATCGCAGCGGCAGGATCGAAGTGATGCTGTACGAGGAGATCTTCCAGCAACATCGCGACATTATCGCCAAGGACGCGATCCTGCTGATCGAGGGGCAGTTGCGCTTCGATGAGTTCAGCGAAGGCTGGCGCCTCAATGCGAAGCGACTCCTCGATATCGACATGGCGCGCGAGCAGCAGGCGCGGCGCCTGATCCTGCAATGGCCTGCGGGCGCTGACAACGCGGAACAGGTGCGCCGGCTGATCGATATCCTCAAACCATTCGTCGGCGGCAATTGCAGCATCCAGGTCGGTTATCGCGCGGCCGGTGCCAGCGCATCGCTCCTGTTGAGCGAGCAATGGCTGGTGCGACCGGCGCGGGAACTGATCGAGCAGCTGAAGAACTTCGTGGGGCTGGACAACCTGCGGGTCGTGTACGGCGCGCGCGGCACTGGCGAAGAAGCCAGCATCGGCAGAAGCGTCAACTGATCGCCCGGGCGCGCCGCTGGTGCAAAGCCTGCACGCGTTCGCTAGCATGGCGCGCCCATGGACCTGAACTTCCTCGACTTCGAACAGCCGATCGCCGAGCTCGAAGCCAAGATCGACGAGCTCAAGTTTCTCGGCTCCGACACCGAGATCAACATCGGCGAGGAGATCGCGCGTCTCAAGGCCAAGAGCCGCGCGCTCACCACCAGCATCTTCGCCAACCTGACACCGTGGCAGATCACCCAGATCGCCCGTCATCCGCAGCGACCCTACGCGCTCGACTACATCGGCCAGGTATTCACCGACTTCCAGGAGCTGCACGGCGATCGCATGTACGGCGACGATCTTGCGATCGTCGGCGGACCAGCGCGCCTTGAAGGGCGGGCGGTCGTGCTGATCGGCCACCAGAAGGGCCGCGACACGAAGGAGCGGGTGCGTCGCAACTACGGCATGCCGAAGCCGGAGGGTTACCGCAAGGCGCTGCGCCTCATGAAGCTGGCGGAGCGCTTCCGACTGCCCCTCATCACGCTGATCGACACGCCCGGTGCATATCCGGGTGTTGGTTCGGAAGAACGCGGCCAGAGCGAGGCGATCGCGCGCAACCTGTTCGAGATGAGCACGCTCGAGGTTCCGATCCTCAGCATGGTCATCGGCGAAGGAGGCTCCGGCGGCGCGCTCGCGATCGGAGTGTGCGACCGGCTGCTGATGCTCCAGTACGGGATCTACTCCGTGATCTCACCCGAGGGTTGTGCCTCGATCCTGTGGAAGAGCGCCGACAAGAAGGAATTGGCGGCCGAGGCGATGGGACTCACCGCGGAGCGGCTCAGCAAGTTGAACCTGGTCGACGAGGTGGTGCGGGAGCCACTCGGCGGCGCGCATCGCGATCCGGCAGCGATGACTGAGGCCGTGAAGAGCGCCTTGTTGCGCAGTCTCAAGGAGCTCGAGGAAATCCCTCGCGAGCGCCTGCTCGAGGCCCGCGAGGTCCGTCTCAAGGCATTCGGCGCATTCACGGGCAACTGAAGGAATCCGCGGTGTGGCCAAGGGCTTTTCCGCCGCGACGCTACATGCTGCGCTCGTCTCGCTGGGCGCACCGTCGCCGATTGCCCGCTATTGCGTCGCCCTGAGCGGCGGCGCAGATTCAAGCGCGCTGCTCAAGTGCCTGGTCGACCTGCACCAGCAGCGGCCACTGCTCGGGCTGCGAGCGGTTCACGTCAATCATCACCTGCAGCCAGCAGCGGCGGCATGGGCGCAACACTGTGCGGCATTTGCACGCCAGCTCAACGTGCCACTGTTGGTTCTCGACGCGCAGGTGCACGTCGCGCGCGGAGAATCTCCGGAAGCGGCGGCCCGCGATGCCCGCTATCGATTGCTGGCCGAAAACCTGGCCGTGGACGAATTCCTGCTCACGGCGCATCACGCCGAGGACCAGCTCGAGACGCTGCTGCTGCAACTGGCACGCGGTGGCGGCGTGCCAGGACTTGCGTCGATGCCACGCCGGGCGCCGTGCGGTCCTGGAATTCACCTGCGCCCGCTCCTCGACTTCAGTCGCGAGGAGCTGCGCGCCTACCTGGCCGCTGCCGGGCAGGGCTGGATCGAGGACCCAAGCAACGTCGATCTGCGCTTTGACCGCAACTTCATGCGCCACCAGGTGCTTCCCTTGTTGCTGGGGCGCTGGCCTGCCCTGGCGGCGAGCGCCGTGCGCAGCGCCGATCACCTCGCGAGCGCCCAATTGCTGCTCGATGAGCTGGCGCGCGAAGACCATGTCCTCGCGGCGGCAGGGCATCGGCTGCAGGTCGCGGCGCTGCGTGGCTTGGAGCCGGCACGCTTGCGTAATCTGTTGCGCTTCTGGATTCGACAGCACGGCGTCTCCATGCCGGCGAGCACGGTTCTCGAGCAGGTGGCGCAGCAGATGCTGGAGGCGCGTGCCGACTCGGTACCGGAGGTGACTTGGGGTCAGCACGTGATCCGGCGCTACCGCGACCGCCTCTACCTCGACCGTCAACTCCCGCAGCCACCCAGCGAGATGCTGTCGTGGACATGGCGCACCGAACCGGAGCTGGTACTGCCTGGCGGCCTGGGCAAGCTCCTGGCGAGCGTCGCGGAGCGCAACGTTGCGACTTTCAGGATGCTTCCCGATCGCTTGCGCGTGAGCTGGAGATCCGGCGGGGAGAAGCTGCAGGTTGCGGCGAACCGACCGCGTCGCGAACTGCGAGCACTGTTGCAAGAGTGGGACGTCGTGCCGTGGATGCGGGGCCGCATTCCGCTGCTCTACGCCGACGAGGCACTCGTAGCCGTGGGTGACCTGGCGATCGCGGCGGAATTTCGTGCCGCGCCCGATCAGCCCGGCACGCTGATCGAATGGCTCGATCATCCCGCTCTCGACTGATTCATTGAGCGGACCCGCTCATTCTGGTAGCCTGATCACCCGTCGAAAATCAGCGGCTGACGCGGCGCAGCTGAGCGACGGGATCAACTGATCTCCCTCTCTGTCGACCGCCCGCGGCCCAGGTTTCAACCAACAGGTCCCACTGCAGCGGGACCCATTGCATTTGCGGGTGGTTCTGGCATGACCCGTTTCGTTTTCGTGACCGGTGGCGTGGTTTCCTCGTTGGGCAAGGGCATCGCCAGCGCTTCGCTGGGTGCGATTCTCGAGGCGCGCGGCCTCAAGATCGCGATGGTCAAGCTCGATCCGTACATCAACGTCGATCCGGGGACCATGAGCCCGTTCCAGCACGGCGAGGTGTTCGTGACCCAGGACGGCACGGAAACCGATCTGGACCTCGGTCACTACGAACGTTTCGTGCGCACGACCACCGGGCGCAACAGTAATTTCACCACCGGGCGCATTTACGAGCGCGTCATCGCCAAGGAGAGGCGTGGCGACTACCTGGGCGCGACCGTACAGGTGATTCCGCACATCACCGATGAGATCAAGCGCAGCATTCGTCTCGGCGCTGGTGACGCGGACGTCTGCATGGTCGAGATCGGCGGCACGGTCGGCGACATCGAGTCGTTGCCGTTCCTCGAGGCCATCCGCCAGATGGGAGTGGAGCTAGGGCGCAACAACGTCGCCTACATGCATCTGACGCTGATCCCCGTCGTGGGCACCTCGGGCGAGATCAAGACCAAGCCGACGCAGCACTCGGTGAAGGAGTTGCGGGGCATCGGTATCCAGCCGGATGTCCTCTTATGCCGCTGCCGTGCGCCACTTCCCGAGGAGCACCGCCGCAAGATCGCGCTGTTCACCAACGTCGAGGAGCGGGCGGTTATCTCGGCCGTCGATGCCGACGACATCTACAAGATTCCTCTATTGCTGCGCGAACAGGGGCTCGATGACATCATTGTCGACAAGTTCCGCCTCGAGGCCAGGCCGGCCGACCTCTCCGAATGGCGCCACGTAGTGAGCGCGAAGATGAACCCGGAGGCCCAGGTCAATGTCGCGATGGTCGGCAAGTATGTGCAGATCCGCGACTCGTACATTTCACTGAACGAGGCCCTCACCCACGCGGGCGTCCGCACACGTACACGCGTCAACGTGCACTACGTCGAAGCCACGGATCTCGAAGTGCAGGGTCTGTCGGCGCTCGACGGCATGGATGCGATCCTGGTACCGGGAGGATTCGGGGAACGAGGCATCGAGGGCAAGATCCTGGCGGCCGAGTACGCGCGCCGCCACGGGATTCCCTACCTGGGCATCTGCCTGGGCATGCAGGTGGCGGTGATCGAGTTCGCGCGCCACGTAGTGGGGCTGGAAGGCGCCAACAGCACCGAGTTCAACCGCGCCACGCCCCATCCGGTGATTGCGCTCATCACGGAGTGGCAGGATCGCGAGCACGGCGCGCAGAGCCGTGACGAAGGTTCCGAGAAAGGCGCTACCATGCGCCTGGGCGCGCAGGAATGTCGCGTAGTGCCGGGGACGCTGGCGCACGCAGTCTACGGGCGCGATGTGATCATGGAACGTCACCGCCATCGCTACGAGTTCAACAACCGCTACCTGGAGCGGCTCTCGAAGGCGGGCATGAAGTTTTCGGGCCTTTCGGCGGATGGCCTGGTGGAGTTGATCGAGTTGCCCTCGCACCCCTGGTTCATCGCCTGCCAGTTTCACCCTGAATTCACTTCCACTCCCCGCGATGGGCACCCGTTGTTCGCCGGATTCATCCGGGCGGCTCGCCAGCACCGGGCGTCGCAGCTCCCTGCTGCCGCCAGCGCATGAGACTGCATGACTTCGACGTTGGTCCTGACCAGCCGCTGTTCCTCATCGCCGGCCCGTGCGTCGTCGAGAGCGAAACGCTGGTGATGGAGACCGCGGGGCGCCTCAGGGACATCACGCGTCGGCTGGGGATACCCTTCATCTTCAAGTCCTCCTTCGACAAGGCCAACCGCTCTTCGAGCGCGAGTTTCCGTGGACCTGGAATGGAGGAGGGGCTGCGTGTGCTCGCGGAGGTTCGCCGGCAGCTCCAGCTTCCGGTGCTGACCGATGTGCACGAAGACACACCGCTCGCGGAGGTCGCCGAGGTCGTCGACGTGCTGCAGACGCCGGCATTCCTGTGCCGGCAGACCAACTTCATCCGCAACGTCGCCTCGCAGGGCAAGCCGGTGAACATCAAGAAGGGGCAGTTCCTGTCGCCGTGGGAAATGAAGAATGTGGTCGACAAGGCTCGCGCCACCGGCAATCAGCAGATCCTGGTGTGCGAGCGCGGCTTCTCGTTCGGTTACAACAATCTCGTGTCCGACATGCGTGGTCTGGCGGTGATGCGCGAGACGGGTTGCCCGGTCGTGTTCGATGCGACGCATTCGGTCCAGCTTCCGGGCGGCAAGGGATCGGTTTCAGGCGGCCAACGCGAATTCGTGCCGGTGCTGGCGCGCGCGGCAGTGGCGGCAGGTGTTGCGGGCGTGTTCATGGAGACGCATCCTGATCCCGACAAGGCGCTCAGCGATGGTCCGAACGCCTGGCCGCTGGCACACATGGAAGCGCTGCTGGAGACGCTGTTGCAGATCGATCGCACCGTGAAGGCCCGTCCGTACGCGGAGTCCCTGCTGTGAGCCGTATCGTCGAGATCCGCGGGCGCGAGATCATCGACTCGCGCGGTAATCCCACGGTCGAGGCCGATGTGTTTCTCGACAGCGGTGTGATGGGCCGGGCCGCGGTCCCTTCGGGCGCTTCGACCGGAACGCGCGAAGCGGTGGAGCTTCGGGACGGCGATCCGAAGCGCTTCCTGGGCAAGGGCGTGCTCAACGCGGTCGCCAACGTGAACGGACCGATCCGGCAGGCGCTGCTGAAGCACGATCCGATGGACCAGGAAGGGCTGGACGGGCGCATGCTCGAGCTCGACGGCACGGACACCAAATCGCATCTCGGCGCCAACGCGATCCTCGCGGTGTCCCTGGCCGTGGCACACGCAGCCGCAAACGACCGCAAGATCCCGCTGTTCCGGCATCTTGCCGCCGCCGAGGATTTCGATTTGCCAGTGCCGCAGATGAACATCATCAACGGCGGCGCGCATGCCGACAACAGCGTCGACATCCAGGAGTTCATGATCCTGCCGGTCGGCGCACCGTCGCTGAGCGAAGCGATCCGTTATGGCGCGGAGATCTTCCATACTCTCAAGAAAGTGCTGCACAAGAAGGGACTCGCCACGGCGGTGGGAGATGAAGGTGGCTTCGCACCAGACCTGCCGTCGAACGAGGCAGCACTCGAAACGATCATCGAAGCGATTCAGCTCTCGGGTTACACGCCCGGCGGCGATGTACTGCTCGGCCTGGATGTCGCGAGCTCAGAGTTCTTCAGTGAAGGCGTCTACACGCTGGAGTCCGAGGGACGGCAGTTCAGCGCGGCGCAGTTCGTGGATTACCTCGCAGATCTCGTCGGACGCTACCCGATC
This sequence comes from Steroidobacteraceae bacterium, assembly GCA_035644435.1. Classification (GTDB taxonomy): domain Bacteria; phylum Pseudomonadota; class Gammaproteobacteria; order Steroidobacterales; family Steroidobacteraceae; genus DATBVX01. The sequence goes on along the minus strand of DASQOO010000071.1, from coordinate 18,027 downwards.
ATCACGATCGAGGACGGCATGAGCGAAGGCGACTGGCAGGGCTGGGCGCTGCTCACCCAGCGCCTGGGTCGTCGTGTGCAGCTCGTGGGAGACGACCTGTTCGTGACCAACACGAAGATCCTGAAGCAGGGTATCGACCAGGGAATCGCCAATTCGATCCTGATCAAGGTCAACCAGATCGGGACACTCACGGAAACGCTGGCGGCGATCCGGATGGCGACAACTGCAGGATATTCCGCAGTGATCTCGCACCGCTCCGGCGAAACCGAGGATTGCACTATCGCCGATATCGCCGTCGCGACGCCCGCGACGCAGATCAAGACCGGATCGATGTCACGCTCGGATCGCGTCGCCAAGTACAACCAGCTGCTGCGCATCGAGGCGGAGCTCGGCGCGCACGCTCGGTACGCCGGTCGCCAGGCGTTCCCGGTGCCCGTGCCGCGAGGGACATAGTCGTGCGCGGGTACCTCTGATGTCGACGCGCCTGTTTGCCGCCGCGCTCCTCATCGTCGCGCTCGCGCTCCAATACCGCCTGTGGCTCTCGGATGACGGAATTCGCGAGGTGCATCGACTCCAGGATGCCGTGGCCTCACAGAGGCAGCAGAACGCCGAGCTCCAGGAACGCAACGAGCAGCTCGCCGCGGAAGTGAAGGATCTCAAGGAAGGGCTCGACGCGGTGGAAGAGCGCGCACGGAGCGATCTCGGCATGGTCGGCGCCAACGAGACCTTCTACCAGGTGGTAGCGCCGCCGCCGGCAGATCACGGCAGCCCGCCACAAGCGGCGCCCATTGATTCATCGACCGTCGCCACGGCCAAGCCTCGCACGACTCAGCAAGCTGCCGCCCGATGACCGGGGCGGCCGCCTGGGCAATCGTCGCGGCCGCAGGGCAGGGGCGGCGCATGGATGCCGATAAGCCCAAGCAATATCTCCCGCTCGCCGGCGCGACTGTGCTCGAGCACGCGATTCGGCCCTTGTGGGCGGATTCGCGCATTAGCGCCGTGGTGGTGGTGCTTGCCCCCGGCGATGAATTCTGGCCGACCCTGCCGATGGCAGACGCACCGCGCGTGCACACGACGCTCGGCGGCGATACGCGCCAGCAGTCCGTGCTCAATGGCCTGGTGGCGCTTGAAGGCCGGGCCAAGCCCGATGACTGGATCCTGGTGCACGACGGCGCGCGGCCGTGCCTGGGTGTCGAAGAGCTCGATACCCTGATCGCAGCGGTGGAGAACGATCGCATCGGTGGACTCCTTGCCGTGCCGCTCGCGGACACGCTCAAGCGCGCGGACGCAGGCGGCTTGCGCAGCGAGGTAACGCTGGATCGCAAAGCCCTGTGGTGCGCGCAGACGCCACAGATGTTTCGTCACCAGTTGCTGCGGACGGCGCTGGAACAGTCGCTGTCCAACGGCGTTCAGTTCACGGACGAAGCTGCGGCGGTCGAGGCCCTCGGACATCGTCCCCGCCTGGTGCATGGTTCATCCCGCAACCTCAAGATCACGCATCGTGAGGACCTTCTGCTGGCTGAGGCACTGCTACGATCGGCGGGGGGAAAATGAGCACGAGCACCCGAGTCGGAATGGGAATCGACGTGCACGCCTTCGGCCCGGGAGATCACATCATGCTCGCCGGAGTGCGAATCCCTCATGACCACGGGGTGCGCGCCCATTCCGACGGCGATGTCGCCATCCATGCGCTGTGCGATGCCTTGCTGGGCACGGCGGGGCTGGGCGATATCGGCCAACACTTCCCGGATACCGATCCCCTGTGGCGCGGCGCGGCCAGTGCCGAATTCCTGCGGCGCGTGGCGGAGATGCTCACGGCCCGCGGCTATGCACCGGTCAATGTCGACATCACCATCATCGCGCAGCAGCCGCGGATCGGACCGCACCGCGAGGCGATGCGTCATCGGCTCGCGGAGCTGCTCGACCTGGACTCCGAAGCAGTCAACGTCAAGGCGACGACCACTGAACAGCTTGGCCTGATCGGGCGCGGCGAGGGCATTGCCGCGCTGGCGGTAGTGCTCGTCGACTCGATCGCCCGCGACGCATGATCCCGACTGTTCCTGGAGAGTGGCGCAGTGCGGCGCTCGATGCGCCGCGCGCGCTCGGCGAGCCCGTCGCGGCGGGCCGACTGCGAACAACTCCGGAGGACTTCGAAGTCGACGAAGAACTGCCGTTTCAGCCCGATGGACGGGGCTTGCACTGGTTGCTGCACGTGAGCAAGCGCGACGCCAACACCGAATGGGTGGCGGGGCAACTGGCGCAAATCGCCGGCGTACGAGCGAGCGAGGTCGGGTTTGCCGGCCTCAAGGATCGACACGCGCTGGTGCGCCAGTGGTTCAGCGTGCCGCAGTCTTCATTGCACGCTGCAGATTGGCTCGCAGCGCTGCACCAGGATTTCCAGGTACTCGAGGCTCATCCTCACGGTCGCAAGCTGCGGCGCGGGGCACTCGCCGCCAATCGCTTTCGCATCCGTGTGCAACAGTTGCGAGCAGACGCCCGAGCCGTCGAGGAGAGAATCACGGCCATCAGTCGGCGCGGCGTACCGAACTACTTCGGCGTACAACGCTTCGGGCGCGAGGCCGCCAACCTCGCGCGGGTCCAGGAATGGGCCGAGTCCGGCCGGCTCTCGAGTGCACGCAGCGAGCGCAGCTTCACCATCTCCGCGGCGCGCAGCCTGGTGTTCAACGCGGTGCTGGCCGAACGCGTGTCCAATCAAACCTGGGATACGCTCTTGCCCGGCGACGTGGCGAATCTCGACGGCAGCCGCAGCATCTTTGCGGTGAGCGCACCGACAACGGAGCTGCACGAACGCTGCGCAGCCCTCGATATCCACCCCACGGGCCCACTGTGGGGAGCCGGTGAGCCGCAGTCGGCTGCGACGGTTCAGGAACTCGAGCAGGGAGTTGCGCGACGATTCGAGGCTGTGACGAGGTCACTGGCAAGCGTCGGCCTCGAGCAGGAGCGGCGGGCGCTGCGCTTGCGGGTAGACGATCTGCGGGTACAGTGCGATGCGGCTGCTCTGACAATCGAGTTTCGCTTGGGGCCCGGCGCATTCGCGACCGCGGTCCTGCGAGAGTTGTTGCAGGAGCCAGAGGAGGTTTGAACCGTGCTCGAGATCATCGATCACGAGGCCGTACGTGAGATCCGTTTCGCGCGCCCTCCAGCCAACGCGTTCAATATGGAACTGCTCGAAGGGCTGAACACCGCACTCGCCGAGGCACGCACCGCTTGCCAGGCGATCGTGCTCTCCGGGCGGGCCGGCATGTTCTCCGCCGGCCTGGATGTGCCGGAGCTCCTTGGCCTGGACCGCGCCAGCATGTTGCGCTTCTGGGAAGCGTTCTTCGATGCGCAGGCCCTCCTTGCGGCCTCGCCCGTGCCGGTTGCTGCCGCGATTACCGGGCACAGCCCGGCGGGCGGCGCCGTGCTCGCCCTGTACTGCGACTATCGAGTCATGGCCGCCGGGCGGTTTCGCATCGGACTCAATGAGGTGCAGGTCGGGTTGTTTCCGGGCCCGGTGATATACGGCGCGCTGCGACGCCTCGTGGGACCCGGTGTCGGCGATCGGCTGCTCAGCGGCGGTGTGCTGCTCGGTCCGGAAGAAGCTCTGGCGGTCGGGTTGGTGGACCGCGTGGTCGAAGAGGCTTCGGTTCTGAGTGCGGCCCTCGAGTGGGCGCGCCACATGAACTCGCTTCCCCCGCGAGCGGTGGCACGCACCCGCGCACTGGCGCGCGCGGACCTGATCAAACTCGTCGGTGCCCTTGGCACTTCCGACTACGAAGCGATGAACGAGGCGTGGTTCAGCGCAGAGACGCAGTCGACGATGCGCGAGCTGGTGGAGCGGCTGAAGAAGAAGTCCTGAGGCGGCCAGCTCGACTCGCTCAGTTCTTGGGTTCGGCGGGAGCCGTGGCGCAGTTGCAGACCGGGCAGCCCTTGTCGAATACCACCTTCCAGGTGCCATCGGCTTCGCGGCGCCAGATCGAGTTGAAAGTGCCGACCTGCTTGCCTTCCGGATTGCGCACCGGACCGCTGCTGTGAGCCAGCGTGCCCGAGTCGAGCACCTCGACTTGCTCTGGCTCCCAGGAGAACGGGGCCTTAGGTCCGTCGTACAACGGTTTCCAGCCGGCGACCACTGCGACTCGGCCGCGCAGGACGCTATTGCTGCCGAAGAACACCGCATCCTCGGCGACGTGAGAGGCGAAGGCCTCGATGTCGCGGTCGGCCATCGAACGTGCGAAGGCGGTCTCGGCGGCGCGCACCTGCGTCGCGAGTTCCTGTGCGGACTCCAATGCGGCGGCGTTGGCGATCAGTGCGGCCAACAGGGCCGCGATGAGCCAGGCGATTTTCATGATGTCTCCCGAATGATGTCCGGGACTCTACCGGGATCACTTCCAGCGCAACAGTACATAGATTGCTCCGGTGCCGCCGTCGACGGGCCGGGCGGAACAGAATGCGAGCACTGCGTCCGTCCGCTGCAACAGGGCATTGACCGCATTCTTGAGCACCGGTCCGCGATGACCCGAGCGCAGTCCCTTGCCGTGCACGATCCGCACGCAACGCGCCTGTGCGCGCCACATTCCCTCCAGGAACTCGTGCAGCTCCTGCTTGGCCTGCGCTACGGTGAGGCCGTGCAGGTCGAGTTCCGCTTCCACCCGGTATTGACCACGGCGAAGCTTGCGCAACACCGAGTCCTGCACACCCGCGCGCCGAAAGGTCAGCGCGTCGCCGGCTTCGCTGTACAGGTCACCGGGACGCAGCTCGAGGCTTTCACGCAGCACCTCCAGTTCATCGAGGCGCGCAAATCGAGCGCGTGCTGGCGGCTTTGGACGGACAGCTGGTCGCGTGCGCTGGCGCAGGCGTTTCACGCCGCGCACTGCGTCGCGGAACAGGCGTTTTTCCTCGCCGTCGTCGCTCATCGGATGCTCTACCCCGGTTCGAGCCGCAATCTACCCGGCGCCGCTGGCCATCCAGTATAGTGACGCGCGGTTTTCCCACGCCAGCCAAACGCCATCAGTGAAGATTCTGCTGAGTAACGATGACGGATATCGAGCCGAAGGTATCCGTCACCTGGCCGTGGCGTTGCAGGGCCTCGCGGATCTCACCGTCGTGGCGCCCGAGCGTAATCGCAGTGGCGCCGGCCATTCCCTCACGCTCGATGTGCCGTTGCGCGTCTTCCAGGTGGAACCGAACATGTACTACGTGAATGGCACGCCGACCGACTGCGTGCACCTGGCGATCTCCGGGCTGTTCGACTACGAACACGACATGGTCGTCTCCGGCATAAACGATGGCGCCAACCTCGGCGATGATGTCCTGTACTCGGGGACAGTGGCGGCGGCGATCGAGGGTCGTTTTCTCGGTCTGCCGACATTCGCGGTTTCGCTCTGCACCGAACCTGGCAGCGAGCGACACTTCGAGACTGCGGGACGCGTCGCACGCGAGCTGGTATCGCAACTGACGCGGGCGCCGCTGCATGCCTCCACGATACTCAACGTCAACGTTCCGGACCGGCCCTACGATGACTTGAAAGGGTTGCAGGCGACGCGGCTCGGATTCCGGCATCGCTCCAAGCCGATCGTGCGCGCCGAGGATCCACGCGGCCGACCGATCTATTGGGTGGGTCCCGCCGGACCGCAGCAGGAAGCCGGTCCGGGCACGGATTTCAACGCCGTAGGGAACGGGTTCGTATCGGTGACACCGCTGCAGATCGATCTGACGCGTCATGCGGCGCTCGAAGGTCTCGATGAATGGCTGCGGGGCATCGATGGTTGATCCTCGCGTCAATGGCATCGGCATGACCTCGGCGCGCACGCGCGAGCGACTGGTGCAACGGCTGAAGGACGGCGGCATCCGCAATCCCACGGTGCTCGATCGGATTCGCAGCGTGCCGCGGCATCTGTTCGTCGATGAGGCGATCGCGAGCCGGGCCTACGAAGATGTCGCGCTGCCGATCGGATTCGGGCAGACGATTTCCCAGCCGTGGATAGTGGCGCGCATGACAGAGGCGCTGCTGGAAGGCGGACCGCTGCACAAGGTACTCGAGATCGGCACGGGTTGTGGTTATCAGACCGCGGTGCTGGCGCCCCTGGTAGGAATGATTTACTCGATCGAGCGCGTCGGACCGCTCTACGAACGCGCACGCGAGCGGCTGAAGGTGCTTGGGATCCGCAACGTACGCTTGCGTCACGGCGATGGCGCGAGCGGCTGGCCGAGGCAGGGGCCCTTCGATGGCATAATCGCGGCCGCTGCGCCACATGCCGTGCCGAGTGCGCTGATCAAGCAGCTCGCCCCAGGCGGGCGCATGGTGCTGCCCATCGGCTCTGAAGGCGCGCAGGAACTCATGCGCCTCACGCGGGAAGAGGGGCGAGTGAAGCGGGGCGAAGAGCCGCGCCTGAAGCGCGAGCGGCTGGGCGCAGTGGCCTTCGTTCCACTGATCCAGGGACCCGTTTCCACAGCGTGACCCGGCGCGATGACTGGGCCATCACGCGCAGCTCGGGCGGCGTATGCGCCGGGATTCCTCGTCACTCTGTGCGCGGCACTGATGCTCGCCCTCGCCGGTTGCGGCAAGCCGTATCAGAAGCCCGGTTCGCATACCTACACTGTTCGCGCGGGCGACACGCTCTATTCGATCGCCTGGCGTAACGGCGTCGATTACCGCGATCTCGCACGCTGGAACAAGCTGCCCGGCGACTACCGGATTTATCCCGGGCAGGTACTGCGGTTGACTGGACCGGGTGGTGCTTCGCCTCCGGCAGCGCACGCACCTAGAGCAACGGCACCGACAGGCAAGCCGCCCGCGCCTCCGGCTCAGGATGATGTCGCGGTCTGGGTCTGGCCGACGGAGGGCCAGATCGCGGCAGTGAGTCACACGGCCACCGATTCACAGGGGCTCACGATCTCCGGGCAGGAGGGTCAACTCGTTCGAGCCACGGCGGCAGGTCGAGTGGTGTACACCGGGAGCGGCCTGCGTGGCTTCGGCAACCTCCTCATCATCAAGCACAGCAACGTGTTCTTGAGCGCTTACGGACACAACCGCGATCTCAAGGTGAAGGAGGGCGATCCGGTGCAGGCGGGACAACCGGTCGCGGAGATGGGCCTGGGCCCAGGCCAGAAGCCGATGCTGTACTTCGAAATTCGCTACAACGGGCAGCCCGTGGATCCGCGCTGGTACTTGCCAGTGCGCCCGGGAGTCGACGGCCATTAGATCCGTTCTAGCGAAGCAAGCGCCAATCACCCTTTTGCAACGGGCACTTCCGCGCGACTCCGAGGTTGCGTCTAGGCAAGCGCTATGTTTACCATGTCGCCAAACTAAGACAGCATTGTTCAGCCAAGAACGGTACCGGGAGAAGACACAGGGGCGAAGGGGGAAGTCAGAAGAACAACAAGAACAAGGGAGAATAAGAAGAAGAAAGGACAATTGTTCGAATGTGTCAGCTTCGAATGATTGGTTGGTTGATTGAAGCTTTTGTTCCCTGTGTCTTCTCCCGGTCTCGTTCGATGACTTCCCCCTGAAATCCCTTCAGGCGGACGGCTCCGCATCACTCACGATCAGCGCGGCCGCCACGCGCCGACCCTCCTGCAGCAACACGTTATAGGTCCGGCACGCAGCTCGCGTGTCCATCACCTCGAACCCGACGCCGGCGCGCTGCACGGCGCTGCGGATCTCCGCGTCCGGAAATACCTGCCGCTCGCCGGTGCCGAGCAGGATGATCTCCGGCTCGAGTGCGAGGACCGCCTGCAGGTCGGCGGCGCGAAGTTCCCCGATGCTGCCCGGCGGCCAATCGAAGATGATCCTGTCAGCGGTGAGCACCGCGCTGCGCCGGATGACGTGCTCGCGAACGCGGATCTCGGCCGCTGAACAGGCGCGCACCAGGTTGACGTCGGCGCTCGATTGAAGACTGAACTGCACCTTTCGAGCTTAAGCCATCGGGTGATTCTGAGATACTTGGCGGCGCCCCTGGAGTCGTACTACCGCCGTGCACGAGCTGGTCCTGATCTTTACTGATCTCTTCATCGCTGCCGGCGCACCAAGACCGCAATCCGCCCCAGCGTTGCCGGCGCTGAGTACTCTGGTGTCGCGTGGCCAATCACGAACTACGGGTGACTGGCGGCGCTGGGCGTTACAGGAATATGCGTGCCATGACACGGATCGCGTCCCCGTTGCTGCCATCTCGCGCCGCGCAGCGACAAGCCAGGTGGAGGAACGCGACTCGCGCAGCTGGTGGGTCGCGACCCCCGTGCATCTCGAGGCCGGGCTTACGCAGGTACGCATGGGCGAGCAGCTCCCATATCTCGACGGTGAGGAATGGGACACGCTCGCAAATGGGTTCAACCGTGCGTTTGCCGTGGACGGCTTCTCCCTCGAAGCCGGTCACGCATCCGGGTTCATCTCTGCGCGGACGATGCTCGATGCGAGTACAGTCGATCCGCTGCGACTGCTCGGTCAGAACGTCGAGCTCGCGCTGCCCTCAGGTCCTGGTTCGGCGCCGCTACGCCGGTTGCTGACTGAAGTGCAGATGTGGCTGCATGACCACCCTCTGAATGAAAAGCGCGAGCAGCGCGGCCTGCCGACGGTCAACGGCTTGTGGATCTGGGGTGGCGGCGTGGAACCAGCGGGGCTGCGAGCGGCGAAATTACCGCACCTGGCAACTGAGTTGCCGTTCCTGTCCGGTCTGTGGAGGCTATTGAAGGGCCCTGCTGCCGTCCCTGCGGCGTCTTTCGCGGCGCTGCGTACCCAGCAGATCGACCGGGCGATCGTGGCGCTCACCTGCATGAGCGACACGCGTTCGCCCGCGCGCGCCTTGGACAGCATCGAGCAGGAATGGATGGCGCCGGCGCTGCGCGCATTCAAGGTTGGCGGACTGCGGCGCGTGCTGCTGCATGTGAACGATCGACTTTTCACGATTACGCGAGCCGACATGTATCGCTTCTGGCGTCCCCGTCTGAGTTGGCTGGAGAGCGTCGCGTGACCGATCGCACGATCAGGCGGCGGGCTGGGACCGCGCCCGCAGACTTCGGCCCGGAACTTCATCCAGTGCTGCGGCGAGTCTATGCCGCTCGGGGACTCACGCGCAGCGACGAGCTCGCCCTGGGGCTGGATCGGTTGCTGCCGGTAAGAACACTCGAGGGCTTGAACCATGCGGTCGATGTGCTGCTCGAGCATCTCGACACCGGCTCGCGAGTACTCGTGGTCGGCGACTTCGACGCCGATGGCGCCACCAGCTCGGCGCTCGTGGTGCGCGTGCTCAAGCGGCTCGGCTTCATGAACGTGGGTTATCTCGTTCCGAACCGCTTCCGCTACGGCTATGGCCTGACCCCTGAGATCGTCGCGCTCGCGGCGGAGCAGGCACCGGGCCTGATCGTCACGGTCGACAACGGCATATCGAGCCACGCCGGTGTCGCTGAAGCGCAGCGACGTCACATCGATGTGCTGATCACGGATCATCACCTGCCGGCCGCTGAGCTGCCGGCCGCCCGCGCGATCGTCAATCCGAACCTGGCCGGGGCGAGCTTCGCCAGCCATGCGCTTGCTGGCGTCGGTGTCGCGTTCTACTTGCTCGCAGCGCTGGTGCGGCGCCTGCAGGAGCGCGGAGCTGCGACGGCCAACGGCTGGAGCCCGGCGGAGTTTCTCGATCTCGTCGCCCTGGGAACCGTCGCGGATCTCGTGCCGCTCGATCACAACAATCGCATCCTCGTCTCGCAGGGCCTGCGAAGAATTCGCGCCGGGCGCTGCGTGCCGGGCATCACGGCTTTGCTGGAACAAGCGAACCGGCGCCCCGCGGGGATCGTCGCGCAGGACCTGGGCTTCGCGGTGGCACCGCGGCTCAATGCCGCCGGACGTCTCGACGACATGAGCCTGGGAATCGAGTGCCTGCTGACCGACGACGCTACTGTCGCGAGACGGCTCGCGGCGCGCCTCAGCGAGCTCAATGCCGAGCGTCGCGAGATCGAGCAGCGCATGCAGGCCGAGGCACTGGAAGCGGTGGCCCGGTTGCGCCTCGAAGCCCGGGACGCGGTCCTTGGCGGACTTTGCTTGTACGACGAATCCTGGCACCAGGGAGTCGTAGGACTCGTCGCGGGCCGCGTGAAGGATCGCGTTCATCGCCCAGTGGTCGCGTTCGCGCGTGCCGAGGATGGCACGCTGAGGGGTTCCGCGCGGTCGGTCACGGGTGTTCATATTCGCGACGTTCTCGACGCGGTGGCGGCGAAACACCCGGGCCTGCTGGATCGCTTCGGCGGTCACGCCATGGCGGCCGGCCTGACGCTGCGCTACGAGCAGCTCGAGCCGTTCACGGCCGCTTTTACCGCTGAGGTGGATCGCTGGCTGGACCCTGCGGCGCTTGGATTCATCGAGACAGACGGGGAGCTTGCGCCGGAGGAAATGACTCTGGCGACCGCATTGGAACTGCGCGCCGCGGGGCCGTGGGGCCAGGCGTTTCCGGAGCCGGCGTTCGATGGCGAGTTCGAGCTCCTCGACAGCGGGGCGGTCGGGGAGCGGCATCTGAAGATGCGCGTTCGCCCGTTGACGAGCGGCGAGAGCTACGAGGCCATTGCGTTCGGATACCTCGATGACTCAAAGACGGCCTTGCCCGACGGCCGAGCACGGCTTGCCTACCGCCTCGACGTCAATGAGTACCTGGGCACCCGGCGTCTGCAGTTGGTGGTGGAGCACCTCGCACCCGGGCCGCATGGCTGATAGCATGCTCAGCCTTTTCCAATCGAGCCGGAATTCTTATGGAAGTCAATCAGCTGCGCCGTACGCTCAAGGATCTCGAGGAGCGTTCGACCTCGCTACGGGGGTATCTTTGAGTACGATCGCCAGAAGGATCGGCTCGATGAGGTCACGCGCGAGCTCGAAGATCCGGGCATCTGGAATACGCCTGCGAAGGCGCAGGAACTCGGGCGCGAGCGCGCACAACTCGACGCCCTGATCGGCAACCTCGATCGCTTGAGTGCCGGGCTGGGCGAGGCGAACGAGCTATTGGATCTCGCCGTTGAGGAAGACGACCTCGCCACCGTGCAAGGCGTCGAGAGTGATGCGGCACGCCTGGAGCAGGCGGTTCAGGAGCTTGAATTCCGCCGCATGTTTCCCGGGGCGATGGACTCGCACAATGCATTCCTCGACATCCAAGCTGGCGCCGGCGGGACCGAGGCGCAGGACTGGGCCCAGATGCTGCTCCGGATGTATCTCAAGTGGGGCGACGCGCGTGGCTTTCGCACCGAAGTGATCGATCAAAGTCCGGGTGAAGTCGCCGGCATCAAGAGCGCAACGGTGAGCTTTACAGGTGACTACGCGTACGGATGGTTGCGGACCGAAACGGGGGTGCATCGGCTGGTGCGCAAGTCACCTTTCGACTCGGGCAACCGTCGCCATACCTCTTTTGCTTCCGTTTTCGTTTCGCCGGAGGTCGACGAGGACATCAATATCGAGATCAACCCCGCGGATCTGCGCGTGGACGTATACCGCTCCAGCGGCGCCGGAGGCCAGCACGTCAACAAGACCGAATCCGCGGTGCGCATCACGCACGCGCCCACTGGTATCGTGGTGGCCTGCCAGAACGAGCGCAGCCAGCACAAGAACCGTTCGACCGCGATGAAGATGCTCAAGGCGAAGCTCTACGAGCTCGAGGTCAACAAGCGCAACGCCGCGGCGCGCGTGCTGGAAGAGTCGAAATCGGATGTCAGCTGGGGCAACCAGATTCGCTCCTATGTGCTCGATCAATCGCGCATCAAGGATCTGCGCACCGGGGTGGAGATCGGCAATACCCAGCCCGTGCTGGACGGGGATCTCGATCCGTTCCTGATCGCGAGCCTCAAGCAGGGACTATGACGATAGAATGAGCGCCATGAGCCCATCGAACGAGGACGAAAACAAACTGATTGCCGAACGGCGCGCGAAGCTGCAGCAGCTGCGCCAGCGCGGCAGCGCGTATCCGAACGACTTCCGGCGCGACGTGCTGGCGGGTCAGCTGCATACGGCATTCGGACCGAAGAGCGCCGAATGGCTGGAGAAGAATCCGCAGGCCGTCAGTGTCGGCGGACGCATGATGCTCCGGCGCGTGATGGGCAAGGCGAGTTTCGCCCAGCTGCAGGATCGCACCGGCGAGATCCAGCTGTTCCTGCAGCAGGATGCGCTCGGCGAGGTTTACGAGGCGTTCAAGAGCTGGGACATCGGCGACATCGTGGGCGCGCAGGGCACTCTGTTTCGCACCCGGACCGGTGAGCTCTCGGTAAAGGTGAACCAGCTGCGGCTGTTGGTGAAGTCATTGCGCCCGCTGCCGGACAAGTGGCACGGGATCACCGACACCGAACTGCGCTACCGGCAGCGCTACGTCGACCTGACGATGAGCGAGGAAAGCCGCGAGGTGTTCCGCACCCGCACGCGCATCGTGCGCTATCTGCGTGACTTCCTCGACGCACTCGATTTTCTCGAAGTCGAGACGCCGATGCTGCAAGCCGTGCCCGGCGGCGCCGTGGCGCGTCCGTTCGTCACGCATCATAACGCCCTCGACATGCAGATGTTCCTGCGCATCGCACCGGAGCTGTACCTGAAGCGCCTGGTGGTCGGTGGCTTCGAGCGTGTGTACGAGATCAACCGTAATTTTCGCAACGAAGGCCTGTCCACGCAGCACAACCCCGAGTTCACGATGCTGGAGCTCTACTGGGCTTACGGCGACTACCTTGACGTGATGGATTGGGTCGAGAAGGCGTTCCGCGGTCTCGCCGACGCAATCAAGGGCACGCGCAAGATTCAATACCAGGGACGCAGCTACGACATCGAGGCTCCATTCCGGCGCCTGACGCTCGAGCAGGCGCTGCTGGAGCACAACCCGGATCTCGATCCGATGTCGCTGCGCGAAGAGCACTACCTGCATCGCATCTGCGACAAACTCGGCATTCCCTATGCAAAGACCGACGGTGCCGGGAAACTGCAGATGGAGCTGTTCGAAAAGACCGTCGAAGATCGGCTGCTGGACCCAACCTTCGTTCATGCGTACCCGACGGAAGTCTCGCCGCTGTCACGGACCAACGACCAGGATCCGTTCGTGACGGATCGCTTCGAGCTCTTCGTCGCGGGCCGGGAGCTCGCCAACGGGTTCTCCGAGCTCAACGATCCCGAGGACCAGGCCGCGCGTTTTCGCGCGCAGGCGGCGCGCAAGGCCGCCGGCGACGAAGAGGCAATGTTCTACGATGCGGACTACATCCGAGCACTGGAATACGGCATGCCGCCCGCCGCAGGGCTGGGCGTCGGCATCGATCGGCTGGTGATGTTCTTCACCGATCGTCCGTCTATTCGCGACGTGCTGCTGTTTCCGCACCTGAGGCCGGAATAAGAGCGGCGTGCCCGCGGACCAAGCCATTGGTGTGTTCGATTCCGGGATCGGCGGCCTGACGGTCCTGCGCGCGTTGCGCCGCGCGCTGCCTCACGAGAACTTCATCTACCTCGGCGACACCGCACGCTTGCCCTATGGAACGAAGAGCCGTGAGTCCGTGGTGCGCTATTCCCTCCAGGCGAGCGATGCGCTGGTGGAGCGCGACATCAAGTGCCTGGTGGTTGCGTGCAACACCGCCTCGGCAGTCGCACTACATGCACTGCGCGAGCGCTATGCGCCACTTCCAGTAGTTGGGGTGCTCGAGCCCGGGGCTGAAGCTGCCTGCGCGGCCTCGACAAGCGGACGTATCGCGGTGCTGGCAACTGAAGGAACGGTACAGGGTGGCGCCTATCAGGCGGCTATTCACGCGCGGCGGCCGAGCGCGCGCGTCATTGCGCAGGCGTGTCAGCTGTTCGTCGCGCTCACGGAGGAAGGTTGGGTCGATGGGCCCCTGGTCACCGGGATCGTGCAACGCTACCTGGAGCCGATTTTCCGTGCGCCGGCCGAGGAGCACCCGGATTGCCTGCTGCTGGGGTGCACCCATTTCCCCGTCTTGCGGCCGGTGTTCAACGCGGTCCTGGGAGACGCGATTGCAATCGTGGACTCCGCGGCGACGACCGCCGCGTCAGTGCAACGGATGCTGGAGAGCGCTCGCCTGAGCCGCGGCGCCGGGGCGGGTTCTACGCAATTGCTCGCGACCGATGGGCCGCAACGTTTCGCCCGCGTCGGTGGGACATTCCTGGGCGAGCGCATCGATCCGGCCCAGGTGGAAGCGGTCGATCTCTAGGCGTTGCTCGGATCGCGGTCCGCGCCGGGTATCGCGTAGGGCAGCGGCAGCGGCACGGCAGACAGTGCGCTGGCAGCAGCTGACGCCGCCACTTCTCCCACGACGGAAACGACCGCCAGGATTTCCACTTCGCCTGCCGCATTGCGCGCTCGTTCAACCACGCGGCCCGGACCACCGGGCGTGAGCGTCACACTGTCACCGCGCTGCACCTCGACATCGGCCTGCAATCGGAAGCGCAACATGCGGCGCTTGATGCGCCCGAGGTGTTGGGTGCGCGTGATGATCTCCTGGCCCGTGTAGCAGCCCTTGGAAAAGCTGAGGGCGTCGATCAGATCCAGGTTCAGCATTTGCGCCACGAACAACTCGCTGGTCTCGGTGTAGACCTGCGGTTCACCGGCCGCGATCGCGCCCGCGCGCCATTCCTCGTCATCAGGCAGCTCTCGTGGCAGGCGCTGAAGTGCAGCCTGCATTTCCCGCACTGGCCCCAGTAACAAGTGCCGGGGCGCTGCGCCTGGCATGCGCACCCAGCTGATCGCTCCGTCCAGCGCATGCGCGCCAGGCCGTGACTCAGAGGCTGTGCTTTCGGGTGCGTCTGAATCGAGCATTCCGAGTAGCAGGAACTCGTCACTGGCGTCCGCGAGAGTGACCTTCGCCCGCAGGACGTACCTGCGAAGGCGCTCAGTGACCTTGCCGATCAGTTCGCGCGGCAGGATCGCAAGCAACTCTTGTTCGCGCTGAATGAGGCGAGGAATGGCGATCACACGCCCTTGCGGCGTGTTGTAAGAGGCGAGTAGCGATGTGGTCGGCGTGAGCAGACCCAGATCGTTGCTCAACTGGCCTTGCAGGAATGCGCGCGCGTCTACACCGGCGACGCGCAGGACACCGCTGCTCGCAATGCGCGTCATCCGGGCGTTCAAATTGATCCTTTCTCCAATGAAGCCATATGGTTATGCATGCGTGATTCTGGCAGACTTGCCCCATGTCGGGCAGTCCGAACGTGCCGGGAATCCCCGGTTCCCTCGCGCCAACGCAACCGGTGCCAGAGCAGAAACCTTCAGGCGCCGAAGGTGTCCGTCCGCGCGAGATCGGGGGCCCGAAGGGGCCTGAGCCCACACGTTACGGCGACTGGGAACGAGCCGGCCGCTGCATCGACTTCTGACCCCGCCGCCCCGATCACGTATCGCCGCCGCGGAGGCTGGCGTGTCAGTGATGCGGCCGAACTGAAGGTGAGTGCAACCGCAAGTTATGGGAAATAGCGCGCGACCGCTGTCGCCTCATCTTGGCATCTATCGGCCCATGTACACCATGGTGCTATCGATCTGTCATCGCATCACCGGCATTCTTCTCTCCGTCGGGCTGATTCTCCTGGTGTACTGGCTGGTGGCGCTCGCCAGTGGCTCGCTTGCCTACAGCGCGGCGGTGGAACGCCTGCGCTCACCGCTCCTGCAGTTGCTGCTGCTCGGCTGGCTTTTCAGTTTCTTTTTTCACCTGGCGAACGGGATCCGCCACCTCGCGTGGGATTGCGGCTTCGGTTTCGAACGCAGGCAGGCAAGGGCGAGCGGCTGGGCAGTGGTCATCGTCGCGCTACTGCTGACTTTGCTGAGCGTGCTGTGGGTGCTGCGGACGCGTGGAGGATTCGCGTGAGCCTGCGTTCACCACTCGGTCGCGTGCTGGGTCTCGGCGCGGCGAGAGACGGCGTGTCGCATTGGTGGGCGCAGCGCCTGAGTGCCGCGGCACTCGCGCCGCTGACGCTGTGGTTCCTCTGGTCCTTACTGCAACTCGATGTCGCCGACTTCGAGTCCATGCGCCTGTGGCTCGGCGCGCCGGCCCATGCGATCGGCGCACTCCTGCTGATGATCGTGCTCTGCGTGCATTCGCGGCTCGGTGTGCAGGTCGTGGTGGAAGACTACGTGCATCAAGCGGCGGCGAAACTCGTGACTCTCGTGGCCAGCGATTTCGCCCACATCCTCGTGGCAGTGGCCGGCGTGTTCGCCATCCTCAAGGTCGCCTTCGGAGCTGCCGCGTGAGCGCCTATTCACTGATCGACCACAGCTATGACGTCGTCGTGATCGGCGCCGGTGGCGCGGGCCTGCGAGCGACTCTGGGGCTCGCGCAGGCGGGCCTTTCCACGGCTTGCATCACCAAGGTCTTTCCTACGCGCAGTCACACTGTGGCCGCGCAAGGCGGTATCAGCGCGGCGCTGGGGAATATGGGAGAAGACGACTGGCGCTGGCACATGTACGACACGGTCAAGGGCTCGGACTGGCTCGGTGACCAGGATGCGATCGCCTTCATGTGCAAGGGCGCGCCCAGCGCCGTGATCGAGCTCGAACACTTTGGCGTGCCGTTCTCGCGTACCGAGGACGGACACATCTATCAGCGCCCCTTTGGAGGCATGACGACCCACTTCGGCAAGGGCATCGCGCAGCGCACCTGCGCGGCCGCGGATCGCACCGGGCATGCGATGTTGCACACGCTGTACCAGCAGTCGATCCGGTGCGCCGCGGAGTTCTTCATCGAGTATTTCGCGATCGACCTGATCATGCAGGATGGCGAGTGCCGCGGCGTCGTCGCCCTGAATCTCGCCGAAGGGACACTGCATCGCTTTCGCGCGCACATGGTGATCATCGCCACCGGCGGCTATGGACGCGCTTATTTCACCTGCACCTCCGCGCATACCTGCACCGGTGATGGCAGCGCCATGGTGTTGCGCGCGGGGCTGCCGTTGCAGGACATGGAGTTCGTCCAGTTCCATCCGACCGGGATCTATGGCGCGGGCTGCCTGATCACCGAAGGCGCACGCGGCGAAGGCGGTTACCTCACCAACGCGCTCGGCGAGCGCTTCATGGAACGCTATGCGCCGAACGCCAGGGATCTCGCCTCGCGCGACGTCGTGAGCCGCTCCATGACCGTCGAGATTCACGAAGGACGCGGCGTCGGCAAGCGCAAGGATCACATTCACCTGCATCTCGAGCACCTCGGCGCCGACGTGATTCACGAGCGCCTGCCCGGAATAGCGGCGACCGCGCGGATCTTCGGCGGCGTCGATGTGAATCGCGAACCAATCCCGGTGCTGCCGACCGTCCACTACAACATGGGCGGCATTCCCACCAATATCCACGGTGAGGTACTGGCGCCACGCAACGGAGATACCGAGGCGGTGGTGCCGGGCTTGATGGCCGTGGGCGAGGCGGCTTGCGTATCCGTCCATGGCGCCAACCGCCTCGGCTCGAACTCGTTGCTGGACCTGGTCGTGTTCGGGCGCTCAGCCGCGGAACAGTGCGCGCGTCTCTTGCGCCCGGGTTCTGCTCACCGGCCGCTGCCGCAGGATGGTGCCGACATGGCGTTGCAGCGGCTGGACCGCTTGCGCAACGCACGGGGCAAGCGACGCACGGCGGAAATACGTCTCGAAATGCAACACATCATGCAGACGCACGCCGCGGTGTTTCGTACCGGAGCCGTGCTCCAGGACGGCATGGAGAAACTCGCGCACACTCACCAGTCACTCGAAGATGTCAGCGTCTCCGACCGGTCACTGATCTGGAACACGGACCTGATCGAGACCTTCGAGCTCGAGAACCTGCTGCTGCAGGCGGAGGCGACCATTCACGGGGCCGCCAATCGGACCGAGACCCGCGGCGCTCACGCGCGCGAAGATTTCCCGGCACGCGACGATAGCAATTGGCTGAAGCACACCCTGGCCTGGGTGAGCGGGCCGGGCGCGGTCCACATCGACTACCGGCCGGTGCACATGCAAACGCTGACTGACGAAGTCGCGCCGGTGCCGCCGCAGACCAGGGCCTACTAGTGGCCTGTACCAACTGATTGTGTACTGATGTGTCGCGATGGATCGGCGTATTTCCACTTCAC
>DASQOO010000070.1:0-21238 GCA_035644435.1 Steroidobacteraceae bacterium | reverse complement strand
GATCAGTTCTTTCCGCTGAAAACCGTGCAGCGTACCGAGACCGCGATTCGTGATGCGGGACATCCCGTCAGCCTCACGGTCTTCAAGCGGCACGCTCATTCCTATGAGGATCTCGCTCCGCTCATCAATCGCACGACCTGGGAATTTCTGAAAGTGATCGAACTGGATGTCACCCCACACTTTCAATCCTACGGGTAGTGCAGAGCGCGGGCGCTGTGTACATTGCAAACATTCCGCTGAACGGGTGATGTCACTGACATGTGTAGACAAGCGCGGCGACTTCTATTTTGGGCGACCTGCCTCCTGCTGGCGTCTTGCGGCGGCGGCGGTTCAGGAAGCGGCGGACCGACGCCCCCGACCTGGACTGTGGGTGTGTTCCCCGCTGCCGCTACCTTCGTAGACAGGTGCGTGAGTCCGCGCACCGGGACCGACCCGTTGACGGGCCGCGCCTATGCGGATGTGGCCGGCACTGCCATGGACGAGAACATGTGGCTGCGCTCCTGGACCAACGATTTGTATCTCTGGTACAGCGAAGTCCCCGATATCAATCCGGCGCCATATGCAATCGCGGACTATTTCGATCTGTTGAAGACCTCGGCTTCGACACCATCCGGCAATCCAAAGGACAAGTTTCACTTTACGTTCCCTACGACCGAATGGATCGCGTTGTCACAGTCCGGAGCGCAGGCGGGTTACGGTGCGCAGTGGGTGCTGTTGGCGACGACGCCGCCAAGACGTGCACTCGTGGCGTACACGGAACCCAATTCACCGGCAGTACCGAATGGCGCAGCGCCGAAGCTGTTCCGTGGCACCGAGGTCCTGACGGTTGATGGCGTGGATCTCGTGAATGGCAACACTCAGGCCGACGTCGACGCGCTCAACGCCGGACTTTTCCCGACCACAGCCGGCCAGATGCACAGCTTCCAGGTGCGGGATGCGGGCTCGGCGGTCATTCGCACGATCACGATGACCTCGGCGATCGTGACCTCTGCGCCGGTGCAGAACGTTGCGGTCATTCAGCAACCGGGCGGGCCGGTCGGCTACATGCTCTTCAACGATCACATTGCAACGGCCGAAGACGCGCTACTCAATGCGGTCAATACGCTGCAGGCGGGCTCGATCACCGACCTAGTGCTCGACATCCGTTACAACGGCGGCGGCTTTCTCGATATCGCGAGCGAGCTCGCTTTCATGATCGCGGGGACAGGACGAACCAGCGGTAAGACGTTCGAGCTTCTGACGTTCAACAGCAAGCACCCGACGACTGATCCGGTCACGGGGCAACCGATCACACCTCAGCCGTTTCACAGCGCGACGGTTGGTATCGGCGCCGGTCCCCCGGGCCGACCGTTGCCTTCGCTCAATCTCGCGCGCGTCTTCGTGCTGACGAGCGCCAACACCTGCTCGGCGAGCGAATCGATCATCAACAGCCTGCGCGGAGTCGATGTGGAAGTGATCCAGATCGGCTCAACCACCTGCGGCAAGCCCTATGGCTTCTACCCCGAGGATAATTGCGGTACCACGTACTTCTCGATCGAGTTCAAAGGTGTGAATCAGAAAGGCTTCGGTGAGTACACCGACGGTTTCTCGCCCATGAATACAGTGGGCACGGCAAGCGAGAAGATTCCGGGCTGTTCCGTCGCCGATGACTTCGATCACCAGCTTGGCGATCCGGCGGAAGGCCGACTCGCCGTGGCGCTCGCGTATCGACAGAACCCCGTCTGTTCGGTTCCGCCTTCCGGTGTTGGACCACGAGCCCTCGCGGTCGAGATGCCGATCAACGATGGCGAGCTGTTCAAGTCGCCATGGCTCGAGAATCGGATCTTGCGGCGGTGAGCGTTCGGCGAGGGTTCGCTTCTCTTGCTCTGCTGGCAGCGAGCGCGTGCGGGACGCTGCCACCCGAACAGGATGTACCTGCTGTCATCGTCCAGCCGACCGTGCAAGGGCGCGACGAGTTGCGCCAGACAATCGCGGGCGCACTCCACAACGCACCGCTGACGCTTGCAGACGATGCGCTCACTCGCGCGAACGTCCTCATCATCGAGCGTGCCGGCGCTCGCGACTCGAAGGGCGTGCCGCTGAATGGACGTGAGCTCGGGCGACCCGAGAAATTCCAGCTGGTGAAGAGCGGCTCGCGCTGTGTGCTGATCCAGGACAGCAGCGGGCAGCGTTTCACCCTGACAAAGATCGACTGCGCGCCAATCTGAGCGCGGTGAGCGGGCACTGAATCATGACGGAATCCGCGACACCGATCGATCTGCGCTCCGACACCGTGACACGTCCATCGCCCGGCATGCGCGAGGCGATTGCGGCCGCTCCGGTCGGCGACGATCAGTTCGGCGAGGATCCGACGATCAACCTGCTGCAGGAGAGAGTCGCGGCTCTGTTGGGCAAGGAAGCGGCGCTGTGGTTGCCAACGGGAACCATGGCGAACCAGGTGGCGTTGCGTGTGCTCACCCGGCCTGGCGACGATGTCATCGTGAGTCGCGGCAGCCACGCCGTGTGGCACGAGACCGGAGGCTCGGCAGCCAATGCGGGCGTGCAGTTCACTGAGATCGGCGTCAACGGTATTTTCGATGCCGCCGAGTTCATCGCAGTCTGCAAGCCGCGCGGTCACATCATTTATCCACCGACGTCCCTGGTCGAAATCGAGAACACGCACAATCGCGCGGGCGGCGTGATTGTCCCGAAGGCGCTCGCGGCACAGATCTGCGCCGCGGCGCGTGAGCGCAACGTGGCGACCTACCTCGACGGCGCGCGACTCTGGAACACAGCCGCGGTCACCGGCGATTCGCTCGCAGAACTGTCAGCACCCTTCGATCTCGTAGCGGTGGCATTGTCGAAGGGACTGGGCGCGCCTGGTGGCTCGCTGCTCGCTGCATCGAACAGCCTCATCGACCAATGCGTTCGTTACCGGCGCATGTCCGGCGGCGCAATGCGCCAGGTGGGGATTTTCGCTGCCGCGGGCCTGTACGCGCTCGCTCACAACCTCGCGCGCCTGAAGGACGATCACTCCAATGCGCAACTGATCGGCCGGCGTCTGAAACTGAGTGCGCGAGTCGTGCTCGATCTCGCCACGGTGCAGACCAACATCATCGTGTTCGGCCTCACCAACGAAGGACCCGACGCGCATGCAATCGTGGCCGAAGCACGCCGGCGTGGCGTGCTGATCTACGCGTTCGGACCGCGCACGCTCCGCGCCGTGACCCATCTCGACGTGTCGCGCCAGCAATGCGAGCAGGCCGCTGACATACTCGTCGAGCTCATGGATCGATAGAGCACGCGCCGGCTGCAAAGCGGCCTGAGGAACCTCCATGCCAGTCGCGTTGCAGCTCATCACGTACCTCGCCTGCGCGATCTTCGCGGGTGCGGCTCTCTACGTCACGCTGGTCGAGCATCCGGCGCGCATGCAATGTGAAACACGCATTGCGGAGCCCGGACGCGATCTTGATTCCGCTGAGACGCGCGCATTGCTGGAACGCTGGGGTCGTCTGCATGCGGTGCGAACGGCTCTCGGCGTCACCGCACTCGTGCTGCTGACCTGGGCGCTCGTCACACGGTGAGCCACGCACTCTCTGGCCGGCGCGCCTGTGCCTCATTCAGTGGCGGCAAGGATTCCTGTCTCGCGTTGTGGCGCGCACGCACGGCTGGACTCGATGTGCGCGCGCTCGTCAACGTGCTCGAGGAAACCGGCGAGCGCAATCGCTCGCATGGCGTACCGAAGTCGCTCCTGCAGGCACAAGCCGGCGCTCTCGGTTGCGACCTCGTGACGCCCGTGGCGTCGTGGCAGGACTACGAACGTCAATTCACCGCGGCGTTGCGCGAGTTGCAGTCAGGAGGCATTGAAGTCGCGGTGTTCGGCGACATCGACCTGCAGGCGCATCGCGACTGGGAGGAGAAGGTCTGCGCGAATGCGGGGCTGGTGCCGTATCTGCCCTTGTGGCAGGAGTCGCGCGCCAACATTGCACGCGAAGTCATCGGCGCGGGGTTTGAGGCGTACGTCGTTTGCACCGACAGTCGCCATCTCGGCGATGAGTTCTGCGGCCGTCGCTATGACCAGGCTTTTCTTGAAGAGCTACCACCGGAAGTCGATGCCTGTGGAGAGAACGGCGAATTTCACACCTTCGTATTCAACGGGCCGATGTTTAGCGCCCCGGTTCCCTGTGCAGTCGTGGGGTTCGAGGACTACACGGCGCCTGCATCACTCGGTGCAGTCCGTTACCGCTTCGCCCGGCTCGCTTGAGCACGCGCGATTATCGCGCTAGCTTTTCTTGGGCTCCGACGCGTTCATGCCGGCAGTGATTCGACCCTTCGCCTGCTCGATGGTGAGCGCACCGCTATTCACGCCGAGAACGGCGTCCACGATGAGGTCGGCCTGGTCAGCACGCAGCTCCCCGAGATGGATCGTGACGATGCGGCCCTTGGCATCGATGAAGACGGTGAAGGGCAATCCCATCGAGCCCAGCCCGAAAGCCGTCGCCGCATCGAGACCATCCTCTTCGCCGATCAGCACCGGATAGTTGATGCTCTCCTTCTCCGCGTACGCGAGCACCTGGTCGCGAAAGTCGACGGCGACGCCGATGACCACGACATCCTGCGCCGCCCGCGCAGCGCTCAGGGCCTTCAACATCGGGATCTCGCGCCGGCACGGCGGGCACCAGGTCGCCCAGAAGTTCACGACCAGCGTTTTTCCATCCCATTCCGTGATCGAACGCTTCTTCCCGTCGCGATCGGCTAGCGAAAACACCGGCCGCATTTCGGGAACAGGAGTCGCCGGAGGTGCCGCTGGAACTTCCGATTGCGCTGAGTCTGCCGCTGGCGGCGTGGCAGCTACAGGGCGAGCCTGGATCAGGCGGTAGGCCCCAAAACCTATAGTTGCAGCAGCGACGACGGAGACTGCGATCAGGACAGCGTTGACGGTGCGACTCATGTCGCCGGGCTCGCAATCGCCTGCGCGACGTGCTCGCTGAATTTATCGGCCTTCACGTAGCCGACCAGGCGGAAGTTCTGCCGCTCGAGACCGTCGGGGCCGAAGAACGCGATGGTCGGCGGCCCGAAAATGCCGAACCGCTTGAGCAGGGCCTGATCCTCGGCGTTGTTCTCGGTCACGTCCGCGCGCAGCAGCCACATGGGCGTCAGCACGGCTCTCACCTTGGGATCGGGGAAGGTGTATTTCTCCATTTCCTTGCAGGAGACGCACCACTCCGCGGAGAAATCGAGCATCGCCGGGCGACCCGCAGCCTTTGCCGCGGCCAGCTCACGGTCGAGGTCCGCTACCGAGTGCACGAGCTTGAACTCGGGCCCGGATACCGTTGCGGCGGAGGTGCGCGCCCCGCCCATGCCCTTCAGCGGCTGAAACGGATCGGTATTTCCACCCGCCGCGCCAACCAGCATCAGCACTCCCCAGAAGGCGGCGGCGGCACTGACCCCGCGTCCAAGCCAACGCGCGCCCGAAACGGGCTGGCTGCTCCTGAACGCACCGAGCACGAACACCGCGACGAGCAGTAGTAATCCCCAGGCAGCAAGCGCTGCGGGCCCGGGCAGGACCCGTTGGATCATCCAGATGGCCACGCCGAGGAACAGCACTCCAAAGAACCGCTTGACGGTATCCATCCACGCGCCGGCCTTGGGCAGGAGTTTCCCGGCGGAAGCGCCGACCAGGAGGAGCGGCGTACCCATGCCGATGCTCAAGGCGAACAAGGCCAGCGCGCCACGTACGACATCGCCCGCCTGGCCGATGACCACGAAGGTCGCCACCAGCGGGGGCGCGACGCAGGTCGTGACGATAAGGGCGGAGAGGGCACCCATGACCGCCGTGCCGACGTAGCTCCCGGCCTTCTGCTGATTGCTGAGTCCGGCGAGTCGCGTCTGGATTGCGGCTGGCACCTGCAATTCGTAGAGCCCGAACATCGCCAAGGCGAGGGCGACGAACAGCAGGGCGAACAACACGAGGATCCAGGTTTGCTGAAAAATCGCCTGCGCTTGCTGCCCGGCGGCCGCGAAGGCCGCTCCCGCGACCGTGTACGTCACTGCCATTCCGAGCACGTACGCCAGGGACAGTGCGAAGGCCTTGCGCGCGGTCACATTGTTGCCATGGCTAGCAATAATCCCCGAGAGGATTGGCACCATTGGCAACACACAAGGAGTCAATGAGAGCAGCAAACCGAGGCCAAAGAACGTCGCGAGTACCAGGAGCAGGCTGCCGCTCTGGATCAACCGCGCGAGCCGATCCTGCTCGGAGATGACGCCTCCCGAGGTCGGGCTGGACGACTTGAGCGCTGAAGCGTCGATCGCGGGCAGGGAGAGTTTCAGGGTCTTCGTGATCGGCGGATAGCACAGCCCCGCGTCGGCGCAGCCCTGGTAGGTCACCTTGGCATCGAAATTGGCGCCGGCTGGCGATGCGCGGGAGAAGGGAACGTCCACCTCCAGCTGCTGGTGATACACCTGCTGCGTGCCGAAGTACTCGTCGGTCTTCTCGTCGCCTTGCGGCAGATCGGGAGCGCCGAGCTGGACGAGCTGACTGTCGCTCGCGGTCTTGATCTTCGCCTTATAGAGGTAGTACCCGTCGGCGATGACCCAACGCAGGTGCAGGGTGTTGGGCCCCGTCACTTCACCGGAGAATGAAAAGGCGTCGTCCGGTCGCAGGAATTCGTCACTGTTGGAAGAGCCGTTGAGGATTGCAGGCGTCGTGGCGCTGGCGGTGCCGGCCACAACCAGCCAGGCGACCAGCGCCAACAGGACCGCACTCATTCGTATGCGTGGTGAATTCACTCGGGCTCCTCTTTATGGCGCGAGGTTCTGACCCAGCCATTCGAGGTAGCGTTCCGAGCCGCCCGTGATCGGCAGGGTAATAACCTCGGGCAGCTCAGCCGGGTGCAGCTCCTCGATTCTCTTGCTGAGCCTGGGTAGCAACCGCTCGCTGGTCTTGATCATGAGCAGCGCCTCGGTGTCGGTATGGAGCTTGCCCTTCCACCAGTAGGTCGAAACCATGCGGCTGAGCCGATTGACGCAGCTCGCCAGGTGCTCCTCGACCAGCGTCGTGCCGATCCGGCTGGCCACAACGTCTTCGGGGCAGGTGCAGAGCACCAAAATATACTTTTCAGTCATGGAGTTAGGTGTGACGCGGCCCCTCTACAGGTGGCTCGGGAGGATACCGGCCGGGCCGCCCCCTGTCATGTACGAATTCCTCGTTGCGCCTTGATTTTGAAGTGTTCGCCGCTATGATTGGCAGCCTCGTCGGGGGAGTGCTAACAACGTTGCCCCCGATTCTGTCAAACAAACTCAATCTAGAGGAGCTGGAGCCCATGAAGATCAGACCGCTTCATGATCGTGTGATCGTCAAGCGCCTGGACGAAGAGCGTACTTCGCCCGGTGGCATCGTGATCCCTGACACGGCGACCGAGAAGCCGATCCAGGGAAAGGTAATTGCTGTTGGCAAGGGCAAGATCCTCGAGGACGGCAAGGTGCGTCCGCTCGACGTCAAAGTCGGCGACAAGATCCTGTTCGGCAAGTACAGCGGGACCGAAGTGAAGGTGGACGGCGACGACTATCTGGTCATGCGTGAAGAGGACGTCATGGCCATCATCGAAGGCAAGTAAGCCTCGATCGACAGCAACGAACTCAAGTCACGACATCAGAGTTATCAGAGGATCATTCAAATGGCTGCTAAAGAAGTCAGATTCAGCGACGACGCCCGACAGAGAATGTTCAGGGGCGTGAACGTCCTGGCGAACGCCGTCAAGGTGACACTGGGACCCAAGGGTCGCAACGCCGTGCTCGAGAAGAGCTTCGGCGCCCCGACCGTAACGAAGGACGGCGTGTCCGTCGCGAAGGAAGTCGAGCTCAAGGACAAGTTCGAGAACATGGGCGCGCAGATGGTGAAGGAAGTCGCGTCCAACACCTCGGACGAAGCCGGTGATGGCACGACGACCGCAACGGTGCTCGCGCAGGCGATCATTCGCGAGGGCCTCAAGGCCGTCGCTTCGGGCATCAACCCGATGGACCTCAAGCGTGGTATCGACAAGGCAGTGATCACTGCGGTCGAAGAGCTCAAGAAGCTCTCCAAGCCCTGCAAGGACCAGAAGGCGATTGCGCAGGTCGGCACGATCTCCGCAAATGCCGACGAGAGCATCGGTAAAACCATCGCGGATGCGATGGAAAAGGTCGGCAAGGAGGGCGTGATCACGGTGGAAGAGGGCTCGGGCCTCGAGAACGAGCTCGATGTGGTCGAGGGCATGCAGTTCGACCGCGGCTATCTCTCGCCGTACTTCATCAACAACCAGCAGAACCAGACCGCCGAGCTCGAGAATCCGTACATTCTCCTGTACGACAAGAAGATCTCGAACATCCGTGAAATGCTGCCGCTGCTCGAAGGCGTTGCGAAGGCGGGTCGACCGCTCCTCGTGGTTGCCGAAGACGTCGAGGGCGAGGCACTCGCGACCCTGGTGGTGAACACGATTCGCGGCATCATCAAGGTCGCAGCCGTCAAGGCCCCGGGCTTCGGTGATCGTCGCAAGGCCATGCTCCAGGACATCGCGATCCTGACCGGTGGCCAGGTGATCTCCGATGAGGTCGGCCTTTCGCTCGAGAAGGCGTCTCTCAATGATCTCGGCGAGGCGAAGAAGATCGTCGTGGAGAAGGAGAACACCACGCTCATCGACGGGCACGGCAAGAGCGCCGACATCAAGGCGCGTGTCGGCCAGATCCGTCAGCAGATCGAGGAAGCGACCTCGGATTACGACAAGGAAAAGCTCCAGGAGCGCGTTGCCAAGCTCTCCGGTGGCGTCGCCGTGATCAAGGTCGGTGCTTCGACCGAGATCGAGATGAAGGAAAAGAAGGCCCGCGTCGAGGACGCGCTGCATGCAACCCGTGCGGCAGTCGAGGAAGGCGTGGTCCCGGGTGGTGGCGTCGCGCTGCTCCGCGCTCAGAAAGCGGTGGAGAAGCTCGAGGGCGCGAACCAGGATCAGCAGGTTGGCATCAAGATCCTGTCCCGCGCGATCGAGGAGCCGCTGCGCCAGATCGTCGACAATGCGGGCGAGGACGCCGCGGTTGTGCTCAACAAGGTCAAGGAAGGCAAGGGTAACTTCGGTTACAACGCCCAGACCGGCGAGTATGGCGACCTGATCGAGGCCGGCATTCTCGACCCGACCAAGGTCACGCGGTTGGCATTGCAGAACGCGGCTTCTGTCGCGGGTCTGCTCCTAACCACCGAAGTGATGGTGGCCGAGGCTCCGAAGGACGAAGAGCACTCCCACGCTGGCCCTCCGGGCGGCATGGGCGGCATGGACATGTAAAGACCACCCAAGGAAGTTTCGCGAAGACGCGAATACTTCCTTGGGGCCCGGTCTAGAGAAGACTGGGACATGGACAGAGAAAGCCCCACTTCGGTGGGGCTTTTTTTTCGCCCCTGATTTCTTTAGCCATAGAATCGTATCCATGAGCGATCTCGAGCGCAGCGTCGAGCAATTGCCGCCGGCGTTGCGGCCGGCAGCGCAACGCGTGCTCGAGAAGCTGGCCGAGAATCCCGAACTTCTTCGCGCGCTTGCGGCCGCACCAGCCGAGGTGCAGTCGAGTGTTTCGTGTGTCTTCGCGGTCAGCGATTTCGTCTCAGCGGCATGTAAACAAGATGCGGACCTGATCGCGTGGCTCCTGGCAGCACCCGGCCGCATGGCTTCGCGCCAGCCTGGTGGCGCCGCAACGTGTCTCGCCGGCGACGTGCAGGGCGCAGCCACGGAAGAGGAGGCGATGCGCGCTCTGCGCAGCTGGCGGCGGCGCGAGCTCGTGAGGATTGCGTGGCGCGATCTCGCCGGCTGGTCGGGCGTCGAAGCGACGCTGCTGGATCTCAGTGAAGTCGGCGATGCCGCGGTCCGATACGCCTGCGAGTTCGCGACGCAAGCTCAGGCGCGAATCTACGGCACGCCCCGCTCGGCATCGGGCGAAGCGCAATCGCTGGTCGTTCTCGGCATGGGCAAGCTGGGTGGTCGTGAGCTCAACTTCTCGTCCGACATCGATCTCGTGCTGCTCTTTCCGGAAGCGGGCGAGACGGACGGGCGGCGCTCGATCAGCAACGAGGAGTTCTTCACGCGCGTTGCGCGAGGACTCATCCGTTTGCTTGATGTTGTGACGGCTGACGGCTTCGTGTTCCGGGTAGATACTCGCCTCAGACCATTCGGCGACTCCGGTCCGCTGGTCGCGAGTTTCGGCGCCCTCGAGAACTACCTCCAGGAGCATGGGCGCGATTGGGAGCGCTATGCCTACGTCAAGGCACGCGCGCTCACGGGTTCGAGTGAGTACGACACGCTCTTTCAGGAGGCAGTGCGGCCATTCGTGTTCCGGCGTTATCTCGACTTCGGCGTGTTCGAATCGCTCCGTTCGATGAAGGAACTGATCGCCCGTGAAGTGACCCGGCGAGAGCTGCAGGACAACGTGAAGCTCGGCCCCGGCGGTATCCGTGAAATCGAGTTCATCGTGCAGGCGCTACAGCTGTTGCGTGGCGGAACCGATCGGCGTCTCCAGTCACAATCGCTGCTGGGCGTACTGCCATTGTTGACCGGCCAAAAGCTGCTGCCGGCAAGCGCGGTGTCTGAACTTCGTGAGGCGTACCTCTACCTGCGCCGGCTCGAGAACCGGCTGCAGATGCTCAACGACGAACAGGTTCACTCGCTGCCGGATGAACCGGAGCGCCGCGAGCGCTTGGTGCTCGCCATGCAAGCACCGAGTTGGGACGCGTTGCGCTCCGACCTCGACAGGCACCGTGTCGCGGTCACGCGGCAATTCGAGATGTTGTTGTCCACCGCGTCGTCGAACCGCGCCGCGGCTGCGCCGTTGCGAGAGCTCGAGGCCTTGATGGAAACCAACCCCTCCCCGCAGGCCTTGCAGGCGAGCATCGAAAGCCTCGGACTGGCAAGCGGGGCGGAACTTACCACCCAGCTGCTCGAATGGCGCAACAGTGCTGCCGTACAGCGACTCGGCGAGACCGGCAGACGTCGCCTGCAGGTCCTGATGCCGCGACTGCTCGCCACGCTCACCGAGGCGAACGATGCCGCGGTGACCTTGCGCCGCGTCTTGCGCGTACTCGAGTCCGTGGGCACGCGCAGCGCCTACATGGCGCTCCTCAACGAGAACTCCGCCGCGCTCCAGCGCCTGGTGCGGCTCTGCGCACAAAGCGAATTCCTGGCCCGCCAGGTGGCCGACTTTCCACTGCTGCTCGATGAGTTGATCGACGAACGGGTGCTCGATGAGCTGCCGAGCCGCGCGCAGTTCGCGGAGGAAATTCGCCTGCGACTGGAGCACGCGCCGGATGCGGATCCGGAACGCCAAGTGGAAGCGCTGCGGCAGTTCCAGCGGGCCGCACTGTTTCGCGTGGCGCTCGCAGACCTGACAGGGCGGTTGCCGCTGATGCAGGTGAGCGATCGCCTCACCGATATCGCCGAGCTCATCATCGAGCAGGCACTCAAGCTGGCGTGGCAGCAGATCACGCTTCAGTACGGCGTGCCGATGTGCGGGTCGCCGCAGGCGCTTCGGCCCGCGAGCATCGCAGCCGTGGGGTACGGCAAGCTGGGCGCGCTCGAGCTGGGCTACACCTCCGATCTCGACCTGGTATTCCTGCACGATTCCGCTGGCGAGGTGCAGCGTACGAACGGCGCGCGAGCGCTCGATAACGGCGTCTTCTTCCTGCGCCTCGGGCAGCGAATCATCCACCTGCTGACCCTGCATTCTTCCGCCGGCAGGTTGTATGAGGTCGACATGCGCCTCAGGCCGAGCGGCAAGGGCGGATTGATGGTGACGCAGATCGATGCCTTTCACGAATACCAGAAGTCGGAAGCCTGGACCTGGGAACACCAGGCGCTGCTGCGCGCGCGCGCCGTCGCCGGAGCCACGCACCTGCGTGCCAGGTTCGAGGCGATTCGCATCGACGTGCTATGCCAGCATGTGCGGCGTGACTCGCTGCGTGAGGAAGTGCGCAAGATGCGCGAACGGATGCGCCTGGAGCTCAGCCGGGCGCGAGCGGGACAGTTCGATGTCAAGCAGGATCCAGGAGGCATCGCGGACATCGAGTTCCTGGCCCAGTACTGGGCCCTGAACTGGTCCGACCACTATCCACCGCTGGTGATGTTCTCCGATACGATCCGGCAGCTCGAATCGGTGGCGTCGGCAAATCTTGTGGCGCAGGAAACCGTCGATTCCCTGACGCGGATCTACCGCACCTATCGCGCCGCCATTCACCATCGCTCACTCGAAGACTTGCCGCCGGTCGTGGACGAAACGGAGTTCGCGCCGCAGCGGCACGAGGTGATCGCGATCTGGAATGCGACGATGCAGGCCCCCTGATCCGCTATACTTCGCCGCCATCCGACCGTCGAGGATTTCGAGAGTGGCCGCCACCGAACCCACCCAGCGCACGCTGATTCAACCCAATGCGCAGAACCACTACGAGGTCTCGCGTGAGGACCTGCCGCTCTCATGCCCGATGCCGCAGATGTACCTGTGGAACTCTCATCCACGCGTTTACCTGCCGATCGAGCCGACCGGCTGGGCGAAGTGCCCGTACTGCGGCGCTGAATACACGATATCGAAATAGGTGTCCGACGGGGCGCCCGGCCCGGTCGAGAAGTCAGTTCTTGCGATAGTCCTTATAGGACTTCTCTTCGAGAATTTTCGATCCCAGCTTGAGGTTGATGCGTTTCTTGATCGCCGCACGCTCGTCGTTGTTGACGTAGACCGCGCGCGCGAGCTCGATGAAGCGCGCATCGAACGCGCGGCGCGCCTCCTGATCGCGGATGTCGTCCTCGATGTCCCAGAGCCGCGCGTTCACGGTCTCGAGAGCCCGTTCCTCCGCGCTGATATCGATGCCACCTTGAACCGATTCGCGCCAGGTCGCTTCCAGCAGTGCGAGCTCGTGTTTCACGTTCGCTACCTTGGTTGCGTCGCTCATGCGCTCGGCCTTGATGCGCAGGATCGTGATCTTGTCGAGCAGTTCGCCCGGCGAAATTGGCACCAGTATCGTGCTCATGCCCACTTCCTGGGCTGCTTGCCCCGTTGGCCCATCAACTTGTCGAGCTTGCGGATCACGTCCGCGGGCGTGATCAGGTCCATCACGCCCGGCCTCTCGATCTTGGTGGTCCAGGCGATCTCGCTCGCCGGTCGCCCGAGATACTTGCGTGCCGCCTCGTCGTACTTGCTCACGCACCAGGAACGGCTGAGATAAGGACCGCTGCGCTCCGGGTTCGTCGCCGCGTACAGACCGATGACCGGAATGCCGACGGCGCTCGCCATGTGCACGGGTCCAGAGTCCGGGCTCAGCAGGACATCGGCGCGTTGCAGTAACGCGAGCAGCTGTTGCAGCGTATCGCGACCCACGGTGTTGATCACCGGCTGGCGAACGTGGCGCTCGATCTCCTGGCCCATCTTGCGCTCGGTCTTGCTGGGCCCGCCCACGACGACGACTCGCATCGCGTGAGCGGTCGCTGCATGATCGGCGACCGCGGCGTAGTACTCCGCCCGCCAGTTGCGTCGCGCATGGCTCGAGCAGGGACTGATGACAAGTGTCGGCCTCTGGTCATTGATGATCTGCGCGGCATAGTGGCGCGCGTCACCCGGCAACGGGATGTCCCAACGCAACACGCGATCATGCACGCCGAGTGCCTCGGCGAACCCGAAAAAACTGTCCATGACATGCTCACGATCGCGTGCTGCGATCCGATGCGTCGTGAACAGCCACTGCAGCTCGCGCGCCCGTGCGCGGTCGAACCCGAGCTTGATCGGCGAGCGCACATAGCTGCTCAGGAAGCTGGCACGCAGCGCGAGCTGCATGTGCAGCAGCAGATCGAATCGCTGCTCGCGAATCGAAGTGCGGAACTGGCCGAGATCGCGCAAGCTGTGACGCTTGTCGAAGGTGATAAACTCGACGTCCGGAACGAGACCAACAAGCTTGGCTTCCACCCTGCCGATCACCCAGGTGAAGCGCGCCTTCGGCCAGGCCTGCTGCAGCGTGCGCAAGACCGGCAGGACATGGCAGACATCGCCGATGGCCGATAGCCTCAGGATGCAGACTTCACGCGGGGGCTTGGAGAGAATCACTGGAATCGAATGACCGCGAGTTGCGCTTCGCCCGCTTCGGTGGTTGCTGACGTGCGTCGCGCGCCGACGCAGGACGGCGCCATGCTATATGACGCCTCCCGGGTGGGCAACGCGAGCCCGGCGCTGTTCGACGCGAACGCCTGGCACGCCCAGGGCGCGCTCGCGGCAGCCGGCGCGGGACGCGGCTCAGCTTATTTCATCGATGCAGGCGATCGGCAGTGGGTGTTG
The DNA here is from genome assembly GCA_035644435.1 of Steroidobacteraceae bacterium. Classification (GTDB taxonomy): domain Bacteria; phylum Pseudomonadota; class Gammaproteobacteria; order Steroidobacterales; family Steroidobacteraceae; genus DATBVX01. Next base: position 6,931 of record DASQOO010000070.1, on the reverse strand, counting down.
CGGCACTATCGACGCGGCGGCTGGGCGGCGCGGTTCTCCGCCGACGCGTATTTCTGGAGCGGCGAGGAACGCACTCGCCCGTTTCGCGAGTGGCGACTGCTGCGCGAACTGCATGCCGCGGCACTCCCGGTGCCCGTTCCGGTGGCGGCACGCTATTGTCGCCGCGGCCTGACGTATCGCGGCGACCTCATCACCGAGCGGATACCGAATGCAAGGCCGCTATCCGCGTTGCTGCAAATGGGCCCGCTGCCCGTGAGTACCTGGCGCGACGTGGGCAAGTGCATTCGCCGTTTCCACGCTGCCGGTGTCTGTCACGCAGACTTGAATGCGCACAACATCCTGCTCGACGACTCGCAGCGCGTGTACGTGGTCGACTTCGACCGCGGTTCGCGTCGCGCCCCCGGCGCCTGGCGCGCGGCGAATCTGGCGCGGCTGAAGCGTTCGCTGCTGAAGATCTGCCGCGATCTGCCCGGCGATCGCCTCGAGAATGGCGTCTGGACTGCCCTGGCCGATGGCTACGATGACAGCGGCGTGACGCACGAGGCTTGGCGGCGCCGATGATGCGCTTCGTCTATACGGCGCTCGCCTATCTCCTGGTTCCATTCGCGTTCGGCATCGTGTTGTGGCGTGGGTTCAAGGACCGCAGTTACTGGCAGAACCTCGGCGAGCGCTTCGGCTTCGGTCGACGGGAGACTGCCACCACGATCTGGGTCCACGCGGTATCGATGGGAGAAGTGCAGGCCGCGGCACCGCTGGTGCGCGCATTGCGCTCACGCTACCCGGACATACCACTCGTCCTGACCACAGTCACTCCAACCGGAGCGCTGCGCGGTCGCAGCTTGTTCGGCGACGACGTGCATGTGCGTTTCGCTCCGTACGACATTCCAGGCTGCGTGCGCCGCTTCTTCGACCGTGCACGGCCGCGACTCGCGGTAATCCTCGAAACGGAGCTCTGGCCCAATCTCTATCGCGAGTGCGGACGGCGCGGTGTGCCGCTGGTGTTGGCGAGCGCGCGGATCTCGCCGCGCTCGGTGGGGCGCTATCGGCTGCTGGTGGGACTGTTCCGCGAGACGCTGTCGCACGGGATCATGATCGCGGCCCAGAGCAAGAGTGATGCCGAGCGCTTCAAGTCCATCGGCGCCAACCCGCAGCGCACGCATGTGATCGGCAATATCAAGTTCGACTTCGAATTGCCCGAGGGCGCCGCGATCGCTGGCCGGCAGTTGCGCGAAATGCTGGCGCCCGATCGCCTGGTATGGATTGCCGGCAGCACGCACGAGGGGGAAGAGGATCTCGTGCTCGATGCACACCTCGAAGTACAAAAGCGCATACCCGACGCGCTGCTGGTGCTCGTGCCCCGGCACCCGAATCGCTTCGAGTCCGTGGCGAATGCGTTACGCAAGCGCTCGTTTCGCTTCGTGAGCCGCAGCAGTGGCGCCCGGGTCCGCCCGGACACCGAGGTCTGGCTGGCCGATTCGCTGGGTGAACTGGTGACGTTCTACGCAGCATCGGACGTCGCGCTCGTCGCGGGCAGCCTGGTGCCGATCGGCGGCCACAACCTGCTCGAGCCGGCAGCGCTTGGCCTGCCGATCCTGACCGGCCCTTACAACTTCAACGGCGAAGATGTGGCGCGACTGTTACTGGAAGTCGGCGCAGTGCGGGTGGTGCACGACGCGGCGGAACTCGCCACGCAGGTTGCCACGTTGCTCGGCGAACCCGCGCAACGCCAACAGATGGGAAGCGCAGGGCGCCGCACGCTGGACGGCAACCGCGGCGCCACGCAGCGCCTTCTCGACCTGATCGATGCGCTGCTGAACCGGCACCAATCGCTGAACTGAGTCGATCAGCTGCGCGGCGGCGTCGGCTGAGCAGGCAGCGGGGTCTGGAGCTGCGGATCACCGCTCGACGGGCCAGTCTGCGGCTGCGGCGTTGCCGGCGGCGACGTGGCAGCGGTGGCTGTCAGCCACTGATTGACGTCGCTGATTTCCTGCGCCTGCAGCGTGCCGGCGGCGCGCTTGAGCCGGATCACATTCAGCACGTAGTCGTAGCGGCTGCGCGCGTAGTCGGTTTCCGCCTGTGCCAGTCGACGCCGGGCGTCGAGCACATCGACTGCGGTGCGCGTGCCGACTTCGTAGCCCGCTTCGGTCGCCTGCAACGCGGTCCGGCTCGATTCGAGCGCCTGGCGCAGCGCCTGCACTCGCGACAGCTCCGACAGCACACCGAGATACGCATCGCGCGTCTCACGTTCCGTCGAACGAGCGGTGGCTTCCAGGCGCTCACGCGCCGCGCGATGCAGGTAGACGGCTTCTCGCACCGAGGAGGACACGGCGCCGCCGCTGTAGATCGGGAAGACCAGCTGCAGGGAAATCTGGTCAGCGGTGGCGTTCGAGTCCGTCGGACCCTTGACCGAGCTGCCGTTGTTGATGTCGTTGATCGTGCTGGTCTCGTTGGTGTCGAAGTCCGAGTGACTTGCCACGAGGTCGAGCGTCGGAAAATGTCCGCCGCGACGGATCGAAATTGTATCGCGCGCAATCTCGGCGGCGAGACGGCTGGAGATCAAGGCGGAATTCTGCTCCATCGCGGTCTTCACCCACTGTTCCTCGTCCTCCGGATCGGGCGATTTCAGCGGCATCGACTGCGAAAGTTTCGACAGCTGTTCGAACGGATCGCCAGTGAGCTCGCGCAACTGCTCATGCGCCGTGGCGAGCGCGCGCTTGGAGGCGATCACGACCGCGTTGGCGTTGTCGTAAGCGGCCTTCGCTTCCTGGACATCGGTGATGGCGATCAGGCCCACTTCGAAGCGCTTGTTGGCCTGCTCGAGCTGGCGTGAGATCGCATCGCGCGCCGTGGTTGCGGCCTGCAAGGTGTCTTCGGCTGCGAGGACGTCGAAATAACGCTCGGCGCTGCGCACCAGCAGATCCTGCTCGGCGACGACGTAGTTCGCTTCGGCCTGCGCGACCTGCGAATCCGCCTGCTTCAGCGTCATCCATTGATCCCAGCGAAACACCGACTGCGTGAGGCGGAACTCGTACTGCGTTGTGTCGGTGGGGTCGGATTTCTTGGTGGTCGGAAAGCTGACGATGCGCGTGTTGAGCGGGTTGCCGGGTTGAGGGTCCGCCACGATCTGCGGGAACGTCGATCCGCCGTCGCTGTTGCCCGTGCTGATGCTGCCGAGTCCGACGATCTGCGGCAGGAGGGAGCTGAGGGCCCGTGGTTTTGCCTCCATCGCGGCCAAGCGATTTGCTTCGGCCTCCCTGATCAGAGGGTCGTTCTGCGCTGCGCGCTGATAAACTTCAAGTAAATCAGCTGCATATGTGCTGGAGGCGACCAGGCTGGCTGCGAGAACGCCCATTGCAACGCGAATTCGTCCGTTCATCCGGTTCCCCTTCATGAACCCAAGGATTTTTGGCAGATCAAGGACAACTAGTGTTGTATAAGACTATATCACCCCGTGGTAGCCGACAAGGCGCGTCGGACAGCCACGGCCAAGCATCGTTCAGTATTCGGGAATCGAAGGGTCCAGCTCACGCGACCAGGCCAGGATGCCCCCGGTAAGATTAGCGACCGATCGAAATCCCTGTTGCTCGAGGAATCGTGCCACCTCGAGGCTACGCCGTCCCGAGCGGCAAATGACCACCGTCTCACGCTGCGGATCGAGTTCACTCAGACGCTCGCGGACCTGGCCCATCGGGATGTGCACGATGTCCGGGACGCTCGCGACCTTCAACTCCCAGTCCTCGCGCACGTCGAGCAGCACAGCACCAGCCGCGCGTCGCGCGTGGAATTGCGTGGGCGTGATTTCCTGCACCATGGTTCAGACCGAGAAGGGTTCAGACCAAGATCAAGGCTCAAAACAAGAAGCGCGGCGCTTGCGGCGCATTCACCAGCGGCTCGATCACGGTCTCGAACAGACTTTCCTGCACCCACTGCGTCTCGGATGCGCGGCGTACGAGTCGCGCTTCCATGACCGGAGGCTGCCCGACCACGACCACCAGGCGCCCGCCGATCTCGAGTGCGCGCTCGAAGCGTCGGTCGTAAACGGGCAGCGAGCCCGTCACGGCAATCGCCCCGAAGCGACGCGAGTCATCCAGAGTCATCGCGTCACGCGTTTCGACGTGCACGCCGCTGACGCCGGAGGCGCGCAGGTTCTCCTGCGCAAAGGAGCTCAGGTCGGGGAAGATCTCGAGGCTATGCACGGTGGCGGCAAGTCGTGACAGGCAGGCGGCGAAGAAGCCGCTGCCCGTGCCGATCTCGAGTACCTGATCGGCAGGATTCAATTCAAGCGCCTGCAGGAATCGACCTTCCACCTTCGGTGCAAGCATGAACTGGCCGTGTCCCAGCGGTATCTGCGTGTCCGCGAAAGCGAGCTCGCGATAGCCCTGCGGCACAAATAATTCACGCCGCACTTGGGCGAGTGCTCCCAAAACACGATCGTCGAGCACCTCCCAGGCACGCACCTGCTGCTCGATCATCTGTCTGCGTGCGATCTCGACGTTCATGCTCTGACTTGAATCGGGAATCAGGCTTGCAAACCTCTGCCCGGCCTCGAAGAAGGTGGCACAGGTTACGGAGTTTCATAGAGTCAAACAAGCGCGGCGGTGCGCCGAAACCTGATCATTATGGTGAAAAGTAGACAGGGTCATCAGGCCCTTCGGCTATCCTTGGGATATACAAGAGCGCGCCAGCACAACGTAGCAACGCGCCCCACTTCACCTGACACGGCAGGGGTTCTCTATCGACCTCGGGATCAGGAAGGCACAACAACCGCATGCCGACGATTGAGATTCTGTCGCTGGCCCTGGGACTCATGGCCGCCGGCGCGTTGGCACTGTATCTGCACAAGCGCCGGGAATCCCGCGCGCTCGATGCTTTGAACGTCGACCTGGAACGGATTGCGAGCGCGGGGCGGGTCGACGAACGCCTCGTTCCCGCTTCGGACGATCCTCGTATTGCAAGCGCCGCTGCGTCGGTGAATCAATTGCTGACGCGTCTCGACGTCCGTTCGCAGAAGTCCCAGCAGCATGACCTTCTCTACAACCGGCTGGTCGAGGCAGTACGCGAAGCAGTGGTGCTGCATCGTGACACCATCGTGCACGCGAACACGCGCTTCGCCGCGCTCACCGGTCTCAGCGCCCAGGAGTTGAGCGGCCGCAAGCTCGACGAACTGGTTCCTTCCGACTACGCGGACCTGGTGCGCGAGAACATCCGGCGCATGCTGGCCGGCGAGCCGGCCGCGCAGCGCTACGAGATCGAGCTGGTCGGTGCGCAGGGGCAGGTGAGTCGCCTGGAACTTTCAGGCTCGCTGATCGAGTCGCACGGCGATCCAATGCTCCTCATCACGGCGGTGGAAATGACACCGCGCCACGGTGGCAGCGCGCCGGAGCAGGAACGCTCGCGAGCGCTCGCCACATTGCAGGCGATCGGTGAGGGCGTGATCACGACCGACAAGCGTGGACGCATCGACTACATGAATGAGGCCGCGGAACGATTTACCGGCACCACTGCCATGCAGGCGATCGGACACGGTCTGGATGACATCGTGAGCCTGTTGAACGAAAGCGATCGCCAGTCGCTTGCCGATCCGGTGCGCCAGTGCCTGACGAGCGGCGCGCGCGCTACGCTGGGTCGCAAGGCGCTGATGCTGGCGCGTGGCACGGGCGAGGAGCACTACATCGAGCTCAACGTCTCGCCGCTGCGGGGCCTGCAGAATGAAGTGAACGGCGCCGCGATCGTGCTGCACGACGTGTCGGAGCAGCGCGGGATGGCGCGCCAGATGTCCTACCAGGCGAGTCACGATGCGCTCACCGGGCTCGTCAACCGGCGCGAATTCGAAGGGCGGCTGCAGGAAGCGCTCGATGGCGCGCATGCCGGCGAGGCATCGCACGTGCTCTGTTATCTCGACCTGGACCGCTTCAAGGTGGTGAACGACAGCTGTGGTCATCTCGCCGGCGACAACATGCTGCGCGAAGTGGCGGCACTGCTGAAAGACGCAGTGCGTGATTCGGACACCGTCGCCCGCATCGGTGGCGATGAGTTCGCGATGCTCCTGATCGGCTGCCCGCTCGAGAAGGCGCGGCAGATCGCGGACGATGTGTGCCGCGCCATCGCCGACTACCGCTTCGTGTGGAAGGACAAGATATTCAACATCGACGTCAGCATCGGCCTGGTGGAAATCGGGCGCGAGAGCGGTTCAACCGATGAACTGCTGGGGGCTGCGGACTCCGCATGCTACGTCGCCAAGCAGCAGGGCACGCGCGTTAACGTGTACTCCGCGCGCGATGAAGCGGTGGCGCGCCACCGCGGCGAGATCCATTGGCTGCAAAAGCTGCAGACAGCACTCAAGGAGAATCGCTTCGAGCTGTACGCGCAGCCCATCTTGCCGGCGACGCCGCAGGTGCAGAACGGTCCCGCGCTCGAAGTGCTCATCCGCCTCAAGGACGAAAACGGCAAGGAAGTCAGCCCCAGCGAATTCCTGCGCGCCGCGGAGACCTATCGCCTGATGTCGCTGATCGACCGGTGGGTGGTACAGACCGCGCTGGCCGCACTCGGCAGAGGCGCGCTGCGGCTCGCGGCCGATCACAGCATCGCGATCAATATCTCGGGCCAGACCCTGGGCGACACGCAGTTCCTCGAGTTCGTGGTCGACTGCCTGGATCGCACCGGTGTGTCGCCGCTGCAGGTGTGTTTCGAAGTCACGGAAAACTCCGTGATCACCAACATCGAGCACGCGCGCCGCTTCATCGGCGTGTTGCACGGGATGGGCTGCAAGTTCGCGCTCGATGATTTCGGCCGCGGCATGGGGAGCTTCTCGAATCTCAAGAATCTCACCATGGATTTCCTCAAGATCGACGGCTCATTCATCCGCAACCTGGCGCGCGATTCGGTGAACCAGGCGATGGTCACGGCGATGATCAAGCTCGCGCGCACGCTC